>NZ_JAMYQK010000003.1:0-321440 GCF_040320845.1 Mesorhizobium sp. M0601
ATTTACGCACCAGCACCGAACGCTCCGCAGCGTCGACACCATGCAGCTGAAAAACACTCTTGGACGTATCCATGCCAATACGGATGACGTATCCATGCCAATACGGATAAGGTGTTCCACGGACGGCTCCCTTGTTTGAGATCTCAACGAACTCATTCTGGCACATCCGATGCCGTCGGGCGCCGTCCACCCCATCATGCCGTGACCTTAGCCGAAGGGTGCAGCGGAGCAGGATGCTGCACCGCTGCAGCGCTCTGATGTAGCGGCATGGATCCTGGGATCTGCGCCGCGTCGCTTCGCTCCTTGCTCCGCCCCAGGATGACGAAGCGATGGACGTTTCCGCTAATCGCCAAGGCATGTGATCCGTCGAAGCCAACGACCCGTGCAAAACTTCCGCGCAAAGTATCTAACGCGCCAGCCCAAAAATCGTGTCGCAGTCGAGGTGGGTTTCCAGTTCGGCTGCGATCTCGTCCAGTGCCCGTTCGACCTCGGCGCGGTAGTCGATGCCGCCGCCCTTGACGCCGAGGCTTTCGAGGAATTTCGCCCGGAAGGCGTCGGCGGAAAACAGCCCGTGCATATAGGTGCCCAGCACCTTGCCGTCGGCCGAGATAGCGCCGTCATCGATGCCGTTGATAACGGCGGACGGCCGCAGCGTGTCCGGACCGGTGGTGCGGCCGAGATGGATCTCGTAGCCCTCGAGCGGCAGATCGAATTGCACCGAGCGCGCGCTGACATTGCGCACCGTCTTTTCCGGCTCCATCACCGTTTCGACGTCGAGCAGGCCAAGCCCTTGCGTTTCTGTAACGCTGCCCTCGATGCCGTCGGGATCGCGCACGATATGACCAAGCATCTGGAAGCCGCCGCAAATGCCGACGATATGACCACCGCGTTTCCTATGCGCGGCAAGGTCGCGGTCCCAGCCGTTCTCGCGAAATTTCAGGAGATCGCCGATCGTCGACTTCGAGCCGGGAATGACCACCAGACCCGCATCTTCGGGCAAGCGCTCACCAGGCGGCACGAACACCACCTCAACCTGCGGTTCGGCCTTGAGCGGGTCGAGATCGTCGAAATTGGCGATGCGCGAGAGCACCGGCACGGCGATCTTCAGCGCTCGCTTCTCGCCGGACGCCAGTCGCTCGAGCACGACGGAATCTTCCGATGGCAGCCGCGCCGCCGCCTTCAGCCACGGCACGACGCCAAAACAGCGCCAGCCGGTGAATTTTTCGATCGCCTCGATGCCGTCTTCGAACAGCGAGACATCGCCGCGGAACTTGTTGATGAGGTAGCCGACGATCATGCGCCGGTCCTCCTCCGGCAGGATCAGATGGGTGCCGGCGACCGAGGCGATAACGCCGCCGCGATCGATATCGCCGACCAGGATCACCGGCACGCCGGCGCGCGTCGCAAAGCCCATATTGGCAATGTCGCGGCTCCTGAGATTGATCTCGGCCGGCGACCCGGCGCCCTCGACAATGACCAGATCGGCGCCCTCGCCGACCTTTGCCCAGGAGTCCAGCACCGCATCCATCAGCCGGCCCTTCAGCGCCTGGTAGTCGCGCGCCCGCGCCTCGCCGAACACCTTGCCCTGCACGACGACTTGAGCGCCGACATCGGTCTGCGGCTTGAGCAGCACCGGGTTCATGTGGACGGTCGGCGCTGCGCCGCAGGCGATCGCCTGCAGCCATTGGGCGCGGCCGATCTCGCCGCCGCCTGAATCGCCTGGAATATCGGCGACAGCGGCGTTGTTCGACATGTTCTGCGGCTTGAACGGCCGCACTTTCAAGCCGCGCTTCTTCGCCGCGCGGCACAGACCGGCGACGAGCACCGTCTTGCCGACATCCGAACCCGTGCCCTGCAGCATGATCGCCTTGGCCATATCAGTCCCTGCCCTGCGCAACGGTTGCGGTGATCGTCGACTTGGCCGCCAGTGGCCCGCCACGCCAGAGATAGAGCGCCAGCAGCGGCTCCTTGCCGGTGCGCATGGCGTGGTTGATGTCAGAGGCATGGTGGATCACTTCGCCCGCCGCTCGAAGGCGAAAACCGCCGTCGCCCATGCGCCATTCGGTGCCGCCGGTCAGCGGGATGTAGATCTCCTCCGCGACATGGTGGTGATCGGGGTAGACAATGTCGGGCCCAAGGATCAGCAGGCCGCCCGCGACCTCGTCATTGACGAAATGGCCGCGTGTGCCGAACACCTCCAGCCAGCCGTAATTGTCGATGAAAACCGTGCCGAAATCCGCCTCGCCATAGGTCTGGCCCCAGTGCAGATAGCCGCGACGCTCCGCAACCAGCCGCGCCAGCGACTTGGCCGCAGCGGGAGCGAGTTCGACGATCCGGTCGAGCTGGACGAGACAAGGCAGTGCATGCGGTTCGAGCGGCCGGCCCGGCATGTCCCAGCCGATCCGCGCCACAGCGTCCTGCACGAGCGCATCGTCGAACGTCTGGAGATAGGCATGGAAGCATCCAAGCAGTTCGTCGAAAGTTGTCGTCACACTTTGCTCCAAAGCGCATTCGCGCACAGCGGCTGCCCAGATGGTTGGATAGAGACGGTCGGGTTGCGCGGCGGCATCATTGGTCTAGATTGGACTGCGCGCAAAGCCAAAAACGACAGGCCAGCAGGCCGGAAACATCAGGGAGCACGCCATGGACGCCGCTGTCGATGCGGGCACCAGCCAGTTCGAACTCAACGAAGACCAGCGCGCCATCCAGGAGATGGCGCAAGCCTTCGCCGCCGACCGTGTGGCGCCGAACGCACTCGACTGGGATCGCAACAAGTATTTCCCCGCCGATGTGATCCGCGAGACAGGTCCGCTCGGCCTTGGCGGCATCTATGTCCGCGACGACGTCGGCGGCTCGGGGCTCGGCGGGCTCGACGCCGTGCTGATCTTCGAGGCGCTTTCGCGGGCCGATCCGGCGTTTTCCGCCTTCATCTCGATCCACAACATGGCGGCATCGATGATCGACCGCTTCGGCAGCGACGAGCAGCGCCGGCGCTTCCTGCCGAAGCTGACCTCGATGGAATGGCTGGCGAGCTATTGCCTGACCGAGCCCGGCTCGGGCTCGGATGCGGCGGCGCTGAAGACGCGCGCGGTCAAAAGCGGCGGCGATTATGTGCTGAACGGCGCCAAGCAGTTTATCTCCGGTGCCGGCGACAGCGACCTCTATGTCGTCATGGCGCGCACCGGCGCCGACGGGCCGAAAGGCATTTCCACCTTCGTCGTGCCGAACGATGCGCCCGGCCTTTCCTTCGGCGCCAACGAGCGCAAGATGGGCTGGCACATGCAGTCGACCCGCCAGGTCGTCTTCGAGGACTGCAAGGTGCCGGTCGAAAACCTGCTGTCGGTCGAGGGCGCCGGCTTCGGCATCGCCATGGCCGGGCTCGACGGCGGCCGGTTGAACATCGCCGCCTGTTCGCTCGGCGGCGCGCAATCGGCGTTCGACAAGGCGCTCGCCTACACCGCCGAGCGCAAGGCTTTCGGGTCGAAGATCAACCAGTTCCAGGCGCTGCAGTTCAAGCTTGCCGACATGGAGACCGAATTGCAGGCAGCGCGCGTCTTCCTCTACACCGCCGCCTCGAAGCTCGACCGCAACGCGCCGGATGCCTCGAAATGGTCGGCAATGGCCAAGCGCTTCGTCACCGACACCGGCTTCAATATCGCCAATGACGCCCTGCAGCTGCATGGCGGCTACGGCTATCTGCATGATTACGGCATCGAGAAGCTGGTGCGCGACCTGCGCGTCCACCAGATCCTCGAAGGCACCAACGAGATCATGCGCGTCATCATCGCACGCGCGCTGATCGGACGGTAAGGCAGTAGGCAGTAGGCAGTAGGCAGTAGGCAGAAAGATGACCGGCAAGATCAATTCGTACAAGGATCTTATCGTATGGCAGCAGGCGATGGATCTGGCCGTCACCACCTACTCCCTGACCAAGGCATGGCCAAAAGAGGAATTGTATGGGTTGACCAGCCAAATCCGCCGCTCAGCAACCTCTATTCCTGCAAACATCGCGGAAGGTTACGGTCGAGACAACAGAGGCTCCTATCAGCAATTTCTCAGGATTGCCCAGGGATCGCTGAAGGAGTTCGAGACACACCTCCAGATCGCTGAACGCATTGGCCTTGCTACGCATGATCAAGCTTATCACGTGCTTTTAGCGACCGAGGGCATCGGGAAAATGCTTCGCCAACTTATTAGCAAACTTGCGCCCGAATAGGTCGCTTACTGCTTGCTGCTTACTGCTTACTGCTTACTGCTTACTGCTTACTGCCTACTGCCTACTGCCTACTGCCTACCCAAACCACGGAGCGCCATTATGACCACCATCGCCTTCATCGGCCTCGGCAATATGGGCAATCCGATGGCCGCCAACCTGGTCAAGGCCGGATATGCCGTGCACGGCTTCGACCTGGTGCCGGAGAACCTCGTCATTGCCAGGGAGCACGGCGTCATCGTCATGGCCAATGCCGTTGCGGCGGTGAAAGACGCCGATGCGGTCATCACCATGCTGCCAGCCGGCAAGCATGTTCTGTCGGTTTACGCAGACATAGCGTCCAAGGCAAAAAAAGGCGCGCTGTTCATCGATTCCTCGACCATCGATGTCGAGTCGGCTCGAAAGGCCCATGCCATCGCCGCCAAGCACGGGTTGCTGTCGATCGACGCGCCGGTCTCCGGCGGCACGGGCGGTGCGGCGGCCGGCACGCTGACCTTCATGGCCGGCGGTTCGAAGGATGCCTTCGCCAAGGCCGAACCAATCCTCAAGCCGATGGCCGGCCGCATCGTTCATTGCGGCGACGACGGCGCCGGACAGGCGGCGAAGATCTGCAACAATATGATTTTGGGCATTTCGATGATCGGCGTTGCCGAGGCCTTCGTGCTGGCGGAAAAGCTCGGCCTGTCGCACCAGGCGCTGTTCGACGTCGCCTCGACGTCGTCCGGCCAGTGCTGGTCGCTGACCACCTATTGCCCGGTGCCCGGCCCGGTGCCGACATCGCCCGCCAACAATGGCTATAAGCCTGGCTTCGCGGCGGCACTGATGCTGAAGGACCTGAAACTGTCGCAGGAGGCCGCACAGAGCGTCGGTGCAGCAACGCCGCTCGGCGCCGAGGCAGCCCAGCTTTATGCGCTGTTCAACGCACAAGGGAATGCCGGCGCGGATTTTTCCGGCATCATTAATTTCCTCCGTGGTGACCCGGCGTAAGCTCCAAGTTCACAGGTTTTCGATCTGCCCAATGCGGAAAGCCGGCAAATTTAGGTTTGCTTAAGCTCTTGCTAACCCTGCAGTAACGATATGCGTTTAAAACGGATTGCGAGGCGGACATCCGCCCGGCGCTCCGGATCAGGTCTCGCGTACCGGAGCCCGTAAGTTTCGCCGTAAGTTTCGCAAGTGTATTGTTGGCGAAGCGCCATGCGTATCTGGCAAAGCCGCGTTCCGATGGAGCGCGGTTTTTGCGTTTCGCATTCTTCAAGGACAATGAGGCGATCGCCCTGGCGCGTCTCCAGATGATCGTCGGCGTCGTGGCTGCTGTCCTGAGCTACGTCGACCCACAGGTGGTCGCGCCCCAATCCCCCAGCGCGTCGGTGCCATGGCTCATCGATCAGCTACGCTACTTGCGTGCGAGCACGACGTGGGCCTCTTGGGGGAACATCAGCTCCCCTTCAGTTGAATAGATTGCCAGCGAAAAATTTAGATCACCGGTGATCGCTGCGATGACTGCTTCCCGATGCCCGGCATCAATTCTGCTGACCAGCCCGGCCTGCGGAGTCGCTGCCAGCTGTAGCCGCACATATTCCCTAGACGAGGGAAATCGGATGTTTTGTGTCGTCGTGTGGATGGTCACCTGACGAAATCCCGCCTCGGCCACCAATCGGTAAAGCTCGTCCGCATCGGCGAGTGAATGCTCAGACCTTTCGTTGCCGAAGCGCCTGGACCGAGGTGTCGATCCAAGGCATCCGCCAGCGCCTTCGCCGCAGGAGTGTGCTCAATAGCGCTGAAAACGTTTAAAGCCAGTCGGCCGTCAGGCACCAGAACCCGGAACATCTCACGGAGCGCACTAGATCGATCCGGAAAAAACTGCAGTCCGAGCTGGCAAAGAACCAGATCGAAGGCGGAGTCAGGGAACGGCATTTCGAGCGCGCTTCCCTCATGCCAGTCGATACGCGCTCCAGCGCCTCTCGGGAGCGACCGAGCAACGGCGAGCATGCCCGTATTGATGTCGAGGCCGACGACCTGCCCACTTCCCATACGCTCGGCCGCCGAGCGTGCCACCACGCCGGTGCCGCAAGCTACGTCCAAAATCCGCTCACCAGATTGAGGCGCAGCACGATCCATCAGGTCCGCAGCCCACAGGGCTGTGATTGCCGGGACCAGGTAGCGCTCGTAGAGGTCCGCGGCGCTGCCTTCCAGCTGCCACTGCTCCTGCTGGGCCATAGTGTCCCTCCCGCACAACGATCTCGGGCAACGGGCCCGATCGGCGCTTCAGCAGCCATCATAAAGCGCGTGTCTGTCGACTAGCAACCGGGCAATGGAAACCGGCAGGGTGCTATTCTTCGCGTTCCGTATCACAACGGTCTTTGCACCATCCGCCCCAAGTAGAATCAAACTCGCATTCTACTGTGCACTCCACGCGCGGCATCTCGCCAATATTTACGAGGCCGATATCCACGAGTTTGTAGCGAGCGATCGCCTTTGGATATTTCCTGAAAACACCCTCAATTTCCGCCACGAAGCCCTTGTGCTCTTCTGGAACCGGCCTTTTGAAAGGTGTTTTGGCGTCCTGCGCAAGAGATACAGTGATGACCGATTGCATAACCAAGGCTAGGATCAAAGAAATGGTGCGCATCAACTGTCTCCAATACGCCTTATGTGGAGAGATGTTTTGATGGTGGATGGCCGCAACTCCGGGACGGGGGGAAGGCCGTATCGAGGGTAGTCTGCGTCAAACATGGCCCACCATCGCCCGTGTAATCGTTGCACGGGCAGTTGCCGTGCGCCTCTATGTGCGCGTTGCAAGGGTTCCCGAACCCAAACCCATCATCAGGTAAAGTTACTCCCGCCCGCGCCAGTAGCGCCGCGGCTTCTTTCCGCGCGCTGATGATCAAGAACGCGGCCTTTTCCAGGGCTTCCGATTGTTCGCGCGTGAGACCCTCCCGAGACGGATATTTAAACATGTGTCACTCCCTCAGATTTGGATTCGCCAAATGCCTCAATTGGGAAGCAAGCATGCTTCAATTTGCACACCGCTCGACTTGTTCGCACTTCAACGTGGCGCAATTCGTTGCGACGTGGCGCTAAGGACAGCTAGTCGCCCATTTTGGTCTCCTTGAACGAATGATCCCTTGCTGAATTCGATCAGGCGAAGTTGACAGGACCGGACTTACGGATGGCTTACGGACGTCACGCTGATCGGCGGCAGGTGACAAGACGGGCGCCGTTCGCACGCTTGCCGCGCTCGGCATGGACGAGTTTTGCCAGGCGGGAGTGAGGTAGGCTTGGCGCGCCAAAGCTGAATAGTCGGCAGTGCCTGGATGGGGCGCGTTTCCACCCGCAGCCGAATTCGAACTGACTTTGTCCACGTCCTCGACCATCTGCTCGGCGATCGACGCAGCGATCGCCGAGCGTCCGACTGCAGGTCGCCCGGCGATGGTTCTACCTTACCCCTTGCGCAAATCCGCTTGCGCCAGATCGAGCGCCGTGGCGATGCGGTCGCAGGCCATGTCGATCGTCTCGCGGGTCCAGATCAGCGGCGGCGACAGGATCATCGTGTCGCCGGTAGCGCGCAGCATCATGCCCTGGACAATCGCGTGGTCGCGAACCATCACCGCCGCGCTGCCGGCGGGCAGGAAACGCTCCTTGGTTGCCTTGTCCTTGACGATCTCGATCGCCCCCATCAGCCCGAACGAGCGCACCTCGCCGACCAGATCGTGCCCACCGAGACGTTCCTGCAGCGCCCTGGCGAAGTAAGGCCCGGTGTCGTTCCTGACGCGATCGACCAGGCCTTCGCGCTCGATGATCTCGAGGTTCTTCAGCGCCACCGCGCAGGCCACCGGATGCCCGGCATAGGTGTAGCCGTGATAGAATTCGCCGCCCTTTTCGACCAGCGTCGCCGCGATGCGGTCGCCGACCAGCAGCGCCGACAGCGGCTGATAGCCGGAGGTCAGCGCCTTGGCCGTGGTGATGGTGTCGGGCTCGACGTCGAAGGCTTGTGCGGCGAACCACTCGCCTGTGCGGCCATATCCGGTGATGACCTCGTCCAGCATCAGCAGGACATCGTATTTGCGGCAGATGCGCTGCACCTCCGGCCAATAGCTCATCGGCGGGATCTTCACCCCGCCTGCCCCCATCACCGGCTCGCCGATGAAGGCGGCCACCTTGTCGGCGCCGGCTTCGAGGATCGCGTCCTCGACCGCTTTTGCCGCGCGCAGGCCGAAATCATGGTCGCTTTCGCCGGGCAGTGCGAGCTCATAGGCATAGGGCATCATCACATGGACGATGTTGGGCACGGCGCCGCCGAGCTGCTTGTGCATCAAATCCATGCCGCCGAGCGAGGCGCCGGCGATGGTCGAGCCGTGGTAGCCCATCTTGCGTGAGATGATGCGGTTCTTCTCGGGCCTGCCTTCCAGCACCCAATAGTGACGGACCAGGCGCAGCGCCGTGTCATTGGCCTCCGAACCGGACGAGCCGTAAAACACCTGGTTGATGTGCCTTGGCGCGATCTCCGCCAGCTTTTTCGACAGCAGAACCGGCGTCGGCGTCGAGCATTTGAAGAAAGAGTTGTAGTAGGGCAATTCCTTCATCTGGGCGTAGGCGGCGTCGGCGAGCTCGTCGCGGCCATAGCCGACATTGACGCACCACAGCCCAGCCATGCCGTCAAGGATTTCCGTCCCTTCGGCATCATAGATGAACGGCCCGTTGGCGTGGGTGATGATGCGCGAGCCGGTCTCGCGCATCTCTTTGTGGTCGGTGAACGGATGAAGGTGATGCGCGGCATCGATCTGCTGAAGCTGCTTCAGCGAATAATTCTGGTAGGTCATGTCTGGTCTTTCCTCTTGAACCAATCCGGCAGCTTTCGCGCCGGGGCGGATTCGTCAGAGGACAGCGGGCGGCGAATAGCCGATGCGAGCGCACAGCCGCAACAGCTCGGCGCGTAGCGTGCGCGACGACGGCGTCACCGCCACCCCAAATGCGCAACCCGATTTCGCCAGCCGAGCCATGCATGTACCTTAGGCTGCCTCGAGCCCTCAGTTCAAGCCGTGCCGGTCAAGCGACGCCGGTCAATTGGTGCCAGTCAATTGGTGCCAGTCAGGGCCCGCTGCAGGAAGACGTACTTCATCGCCGCCTGTGCGGCCTGCGGCCGCCGGTCGCCGCGTCCACCATGGCCGCCTTCGGTCTCCTCGAAGAACAGCGTCTTGCCGTGGCCGGCCGCCTGCAGCCGTGCCGCCATCTTGCGGGCATGGCCGGGATGGACGCGATCGTCGGCGGTCGAGGTCGTCAGCAACACCGGCGGATAGGCTGCATCCGTGTCTACATGCTGGTAGGGCGAATAGGCGGCGAGCCAGGCTGCCTCTTCCGGCTTCGCCGGATCGCCATACTCGGCCATCCATGACGCGCCGGGCGGCAGCTCGGTGTAACGCAGCATGTCGAGCAACGGCACGTCGATGATCACTGCACCGAACAATTCCGGGTGCTGGGTCAGCGAGACGCCGGTCAGCAAGCCACCATTCGATCCGCCCTGGATGCCCAGTGTGTCGGGCGTAGCGATGGCGCGTTTGATCAGATCTTGCGCGACGGCAGCGAAATCGTCGAAGGCATTCTGGCGATTGGCCTTGAGCGCTGCCTGGTGCCAGTTCGGGCCGAACTCGCCGCCGCCGCGGATGTTGGCCTGCACATAGGCATTGCCCTTCTCCAGCCACAGCCTGCCGCGCACGCCGGCATAGCCGGGCAGCAGCGGCACTTCGAAGCCGCCATAGCCGTAAAGCAATGTCGGCAAGGGTCCATGCAAGTCGCGCCTCCTGACGACGAAGTACGGGATCATCGTGCCATCCTTCGAGCGCGCCTCGAACTGTTCGGAGAGCAGGGACGACGCGTCGAAACGCGCCGGCTGCGATTTCACCGGTGCCAGCGTGGCAGCATTGTCGTCCGACCAGATGATCGAGCTCGGCGTCAGGAAATCGGTGAAGGAAAAGGAGACGCTGGAACCGAAATGCTCGGCATGGCTGATGCCGACATTGCCGTTTTCGGGCAACGCCACGGGCTTGAACTCCCAGCCGCTGTCGCTGCGCTCGCCGGCGACGACCTTGCCGCGCACATTGTCCATCAAATTGATGAACAGCCGGTCCTGCGTGCGGGCAATGCCGGCGATCGAGACGCGGTGCGCCGGCTCGAGCACGGTATCGAGGGATCCGAATATCCCGGTTTCGATCCAGCGCTCGAAATCGAGTGAATAGAGCCCGTCGGGCTTACACAGCGTGCCGTCCGGCGCAGTCCACGGGGTACGCACGCCGAAGACGAGCTGGCCCTTGAACAGCGCTGTATCGGTGACGTCGTCCGGCAACGGGATGCGCCTGTTCTCGCCGGAAGGCAGCCGCAGGAAACTGTGCGAGGCGAAGAAGTCGATGGTCCGGGCGAGGAAGACATGACGCTTGTCGCCGTCGAATTCGACGGACCCGCCGGCGGCAAGATCCTGCTTCAGCGCCTCGAAGATCGGCATCGCCGCTTCCAGTGGCGTGCCGCGCCGCCAAAGCTTGACCACGCGCGGATAACCGGACTGGGTCTTGTCGTCCTCCTCGAAGGCGGCGGAAACGATAACCGTGTCCTCGTCCAGCCAGCTAAAGCTCGACTTCGAGGCAGGAGCGCGAAAGCCGCCATCGACGAACGATCTGCTTTCGATATCGAATTCGCGCATCTCGCTGGCATCGCCGCCATCCGGCGACAGGTTGAGCAGGCAGCGGCTGAAGTCGGGGTAGAGCCGACTGGCGCCGCTGAACACCCATTTCACCCCCTCTTTCGCCGCCAGACTGTCGAAGTCGATGATCGTCTGCCATTCCGGCTTGTCGGTCTTGTAGGAGGCGACGGTGGTGCGCCGCCAAAGGCCGAGTACGTTCGTCCGGTCCTGCCAGAAATTATAGACATAGCCGTTGATAGCGGCCCCAACGGCGATGTTATCCTCGGCTGTCATCAGGTCGAGCGCCGTCTCGAACGACGTCTGATAGGACGGATCGCCCTGCAGCTCCCCGACCGTAACTGCATTTTGGTGATGCACCCAGTCGAGCGCCTGCTTGCCCCTCCTGTCCTCAAGCCAGAGAAACGGGTCTTCGGCCGCCGAACCCGGCTGGCCCTTGGTATTCGATTTGGTCATGACGTCTCCGGTTGAGTCGGGCGGCGGCATAGCCAAGATCGACATGGGGCCGCTTATATTCAAGTCATTCGTCAGAAACGGCGGCTTTCTGGCATTCACACCATCCGTCTTCGAATGACCGTTACAACTGCCAGCGCCAGGCAAATGGCACCGAGCGTCATTGGCAGGCCGCCGGCGCCAACAACATCCATGGCGCTGCCCGCCAGCGGCGGCACGGCGATGCCGCCGACGCCCCACATCAGCGAGAAGGCGGCGTTGCCGGCGACCAGTGCCGAGCCGGTGAACCGCTCGCCGAGTTCAATGATCGACATCGTGTAAATGCCGTAGGAAACCGCGCCCCAGATGAAGACGCACGGCCAGATCAGCGGCGTCTCGATGAGGAACGGCAACAGAACGCATCCGAGCACCGTCATCGAAACACAGATGAACCGCACCAGCCGCGCCGTCAGTCGTTCCGCCAGCAGGCCGAGCGGCACCTGCATAGCGATGTTGCCGGCGATCATCACCGACAGCAGCGCCGACATGCGCGCTTCGGCGATGCCATAATGTGTTCCGTAGACCGGCAGCAAGGCGAGCACCGCCTGTTCGAAACCGGCGGCCACGATCACCGCCGATAACAGCAGCCACGCCTGCGGCACGAACCCCAGCACCGAAACGCGGTGCCCGCTCTCGTCGACCTTGGGCAGCCGTGCCAGCACCGAGGCGAGGCAGGCGCCGCAAAACAGGAATGCGGCGATGCCGACGAGGAACGGCGGCCATCCCTCGGTGCCGACCGCAAGCAGGCACAGCGGCCCCGCCGCAAAGCCCGCCGAAATGATGGTCGAATAGATGCCCATGACGCGGCCGCGGCGTGTCGGCGGCGCCAGTGCGATCACCCAGACTTCGCTCAGCACGTAGAGCGGGTTGGTGACGGCGCCGATCAAAAAGCGCAGAGGAAACCACAGATAGACATTTTGCGTCCAGCCGATCAGCGCCAGCACCAGCGCGGAAAGTGCCGCGCAAGTAAGCGCGGTGCGCCCTGCCCCGAAACGCCCCGCCAGCGCCGGAACCAGCGGCGACGAGACGATGAAGCCGATCGGCGTCATTGCCGCCGACAGGCCGATCATGGCCGGCGAGACGCCCTGGCGCTGCAGGATGAAGCTCAACAGCGGATAGCTCAGCCCTTGCGCGATGGCGAACACCGAGACGGTGGCGATCACGCCGGTGATCGCCGCCCACTGCACTGTCTCGCCGCTGTCCTGTTCCGCCCGGTCCATGATGCAGGACTAGCGTTTCGCTTTCATCGCGGTAAGCACCGGCAACGAAAACCGCTTGCGCCAGCCGGAAGAGAATAAGAGCCTGACGATCCCTCCGGCTGCCCTTTAGGCATGTCGCTTCCCTCGTCCTAGTGGTCGCCGCCTCCGCAATGGCTGGCCGGCCGGCAGTCCATTATGCCGCCGCATTGCCGCAGCGTACGAGGACTATCATGACCGCCGCCATTCAGCCCGCCGAACCTGCATTGGCAAACGACCGCGCCCGTCGCGGCGGCCGCGCGGGAAAGCGTGCCGGCGGATCGGCGGCGTTCGAGCAGCCGCCGTTTCGGCAGTTGAAGAACCCGCTGGCGCCGACCCGGCTGGTTTCCGACGACGAGCTGGAATCTATCCACCTCGCCTCTCTGCGCGTGCTGCGGGAAATCGGCGTCGACGTGCTGCATGACGAAGCCCGGCGCATTATGAAGGCGCATGGCGCCGATGTACGCGAAGGCGGCGAGCGGGTGCGCTTCGACAGTGACATGATCCTGGAACTGGTTGCGCACTGCCCGCCGGAATTCACCATCCACGCCCGCAACCCGGCGCACAACGTGCGCTTCGGCGGCGATAATCTGATCATCTCGATGATGGCGTCGGCGCCCAATTGCTCCGACGTCGACCGCGGCCGCCGGCCGGGCAACCAGCAGGACTACCGCAACTTCCTCAAGCTTGCGCAGATGCACAACATATTGAACTGCACGGGCGGCTATCCGGTCGAGCCGATCGACATCCATCCGTCCGTCCGCCACCTTGAATGCATACGTGACCTCGCCACGCTGACCGACAAGATGTTCCACATCTATTCGCTCGGCAAGGAGCGCAACGTCGACGGCATCGAGATCACCAGGATCGCACGTGGCATCAGCCATGAGCAGTTGCTTGCGGAGCCGTCGGTATTCACCATCATCAACACCAATTCGCCGCTCAAGCTCGACGTGCCGATGATGGAAGGCATCATCCAGATGTCGAGCAAGGGCCAGGTGGTCATCGTGACGCCGTTCACCCTGTCCGGCGCTATGGCGCCGGTGACGATTGCCGGCGCGCTGGTGCAACAGAATGCCGAGGCGCTGTCCGGCATCGCCTTCGCGCAGATGGTGCGCAAGGGCGCGCCTGTCGGCTACGGCGGCTTCACCTCGAATGTGGACATGAAGTCCGGCGCGCCGGCCTTCGGCACGCCGGAATATATGAAGGCGCAGCTTGTCGGCGGGCAGCTCGCCCGCCGCTACAACATCCCCTACCGCACCTCCAACACCTGCGCAGCCAACACGGTCGACGCGCAGGCCGCCTATGAAAGTGTGTTCTCGCTGTGGGGCGCCATCCAGGGCGGCGGCAACCTGATGATGCATGCCGCCGGCTGGCTCGAAGGCGGCCTGCGCTGCTCCTATGAGAAGACCATCCTGGATATAGACCTGTTGCAGATGGTCGCAGAGTTCCTGACGCCGCTCGATCTTTCCGAGGAAGCACTCGGTTTCGACGCCATACAGTCCGTCGGCCCCGGCGGCCATTTCTTCGGCACCCAGCACACGCAGGACCGCTACAAGACCGCGTTCTATGCGCCTATTATCTCGGACTGGCGCAATTTCGAGAGTTGGGCGGAGGCCGGATCGCCGACGGCGCTCGAAAAGGCCAATCGCGTCTGGAAGGAACGGCTGGCCTCCTATGAAGAGCCTTACATGGATCCGGCAATCCGGGAGGAGCTCAACGCCTTCGTCGACAAGCGCCGGGCCGAAGGCGGCGCGCCGACCGATTTTTGATCATCTGATGAGTAGTCGACCCCCACTCCGTCTTGATGGCAGGCTGGCCCGAAACATCGCTGTATCCCATCTCCGCTTTGTTTTCGCGCCCCGCTCACTCGATTCAATCTCTTCAAAAACGGATCTATCTTCATGAAATCTCATGCAAAAGCGGTTGTCATCGGCGGCGGCGTCGTTGGCTGCTCGGTGCTCTATCATCTGGCCAAATCTGGCTGGACCGACATCATGCTGATCGAGCGTTCGGAGCTCACTTCCGGCTCGTCCTGGCATGCGGCGGGCGGCTTCCATACGCTGAACGGCGATCCCAACGTCGCCAAGCTGCAGGCCTATACGGTGCAGCTTTACAAGGAGATCGAGGAGATTTCCGGCCAATCCTGCTCGCTGCACCTGACCGGCGGCGTGATGATGGCCGACACGCCCGAGCGCATGGACTTCTTGCGGCTCGCCCACGCCAAGGGCCGCTATCTCGGCATGGACACCGAACTGATCACGCCGTCCGAAGCCAAGGCAATGTTCCCGCTGATGGACGAGACGAATTTCGTCGGCGCCATGTGGGATCCAGTCGAGGGCCATCTCGACCCTTCCGGCACCACCCATGCCTATGCCAAGGCCGCCAGGAAGCTAGGCGCCGAGATCGTACTGCGCAACCGCGTCGTGGAACTGACGCAGGAGGTCGACGGCACCTGGAACGTCGTCACTGAGCAAGGCACAGTCAAAGCCGAGCATGTGGTCAACTGCGGCGGCCTGTGGGCGCGCGAGATCGGTCGCATGGTCGGCGTCGAACTGCCAGTGCTGGCCATGGAGCATATGTATCTCCTGACCGAGCCGATGCCGGAGGTCGAGGAATTCAACAAGTCGACCGGCCGCGAGATGATTGGCGTGCTCGATTTCAAGGGCGAGATCTATACCCGCCAGGAGCGCAACGGCATCCTGCTCGGCACCTATGAAAAGGCCTGCAAGCCGTGGTCGCCGGTCAGCACGCCCTGGGATTTCGGCCACGAGCTGCTGCAGCCAGACATCGACCGCATCGCGCCGTCGCTCGAGATCGGCTTCAAGCATTTCCCCGGCATCGAAAAGGCCGGCATCAAGCAGATCATCAACGGCCCCTTCACCTTCGCGCTGGACGGCAACCCGCTGGTCGGCCCGGTGCAGGGCCTGACCAATTTCTGGTGCGCCTGCGCCGTCATGGCCGGCTTCAGCCAGGGCGGCGGCGTCGGCCTGGCGCTGTCGAACTGGATGGTCCATGGCGACCCCGGCTTCGACGTCTGGGGCATGGACGTTGCGCGCTTCGGCGAATGGGCAACGCTGCGCTATACCAACGCAAAGGTCCGCGAAAATTATTCGCGCCGTTTCTCCATCCGCTTTCCCAACGAGGAATTACCGGCGGCAAGACCAGCGCAGACGACCCCGCTTTACGACACCATGCTCGCCAACAACGCCGTCATGGGCGACAGCTGGGGTCTCGAAACCCCGCTCTGGTTCGCGCCGAGAGGCTCGGAGCCGAAGGACGTCGTGTCCTTCCACCGCTCCAATGATTTCCGCCCGATCGGCGAGGAGGTGCGCGCCACCCGCGCGAGGGTCGGCGTCACCGAGATCGCCAACTTCGCCAAATACGAAGTCTCCGGGCCAGGGGCCGAGGACTTCCTCAACCGTCTGATGACCAATCGCATGCCGAAGACCGGCCGCATCGTGCTGACGCCCATGCTGAACGAGTTCGGCCGGCTGATCGGGGACTTCACCATCGCCAAGGCGGGCCCAAGGGGTGGGGAAGAACGCTTCATGATATGGGGTTCTTCGGCAGCGCAAAAATACCACATGCGCTGGTTCGAGAAGCATCTGCCAAAGGATGGAAGCATCCGCATCCACCGCTTCGACCAGACGCTGGTCGGTCTCTCCATCGCCGGGCCGAAATCCCGCGACCTGCTGCAGAAACTGGTCGATGTCGACATGTCGACCAAGGCCTTCCGCTTTATGGATTTCCGCGAAATGGCGGTCGGCGGCGCGCCTTGCATGGTCAATCGCATCACCTACACCGGCGACCTCGGCTACGAGATCTGGATGGCGCCTGCCTACCAGCGCCTTGTCTACAAGGCGATCAAGGAGGCTGGCGAAGAGTTTGGGCTTGTCGATTTCGGCATGCGGGCTTTGCTCTCTATGCGCCTTGAGAAGAACTTCCCGACCTGGTTCCGCGAGCTACGTCCGATCTACGGACCGTTCGAAGGCTCGATGGACCGCTTCATCAAGCTAGAGAAGAACGACTTCATCGGCCGGGAAGCAGCGGCCAAGGAACAGGCAGAAGGGCCGAAACTGCGCCGTGTCTCCTTCATCGTCGATGCCGCGGATGCAGACGTCATGGGCGATGAGCCGATCTGGGCCAAGGTCGGCGGCAAGGATTACGGCACCGTGGAAAAGCCGCATGGCTATGGCGCGCCGCGCTTCGACGCGGGCGGCAAGGAAGTGCGCGGCTCGAACGCCGCCGAAGGCGCGTCTGCCGTGCGCGGCATTGTCGACGGCGACTGGCGCGTGGTCGGCTGGGTCACCTCCGGCGGCTATGCGCATTATGTCGAGAAGTCGATGGCGCAGGGATATGTACCGGCGGCGCTTGCCGAGAACGAGAGCGCCGGCCTGTTCGAGATCGAAATCCTCGGGCACCGGCGTCCCGCACGCATCAATGTCGAACCGCCTTTCGACCCGAGCGGCGAAAAGATGAGGACGTAGGCGCAGCCAGCCGGTCGCATTGTGCGGAGCATACTCTTCATGCTAGCGCAGCCGGCAACACTCTGCTGGCAAGGGCGATGAGATTTCATTGAAGTACAATCTGAGATGGGCCGAGTGGCTGGCCGAGGGACGGATCGGCCCCTTCCCGGCGGCGATCGTCATGGTCGCGGCTTATTTTGCCTTGCAGACCATCATACTGTCCCTGTTGAGCTCTTGGGCGGGAACCGGCGTCGGCATCGATGATGCGGAGCAGCTGATCTATGTTCCGTATTTCTGGGCTGGATATGGCGGCTCGCAACCACCCCTGTACACCTGGATCAACTGGCTGGCCGCGCATGTTTTCGGCACCAGTATCTTCACGCTGAAGCTCGTCAAATACTCCGTGCTGTTCCTTGCCGCCTGCAGCGTGTTCGCCGCCATGCGGCGGTTCGGCTACACCAAAGCGACAGCGGCGGCGGCCATGTTCGGCCTGTTTACGATCCCGCAGATCGTCTGGGAATCGCAGCGCGCCTTGTCGCATTCCGTCGCCGTCGTCGGCTTCTGCTCGCTGCTCCTGCTGGCCATGGCCTATCTTCTCGAGCGGCGAAGCATGATCGCCTATGTGGCGTTTGGCCTGGCCACCGCGGCGGCAATTCTTGCCAAATATAATGATGTCTTCCTCGTGGTGGCCCTTGTTGCGGCCGTGCTGTCGCTGCGCGAATGGCGCAGCTCGATCCTTGATCCGAAGTTCGCCATCAGCATAGCGGTCGCGATATTGGTGCTGGCGCCGACCACCTATTGGAGCCTCATGCATCCCGCCGATTTATTGTCGAGAGGCGAGAAGTTCGGAATAGACGCGCAACAAGGGCGCATGGCCGCGGCCTTTGTCGGTGCCGGCAAGTTTATCATGGGAACCTTCAATTTCGCGGTCTTGCCCGTGCTCGTTTCCGCCCTGGCTTTCTGGCTGGCGAAGTTCCGTTTCTCCGAGCGGCACCCGAAAGGTCCGGCAAGGGAAATTCTGTTGTGGCGTACCTTGGCGCTCGGCTTGGCCATGCTGGCAATACTTGTACTTGCCACCGGCGTGACGGTGGTCAAGGACCGCTGGCTGCTGCCGGTCCTGTTCATCTTGCCGCTGGCCATCCTGGCCACTATGGAACGGCTGGCGCCGCGCGGCAGGAATGCGCAGCTCCTGGTCATCGCGGCTGGAGCGATCATCGCCGTGCTGCTCGCGCCGGCCACCTGGTACGTCCAGATAAACGGGACCAGTGGCCTCTCGCGGATGATCCGCGTGGATTACCCCGCCCTCTATCGCCAACTGACTGCGGACGGACCGGTCAAAACCGCAATATCTGATGGTGCATGGGTCGGAAACCTGCGGTTGGTCGACGAAAAACTGGTCGCACTTGACCAGGAAGTGCCTAATTTCGAAACGCTGATGCAGGAACCAGCCGTACTCGTCTGGCTTGACCGAGACGATCCGCGTCCGGTCATTTTGGAGCAGCTCAAAGCGGCCGGCTATGAGCCGGACGGCCAACCACGGCACATGATGGTTCCGCTGTTGCGCGGCACCGGCAAGTCCGCCCGGGCCGGCGCCTATGTAAGATTGAAGAGAATGGCGGTGGGAGAAGCCACGGCGCCCAAGGAAGGCGTTAGCGGAGGAGCCGAGGGTGGACAGGAACCCGACTGACCGGCCCCGTCATCACCGCAAGATCATGCCGTTCGAGCCCGACGGATCGAATGATGTGCTGCGCAAAAAATCGCAGCTGAAGGCCGCTGAACTCAACCAGCATGCGCTGGGCTATGGAGCGCTGGCGGAAGCCGAATGGCAGGCGGCGGGCATTGCTGCTCCTGACCTGCCCGCCATGCGCCGATACCGGCTCGAGCGCATCCGCGCCGAGCTGAAGCGCCGCGACTATGCGGGAGCCCTGCTCTACGATCCGGTCAATATCCGCTATGCCACCGACGCAACCAACATGCAGCTCTGGGTCGCACACAATCGGACCAGGCATTGTTTCGTTGCCACCGATGGCCCGGTGGTGCTGTTCGACTATTTCTCCTGCGAGCACCTTTCCGATCATTCCGGCGTCGTCGACGAGGTGCGGCCGGCGGTGTCGTGGGCTTATCTGTACAGCGGCGAGCTGACCGGCCAAAAAGCCCGCCGCTGGGCAGCCGGCATCGCCGACCTGGTATTGGAACATGGCGGCGGCAATCGCCGCATCGCAGTCGACCACATCAATCCCGAGGGCATCGAAGAGCTCGCCCGCCTCGGCATCTCGACCGGCAATGGCGAGGCGGTGATGGAAAATGCGCGGCTGATCAAATCGCCCGACGAAATCCTTGCCATGCGCCGGGCGATCGCCGCTTGCGAGGCGGCAATGGGCGAGATGGAGAAGGCGTTGAGGCCTGGCATCTCCGAGAACGAATTGTGGGCCGAACTCCATCGCGGCAACATCGCGCGCGGCGGCGAATGGATCGAAACCCGGCTCCTGTCGTCGGGTCCGCGCACCAATCCATGGTTCCAGGAGTGTTCGTCGCGGACGATCAAGGCCGGCGAGCTCGTCGCTTTCGACACCGACCTGATCGGTCCTTACGGCTTCTGCGCCGACCTTTCGCGCACCTGGCTTTGCGGTGACGCGCCGCCGTCGCAGGAGCAGCGCGACCTGTTCCGCATCGCCGCCGACCAGATCGCCCACAACACGGAGCTGATGCGGCCGGGCATATCGCTCCGCGACCTCGTCGAGGGCTCGTCAGTGCCACCGGGAGACTGCTTCCCGGCCCGTTACGGGGTGCTCTATCACGGCGTCGGCCTTGCCGACGAATACCCGACTTTGCCGCATGCTGGCGACTGGACCGACGACACACCGGGCGGAGTGCTCGAACCTGGCATGGTGCTGTGCGTCGAGAGCTATATCGGTCGGCTTGGCGGCTACGAAGGCGTCAAGATCGAAGAACAGATCCTGATCACTGAAACCGGCTACGAGAAGCTTTCGACCTACCCGCTCGACAATCGGCTGCTTGGCGGCTGAGCGATGCTAATGCATGTCGCGCAAAAGTGTGCAGCGGCTTTGCGATAACGACATGCATAAAACAAGAATCTAAAGCGCGTCGCATGAGGCCGACCGAACGCGACGCGCTTTACGTGAGCGCCGCGATCGCCTCGCGCATCGCGGCGACGATCGTTTCCGGCGTCGTCCTGGCGGTGATGAACGGCAAGCCTTTGCGCCGCCTTGTCCAGCCGACGACCGTCACCTTCTGCGCCGTCGGCTCGAAACGCTGCGCCAGCGCCCAGCTCTCGCAATCGATCGCCGCGACGTCCGCCCTGCCCTCGGCAACGGCAACGATCGAAGCGCGGTGCCCACAGCTTTCGCTCAGCGCGGAAAAGATATCCAAACTCTCGCCCAATGCTTGCAGGTCGCGGGCTGGCGCGATGATGCCCGACATGGAATCGAGGCTGTTGAAGGTGAAGCGCTTGCTGCGAAGCTGATCGAGCGGAATGACGGCGCAGCCGTCGGCCGGCGACCTTGCCGGCGGTGCCTCGCCCGCCCTCATGACGATGGCGCTCGAATAGAGTTCGCCCTGTCCACCCTCGAAGGCGTCGTAACGCGGCTGGCCGACGAGCTGGACACGCTGCGACAGGCCGAGTTCCATCGGTCCCCAGCAGGTTTGCGCAAAGAGCAGCGCCGGATGCAGCCAGAGCTGGTGAAAATCCAGTTCGTCCGGCGGCAATGTCGCCGGATCGGGCGCGATGGGTTTTCCCTGATCATCGCGAATACCGCCAGGTACGGGGGGCAAATCGCCGGTGCGGCGGATGATCGTCTCCGGCGCATCGATGCCTTTTTGTCTGAAAGCATCGCGCAGCCGCGCCCATTGCGCGTCGACATCGTCCCGCGCTTCCGGCCAGTCGTACATCGGCAAAGCCGCAATGAATTCGCTCATGCCGGGATTTGACCGTTATGCGGGGAAATTGACAAGGTCAGGAAAGCGTCGTCCGCGCGGCACCGCCTGCAACAACGCAAGAATCATTCTTTCGGCGGCTCGGCGGGTACCGGTGCGCTGCCAAGCCCATTGAGGCTGCGTGCCCTGACGCGCGGCTTGAATGCGCGTCCTGGTTCCGGCATGCGCCGCAGCACGGGATGGACGACCGGCTCCTTCGCCTTGAAGGCATAGGCCTTGAGCAGCGCGAAATAGTTCGGATAGGCGTAGCCATTGTTCATCCGCAGCCATTCGTCACGGCGGTCGCGAAACACCTTCGGCAGCCTGTACCAGGCCACCGTCGGGCTCTTGTGATGGACGAAATGCAGATTGTTGTTGAGGAACAGGAAGGACAGCGGCGAGCGCTCGACGATGATCGTGCGGCCTTCCGGATGTTCAGACCATTGGTGCTCGGCGTAGGTGCGGATCGAAATCAGCGACTGCCCAAGCCACACCGGCACCAGTATGTAGAGCCATAACGGCATGCCGAAGCCGAACTGCACGATGGGCAGCACGATGGCGAGGCCGATCGCGTGCAGTAACCAGGCCTTGCGGACGACGTTGTCGCCCGCGGCAACCTGCTTGGCGTCGTCGATGAAAAAGCCGATGCAGGAAAGCCACGGGCCTAGCACGAAACGGCCGAGCATTGTGTTGTTGATCTTCAGCAGGAATTTCATCGCCGACGGCAGCTCCTCGTGCTGCCAGAGCGCCTTGTAATAGCTTTCGGGATCATCGAGCGGATCGGTCAGGCGCTCGTCTGCATGGTGGCGCAGATGAATGGTCTTGAACCGGCGAAACGGCCAGACAAGGCCAATCGGCAGGAACACAAAGGCTTCGTTGAGCCGCGCATTCCGGGTTGGGTGGCCGTGCAGGACCTCGTGCATCAGCGAGGATTGCAGCGCCGCAATCAGGGTCAGAAAGGCGAGTGCCAGCAGCGGGTAAGAGGGCCAGAGCAGGAAGCCGGTAGCGAGCCAGCCGCCGTAGCAGAGAAGTGCGAGAAATGCTGTCGGCCATTCGATGGCCATTGCGCCGTGTCGCCTGTTGCCCATGCTCGTCATGCTATCGACCACTGCCTTCCAGTCGCCGGAACCCGTTTGATTCCTGACAACATTGTGTCAGGAGCGTTGCGTCGGCGCAACGCGATAAAGCGCACAAACTGTTGCGATTGCGCATTTTCAGCTGCATATGTTATGTATTGTAAACAGCCAACAGGATTCATTTGCGCCTGAAGCCCGCGTTCGCGGCTTTAAGCGCAAATTTTTCCTCCTATTGAATGGGGTGGCGATTTGGACAAGCGCGACCTGTCGACGATCTTTCGCGAGCGCCTGAAAATGCTCTTGACAAGGTCCGATTTGAACCAGTCGGCCTTCGCCGCCGCGGTTGGCATCGACCGTTCGGCACTGTCGCAGCTGCTCTCCGGCGCCTCGACCCGCCTTCCCCGCGCCGAAACGCTGCTCAACATCGCCGCCGAATTCAAAGTCTCGCTCGACTGGCTGCTCGGCCTCAGCCACGACGAGGGTGTTACCGGCGAAATCCGCGAGAGCCTTGAGATCGAGGAGGCGCCGGACGGCTTCGACCGCACGCTGCTGGCTCGCTGGCATGCCGAGGCGGCGGGAACGAAAATCCGCTACGTGCCGGCCGGCATTCCCGATCTTCTGCGCACCGAGGCGCTTGTCGACTACGAAGCCGTCATCGCCAACAAGAGCCGCGAGGCACAGGCCGGCGAAACGCAGTACCGCATCGACTACAACCGACGGCCCGAAACCGACATGGAAGTCTGTATGCCGCGCCACACGCTGGAGATCTTCGCGCGTGGGCTGGGCGTGTGGGACCGCTTTCCGGAGGTCGACCGCCACCAGCAGCTCCTGCACATGGCGACGCTGCTCGACGACCTCTATCCCACCTTCCGCCTGTTTCTCTATGACGGGCGGATGCGCTATTCGATCCCCTACACCATCTTCGGGCCCTATCGCGCCGCCATTTACGTCGGCGACATGTATCTGGTGCTGAACGCCACGCAGCCGATCCGCATCCTGACCAGCCATTTCGACAATCTGATCCGTGCCGCGGACGTCAACGCGCATGAAGCGGCCAGCTTCACACGAAAGCTGGCGGAGATGCGATTTTGACCGGTTGCTCTACGTGCCGACATTGACGGCACATAAAGAATTCTTTATATCCTTATCTCAGTTATTCTTCCGGGAAGGCGTATTTCACATGACCAATCCGATCGACGCTCTGCTTGCCGAAAAGGGCGTTCTGCTCGCCGATGGCGCCACCGGCACCAATCTGTTCGCCATGGGCCTTGAGGCCGGAGAGGCTCCCGAGCTCTTGAACGAGACCGCGCCCGACACCATCACCAGCCTGCACCAGAACTTTGTCGATGCCGGCGCCGACATCATCCTGACCAACTCTTTTGGCGGCACCCGTCATCGGCTCAAGCTGCACCACGCGCAGGACCGGGTCTATGCGCTGAACAAGCGCGCGGCCGAGATCGCAAGCGCCGTCGCCGGCAACGCTGGCCGCAAGGTGATCGTGGCCGGCTCCGTCGGCCCGACCGGCGAGCTGCTGGTGCCGCTCGGCGCCATGACCTATGACGAGGCGGTCGAAGCCTTTGCCGAGCAGATTGAGGGGCTGAAGGCCGGCGGCGCCGAAGTCGCCTGGATCGAAACCATGTCGGCGCCTGACGAAATCCGCGCCGCCGCCGAAGCCGCCATCCGCGTCGGCCTGCCCTATACCTATACCGGCTCCTTCGACACCGCCGGCCGCACCATGATGGGACTGCTGCCGAAGGACATCCACGGCGTCGTCGATGGCCTGTCGCAGACACCGCTCGGTGTCGGCGCCAATTGCGGTGTCGGCGCCTCCGACATTCTCGCGTCGCTGCTCGACATGACCGAGGCGAAGCCGGAAGCAACGGTGATCGTCAAGGGCAATTGCGGCATTCCCGAATTTCGCGGTGCCGAGATCTACTATTCCGGCACACCCGAGCTGATGGCCGACTATGTGCGCCTCGCCGTCGATGCCGGCGCCAAAATCGTCGGCGGCTGCTGCGGCACCTCGTTCCAGCACCTCGCCGCCATGCGCAAGGCGCTCGATGCGCACACCAAGTCGGATCGCCCGACCGTCGAGCAGATCGTCGAACGCATCGGCCCGATGCGCAACAAGCAGGCTACGGTCAATGTCGCCGAGACCAGCGAAGCCCGCCGCGAGCGGCGCCGCGGACGCGCCTGACGCTTTCGTCTGCGACATGGTCCGCGCGAAGCGGTGCGGCCGCGAAAAAAGGCCGGCAAGGTTTCCCTCGCCGGCCTGCCTCACCCGCCCGTAGGCCGGCTCCCCCTATCAGAACGATCCCATCTGAAAGAAACCGGCCGTCATTGCCACTACCGGTTACCGCCGAGCGCCGAGGCAAGGCGCACAAGCGAGAGGAACTCGGACCGGTATCCAAACGGATCGGCTCCCCTGGCGGCGGTGGCAATCTGCATGATCTTGTCGTAGCCGAACTTCGCGGTCGCATCCTCGTCGCGCAGCTTCTGGCCGAAGGCAGCAACGGCAACAGAGAAACGCTGGTCGGTGCTGGCCTGGTCGAACGACGCCACCTCATTGGCTGACGTTACCGGCGTGGTGATCAGCTTCGAGGTGTCCTCGTTCGGCAGCTTGTAGCGGATCTTGACGAAAGCATATTCGTCGGCATTGGCGACACCGCCATTGTTCACCGAGGCCTGGCCGTAGCGCAGCTGGTCGATCTGTTCGCCGCCGCTGCCCTTAGGCGTGATCTCGTAGATTGCGGTGACTGAATGACCTGAGCCGATCTCGCCGGCATCGACCCGGTCATTGTTGAAATCCTCGCGGTTCAAGGCGCGGGTTTCGTAGCCAATCAGCCGGTACTCCGAGACCTTGTTCGGGTTGAACTCGACCTGGATCTTCACGTCCTTGGCGATGGTGAACAGCGTCGAGGAGGCATCCTCGACCAGCACCTTCTCGGCCTCCGCCAACGTATCGATGTAGGCAGCAGTGCCATTGCCGTTCTGGGCGATGGTCTGCATCATCTGGTCGTTCAGATTGTCGCGGCCGAAGCCGAACACCGACAGGAATACGCCTGTCTTGCGCTCCTTTTCGATCAGCCGCTTCAGGTCGTCGTCGTCGGTCTGGCCGACATTGAAGTCGCCATCGGTGGCGAGCATCACCCGATTGATGCCGTCTTTGACGAAGGATTTCTGCGCCAGCCTGTAGGCTTCCTTGATGCCGGCCTCGCCTGCCGTCGAGCCGCCGGATGTCAGATTGTCGATGGCAGCGAGGATCTTGTCCTTTTCCGAAGCCTTGGTGGGCTCCAGCACGGTACCGGCATCGCCCGCATAGGTGACGATCGAGACGGTGTCGTCAGGTCTCAGCTTGTTGACCAGCAGTCGGAAGGCCGACTGCAGGAGCGGAAGCTTGTCCTGCTCGTTCATCGACCCCGACACATCGATCAGGAAGACCAGATTGGCCCTGGGCTGCTCGGCCGGCTTCACGTCGAAACCCTTGATGGCGACATGCATCAGCCTGGTGTGCTCGTTCCACGGCGACGGCATGACGCTGACGGTCGAGTTGAACGGCGTCGAGGCGGAGTCCGGGCCTTTCCAGTCATAGGGGAAGTAGTTGACCATCTCCTCGACGCGAACCGTGTCGGCCTGCGGGATAAAGCCTTCCTTCAGCGAGCGCCGGACGAAGGAATAGGAAGCGGTGTCGACATCGATCGAGAAGGTCGAGACCGGGTCTTCAAGTGCGGCATGCACTGGGTTGGTCTTGAAATTCTCGACGCGGTCGCGGTTTTCCTCTTGCGGCAGCATCTGGTCGGCCGGCGCAGCGGCGGGCTGCTGTGCCATCAGCTTGGGCTCGGCAACCGTGCCAGGCATGCGGCCGACCCGCGCGCCGCCATCGGCTGAAGGGGCCGCGGAGCTTGCGTCGCCGTTCAACGCAAGCTCGCTGCTCGGCTGCGGTTCGGGTGCATTGCGGCTGAGCACATCCTGCTGCGTCAACCCGCCGACTGCGGTCGATTCCGCTTTCGGCGGCGATGTCGGCGCCACGAGCGCCTCGCCGGCGTTACGGCTTTCGCTGTCGGCGTCCGCCTTCTTCTGCTTGTCTGCTTCGGCCACGACCGGCGGTTTGACGGTCGCCGGCTTGTCGGCCAGCGTTTCGGTGATCTTATCACCGCCGAATTCGGGCCCGCTGAATTTGGATTCCCCCAGCATGTACATGGTAGCGTATCCGGCGATCGGCAGGGCAACGAGCCCGGCAATGGCCGGCGTGGCGAAGAGTTTCTTTTGCATGATTTCGCTCCAGAGCTTTTGTGCTCGCTCTGTGAGACGAAGCCCGCTCACCGATCCTTGGGCGGCCGGTAAAGTTTTTTCGTCCATATCATAGGCGCGCAGCGCGGCCTGGAGGGCACGCGCCTTTGCGTCCGCGTCCGGCGCCGGTGCCGCGATGTCGCGCAGTCTGTTGAGTTCGTTGTCGTCGACCATGGTCACACTTCCCCGGCTGAACGCATCAGCGTCTTCAGCCGTTTCTTCGCTTCATGGATGTGCCAGGAAACCGTCGTCTCCGAGATTGCCATCGCCTCGGCGGCGGCGGCGTGGCTCAGCCCTTCGCCATAGACCAGCAGCACCGCGTCGCGCTGCTTGTCCGGCAGCTTGCGTACCGCTGCCCACAGCGCCTCGGCCGGGTCTTCCGGCTCGGCCGAGATTTCCCCCGAAATTAGCGCATAGGCGCCATAAGCCTCGGTCTTGACCGTCTCGCGGGCGGTCTTGCGCATCATGTCGCGCGCCGCATTCAGCGTCATGGTGTAGAGCCACGTCGTGAAGGCACCGCTGCCGTGATAGTCGCGGATCGCCCGCCCGAGCCGGACGCAGACTTCCTGGGCGATGTCCTCGGCGTCGGCCTTTTTCCCGCACCAACGATAGGCGGCGCGATAGACGAAACCATAGTGCCTTTCGAGCAACTTGCCGAAAGCACCCCGGTCTCCGCCCTTCGCCCGTCCGATCAGTTCGGCGTCGGAGGCTTCGCTTTCGTCCAGCATCATCGCCATCATTTGCCTGTTGGACGAAGGCTAATGGCGGTTCCTTGGGGCGATGGAAAGAATTTTTTGGTGGGCGGTCACGTCGTAATGGTTGGCGTGACTTGGCCGAGCGTCTCCGCAAACAGCGTCGTCAGCCGCTTCCAGTGGCGTTCGGCGCCGGCTGCATCGAAGGCACTATGGTCCGGCATGCACCAGCCATGCGCCATGCCGGCATAGTTCTCTATGACATGATCAACCTCGGCGGCGCGCAGTGTTTCGGCGAGCCGCGCCGATTGCTCCGGCGGAAAGCTGCGGTCGACACCGGCAGTGCCGATATAGACCCTTGCCTTGACCGAGGCGGCCTTCCGATGCGGACTGTCGGCGGCGTCACCAGCCAGATTGCCGCCGTGAAAACTGGCCGCGGCGGCGATGCGGTCGGGATAGCTGGCCGCGGCGTTCAGCGCCCGCGCTCCGCCCATGCAGTAGCCGACTATGCCGACCGGCCCGGTTAGGCCTTGGGCAGCGAGCGCATCGAGGAAAGCGCCGCTGTCGCGGATCGTCATCTCCTGGGTCGTGCCGCCGAGCAGACCTGTGATGGCGGCCTTGCTCCTCTCGTCGCCGAACGCAGTCTTGGGATCGAACGGACCGTAGGGCGCATTGCGGTAAAAAAGGTCCGGCACAAGCACCGCATAGCCCTCGCTCGTAAGCCGCTCCGCCATCTGATCAAGCGCCGGTCGCGGACCGAAAACGTCCATGTAGAGGATGATCGCTGCCTTGGCTGGGGCCGCCGAACGGAACAGCCGGGCCTTGGCAATGCCGTCGCTTGTCTTGATCTGCATCGCTTGCTTGGCCATCACCCGCTCCGTTGACGTGTCGTGCGATAGATATCCGCGCTGACCGTCGCCGCAAGCTGTAATGAGGCGATCTGCTTCAAGATTTCGTGCGGCATTCGGCGACGCTACAGACGCGCGAATGCTGCCATGTGAAAGGCCTGAACCTCGGCCGG
Organism: Mesorhizobium sp. M0601; assembly: GCF_040320845.1. NCBI lineage: Bacteria > Pseudomonadati > Pseudomonadota > Alphaproteobacteria > Hyphomicrobiales > Phyllobacteriaceae > Mesorhizobium > Mesorhizobium sp. M0601. The sequence continues at coordinate 28,110 of NZ_JAMYQK010000003.1, forward strand.
ATAGCGATAATCGGTGCCGTAAGGACAGGCGTTGCGATCAAGGCAGCCGCCGGTCCGGCAGGGCGCGCCATTTTGCCCGCGCACATGGGCCAGACAGGTTTCATGTGCAAAACCATTCGCAGAATAAGCCTCGACCGGACAGGATTTCAGGCAAGGTTTTTCCAAACATGTATCGCAAAGGTGAATCACGTCGTAGGGTTCTTGGAGCGCAATCTCATTTTCGAACAGCAGCGCGCCGCGATAGGCATGCCAGAGCCCATATTTCGGATGCATGAGAATGCCGAGCGGCGACGGCTTCAGCCCCTCCGCACGCATCGCCCATTGCTGGAATGGCAGATAAGGCCTGTCGGACGGCGACACCGCGCGTGCCCCGAATCTTTCGGCCACCGCGCCGATCACTTCGCGAGACCATCTGTCGAGCGGATCGTCGATCGGCTGTGACTGTCTCTCCAGCCAGCGCAGGAAGTGCGGCCAAGGTGCGGCGCCCGCCTGCCCCACCAGCAGAACGGATCTGGCGGCAGCGCCGGAGAGACCGAAAGGTGTTTCCTCACCGCCCGCAAAATCGAAGCCGCCGCGAAGCATGAGGCCGGAGGAGGAAAGCGCTGCCGCGATTGTTTCAGTCATGCCGCGCTCGGGATCATCCCTTCTTGTCCGGGTCGGAGAAGGCACTCCGCCAGACTTCCTTGTGGATGATGTTGGCGACTTTAGCCCCGCCTGATTCGGGCTCCTTTCAGGTGAAGGCGTCGGCCATCGACGCCTTCTTCCTGCCGATGAAGTCCTTCAGCCCGTCGTCGATGCCCGGATCGAGGTAAGGCGCCTCGTAGCTTTCGAGCCAGCGGCGGGCGAGCTCGTTGGCGCGCTGCGGCGCGGTTTTTTCGCCTTCGGCCAGCCATTGCTCGTAGGAATTGTTATCGGCGATGTTGGAGCGGTAGAACGCGGTCTGGAAATTGGCCTGGGTGTGATCGCAGCCGAGATAGTGGCTGCCTGGGCCGACCTGGCGGATGGCGTCCATCGCCTGGCCGTTTTCCGACAGGTCGACACCCTCAGAGAACTTCTGCGTCATGCCGAGCTGGTCGATATCCATCATGAACTTTTCGTAGCAGGAGGCGAGACCGCCCTCGAGCCAGCCGGCCGAATGCAGCACGAAGTTGGTGCCGGCGAGGATCGTCGAGTTCAGCGTGTTGGCGCTCTCGTAGGCGGCCTGCGCATCGGGGATTTTTGAAGCACAGAGCGAACCGCCGGTGCGAAACGGCAGGCCGAGCCGACGGGCAAGCTGTGCGGCGCCATACGAGACCAGCGACGGCTCCGGCGTGCCGAAGGTCGGCGCGCCCGACTGCATCGAGATCGACGAGGCGAAGGTGCCGAACAGCACCGGCGCACCCGGCCGGATCAGCTGGGTGAACGACGCTCCCGCCAGAACCTCGGCTAAAACCTGGGTCAGCGTGCCGGCGACCGTCACCGGGCTCATCGCACCGGCAAGGATGAACGGCGTGACGATACAGGCCTGATTGTGGCGCGAATAGACCTTCAGCGCTCCCAGCATGGTCTCGTCGAAGACCATCGGCGAGTTGGCGTTGATCAGGCTGGTCAGCACCGTGTTGTTCTCGACGAAATCGTCACCGAACACGATCTTGGCCATCGCCACCGTATCTTCCGCGCGCTCGGGCGCGGTCACCGAGCCCATGAACGGCTTGTCCGAATATTTGATATGGCTGTAGACCATGTCGAGATGCCGTTTGTTGACCGGCACGTCGACCGGCTCGCAAACCGTGCCGCCCGAATGGTGGATCGACGGCGCCATATAGGCGAGTTTCACGAAATTCCGGAAATCCTCGATCGTCGCATAGCGCCTGACGCCGTCGAGATCGCGCACGAAGGGCGGTCCATAGACCGGCGCGAACACTGTCGCGTTGCCGCCGATCTGCACCGAGCGCTCGCCGTTGCGGGCGTGCTGGGTATAGACGGACGGAGCGGTCTTCAACAGCGAGCGGCAGAGGCCCTTGGGGAAATGCACCCGCTCGCCCTTGACGTCGGCGCCCGCCTCTTTCCAAAGCTGCAGCGCCTCGGCGTCGTCGCGGAAGATGATGCCGATCTCCTCCAGCACCGTGTCGGTGTTCTTTTCGATCAGCGCCAGCCCTTCCTCGTCCAGCACTTCATAGACGTTGATCTTGCGCTTGATATAGGTGAGCTGTGTGCCGGGGCCGCCGCCCGAACGCGCGGCCCGTCGGGCTGCGGCGCCACCGCTGGCAGCGCGCCCGCGCCGTGCGTTTGACGCTTCCTGATCGACCGGCGCGTTCTCACTCATAATCGTTCTTCCCTGGCTTTCGTTCTGGCCTGATTTACTCCGGCCGGGCTGTTGTACCGGCCTGAAATCCGTTTGCGGCCGCATATTGCGGTCTCTGGCCGGATCGTAGCCATGCACCCTATTCGAAACGGCCCGCCAGCGCCAACGCCTGTCGCAAAATCGACAAGAATTCCAAGAGATTTACGGTCGCTTTCGTTTTGCGGGAAGTCGCAAATCAGCTATGGACAACCGGCCCGTGCGGGTTAGGTATTGACGCGATATTTTTAAGCTGCCGCGATAGTTGTAGCCGGCAAGGAGCCTGAGAAAAAATGGCCGACGACGAGATCATCCTTTCGGAACTCTCCGACGACGAGTTGGTGCAGCAGATGCACGACGATCTTTATGACGGGTTGAAGGAAGAAATCGAGGAAGGCACCAATATCCTTCTCGAGCGCGGCTGGGCGCCTTACAAGGTGTTGACCGAGGCTCTGGTCGAGGGCATGCGTATCGTCGGCGAGGATTTCCGCGACGGCATCCTGTTCGTTCCCGAAGTGCTGCTGTCGGCCAACGCGATGAAGGCCGGCATGTTCATCCTGCGTCCGCTGCTTGTCGCCACAGGCGCGCCGAAGCAGGGCAAGATGGTGATCGGCACCGTCAAGGGCGACATCCACGACATCGGCAAGAACCTGGTCGGCATGATGATGGAAGGCGCCGGCTTCGATGTCATCGACCTCGGCATCAACAATGCGGTCGAAAAATATCTCGATGCCATCGAAAAGCACCAGCCCGACATCATCGGCATGTCGGCCCTGCTGACGACGACCATGCCTTACATGAAGGTCGTCATCGATACGATGAAGGAAAAAGGCATTCGCGACGACTATGTCGTACTGGTCGGCGGCGCACCGCTCAACGAGGAATTCGGCAAAGCCGTCGGCGCCGACGCCTATTGCCGCGACGCCGCGGTGGCAGTCGAGACCGCCAAGGACTTCATGAAGCGCAAGCACAACGTCCGCGCTTCGGCCTGAGCCAATAAGTCCGGCACGAACAAGAAAAGCCGCGCCTTGCAGTGCGGCTTTTTTATTCCCAAATGTTGAGAGCCGTGCGGATCAGGGTTTCTTGACGGTATCGTCAACTGCCTTCGCAGTGGATTTGATATCCTTACCGACGCCGCGCACCGTGTTGGCGCAGGCCGAAACAGCCAAGGCGCAGGCGAGAATAGCGATTGGCGCGACGCGGAACAATTTCATGATTGGTGTCTCCCTCAGCATATAAATTCGCCGGACAGCAACGAAGATCGATTAGACTGGTTCCATGACTACCGCGCGAAAACAACAATCCGATCAAGGCGACAGGCTGCTCGTCATCGCCTGCGGGATGATCGCGCGCGAAGTTTTGGCGGTCAAGGAGCAGCTCGGGCTCGACCATCTCGACCTGACCTGCCTGCCGGCGGAGTTCCATTTCTATCCGGACCGCATCGCGCCGGCCATGGACAGGGCTATCGAGAAGGCCAAGACCGACGGCTACAGACACATCTTCGTCGGCTATGCCGATTGCGGCACGGGTGGCCTGCTCGATCGGATCTGCGAGAAGCATGGCGTCGAGCGCATGGCCGGGCCGCATTGCTTTGCTTTCTACCAGGGCATGGATGCCTATGCGAAGGTCGCCGATGACGACATGATGTCGTTCTACATGACCGACTTCCTCTGCCGGCAATTCGATGCCTTCTTCATGAAGCCGCTCGGCCTCGACAAGCACCCGGAGCTGATCAAGGACTATTTCGGCAACTACGAGAAGCTGATCTATATCGCTCAGACCAACGACCCGGAACTCGACAAGGTCGCCGAAAAGGCGGCGAAAATGCTCGGCCTCGCCTATGAGCGCCGCTCGACCGGCTATGGTGACCTGACGAAGGAACTGGCCAGCGCCTCAGCACATTCGTAAAAGAAATAGCGTCCTCTAAGCGTTTGCCGGAGGCTGCCGTTCATTTTCGCCCACCGATTCACCGATCCGATATGACATCGATAATGCGTCCGGTTTCAAGGCGGATCGGTCCCCGCGCGGTTGGATCTTTAAGCAATATTTCGGCAAGCATTGCATCGACATTGTCAAAATTACTTTGCAGAATTGACGGATCACTTAGCTCCCAATACTCCCCTTCATCGACGACATTGAGACTGGAGAACAAGCGAGTAATTTCGCGAAGAAAGCTGATGATCTCGATATGAGCGCCTGCACCTGAAAACTGAGTTTTACAGTGTTGTTGAACGAAGAGGTGCTTGTCGAACTCAAGCCGCAGCGGTTCCGAATTGGGATGCGGTTGAAGCTCTATTCCAAACACAGGGCCAATATAGTCCACGTTTCGTTCATCAATGACTCGATTGAGCGTCTTCTCGCGCTCATCGATCTCGCGCACCGGCCAGTCTCGCGCAATGGCGAACGCCTTGGCTTCGTGCAGCAAAGCAGCATATTGCCCGTGACCCCGTAACTGTCCTTCAAAGTGGATTGTTACTCCCAACTACCTCTCCCAGTGACGCGCATTCCTGACGAATACCCGCGCTCTTATTCCGCCACAAGCCGGGCGAGCACATCGGCAAAGCTCGTCTTGCAGATGAAACCCAGCCGCTTCCTCGCCCGCGACGCATCATAGACCCGGTCGATCGACGAAAACATCGTCCAGCCTTTCTTCGCGTAGAGCGCCGGATAATCCGGAAAATAGCGCGCCACGACCGACGGCGCGTCGGCGATCAAGGCCGCGCAATCTTCGGGCTGGAAAGGCGTCGGTGCCGAGATGATGAAAGTGTCGAAGCCCAATTGCGGCGCTTTCTCCAGGGCAGCGATGTGGGCGTCGGCTGCGTCCTCCACCGTCAGCCGGCGGAACAACAGCTCATTGGCCTTGGTGTTGGCATCCGACTGTTCGATCACGTGCGCCATGTCGTCCGCCTCGGGAAAAAACCGGGCGGTGCGCAACACGATCACCGGCAGGCCGAACTGCAAATGATAGAGCCGGCAGAGCTGTTCGGCTGAAAGCTTGGTGACGCCGTAGATGTTGCGCGGTTCAGGCGACATGTCTTCCGTCAGCCATGCCGCCTTGCGCGCCCCGCCGGTGAAGCCGGTGCGGATGGACTCGGAAATCATCAGCGATGTCGTCGACGTAAACACGAAGCGCTGAACGCCAAAAGCTGCCGCCGCATCGAGCAGGTTGAGCGTGCCGCGCACATTCGTCTCGACGAAATCCTCGTTGCGATGACGTTCGATGTCAGGCTTGTGCAGCGCGCCGCTATGGATGATGGCCTCGATGCGGTTCTCCTCGACCGCCCTCATGACCAGGTCGCGATCGGCGACTGAGCCGACGATTCGCGTTTCCGAGGATGGGGCGGGATCGAGGCCGGTGACGTCATGGCCAAGAGCCCGCAGGCGCGGCGCCAAGGCGCTGCCCAGCCAACCGGACGATCCCGTCAGCAAGATCCCCATTCTTTCCACCTCGTTTCTGCTGTCGATGCTCAGGCACGGATGACAGAACGCGGCGAAACATTAAGGTATGCGCCAGACGAGAAAACAGCCTGCTCCAGCCATCAAAAGGGAAACGCCACCGATGATCGCTCGCCTCATGTTTGCCGCAGCAACTGTCCTCTGCTTGACCATGCCCGCGTTCGCCGATGGCGAGGTGCAGAAGCTGATAACGGCTGCCGACAAGGCGCGGCTCAACAAATATGGCGAGACGCGCAAGGCAGCGCTTAACGAGGCGAGGGCCGGCGATCCCGCCGAGGTCAAGCAGCTCGCCGCCTTGCTGGCAAAGCCGCTGGTTCCCTTCTCTGACAGGGACCTGACCGGCAAATGGCAATGCCGCACCATCAAGGCCGGCGGATTGGGCCCGCTCGTCATCTATGGCTGGTTCAAATGCAAGGTGAGCGACGACGGTTCCGGCTGGAGACTGGAAAAGATCACCGGCTCGCAGCGCACCAAGGGCCGCTTCTTCGACGATGGCGAGAAACGCGCGATCTATCTCGGTTCCTTCCACGTCAACGACGATCCGGCAAAGCCCTACGGCAGCGGCCCGGAAAGCGATCAGGTCGGCTATGCCTTCCGCAACAGCGCCAGTGAATGGCGCATCGAGTTCCCGGCGCCCTATTACGAATCGAAGCTCGATATCCTCGAATTCAAGCGCTGAGCCCGATCACCAGGGGTTAACCCGGTCAGCCTAGCATTCGCGCGCAAAGAACAGGTTCTTTGCGGAGAGTCGCAGAGCATGGCACTGTCGAAAACAAACCAACGGCCGATCGTCGTCGTCACCCAAGGCGGCCCGCATATCTGGGCGATCGTCAACGCCCTCGCCGATCAACTCGGCCCGGTCAGCGTCATCCTCGAAGCTCCTGAATCCAAAAAGCAATTGCTTCTCGCGCGGGCGCGGCGGCAAGGCTGGACCTCGGCCATCGGTCAACTCGGCACGATGGTGCTGACGCGCCTCGGTAAGCGCTTCTTCGCCGGCCACGCAGCACGGCTTGCCGCCGGGCAGAAGCTGCAAACCGAACCGAAGCCTGGGCAAAAGATCATTTATGTCTCGTCGGCCAACGCGCCGGAGTGCCTGCAGGCGATTGCGGAAATCCAGCCGGGTGTGGTGCTGCTCGCCGGCTGCCGCTTGCTGTCGCGGCAGACGCTGGCGAAAATCCCTTGCCCGGTCCTCAACTACCATGCCGGCATCGCCCCGAAATATCGTGGCATGAACGGCGGCTACTGGGCGCTGGCCTCAGGCGATGCGGAGAACTTCGGCACCACCGTGCATCTGGTCGACGCCGGCGTCGACACTGGCGGCGTGCTGCGGCAGACGCGTGGCAAACCGCAGCCGGGCGACACAGTTTCGAGCTACGCGTTGCGGCAGGCGGCCTTCTCGCGCGACATCTGCGTCGAAGCGGTCAGGGATGCGCTGGCCGGCAAGGTCGGCACGGTGGATCCCGGCCTACCTTCGACACAATGGTATCATCCGACGATATGGTTTTATCTCTGGACGGGGATAAGGAACGGCGTCTGGTGACGCGCCGATTTACCGGACAGCCACCCGCCACTAACATTGCATCATGAGCGACATCGACCACCGCACCATCATTGCCGGCCTTTCGGTCGAGGACCGTCGCGACCTCACCGCCAGGGTTGACCGGCCAGGCATTGTCCGGCTGGCGGTCCATGCCGGGCTGGTTATCCTGCTAGGCGCGCTGATCGCCGCTCGCATCCCGTTCTGGCCCGCGCTCGTCTTGCCGCAGGGAATCCTGATCGTCTTCTTCTTCACGCCGTTGCACGAGACCATCCATGAAACGGCGTTCAGGACGGCGCGGCTCAATCGCGCTGTTGCCGCCGTGGCCGGCTTCCTGATCCTGCTGCCGCCGGCATGGTTCCGCTATTTCCATTTCGCCCATCACCGCCATACGCACGACCCGGACAACGACCCCGAACTGATGGCCCCGAAGCCGGAGACCATCAGCCAATATCTGCGCTATCTGTCAGGCGGCCCCTATTGGATCGCCATGGGCCGTGTGATCGCAACCAATGCGGCGGGCCGCAACCGCGACGGCTTTGTGCCGGAAAAGCGCCGCGGCAAGGTGGTTGCCGAAGCACGGCAGTTCCTGATCGGCTATGCGGCATTGCTGGCCGCATCGCTCGCCGCGCAGTCGGCGCTGCTGTTGTGGGTCTGGATCGTGCCGGTGCTGGTCGGACAGCCGTTTTTGCGTGCCTACCTGCTGGCCGAGCACGCGTTGTGCCCACATGTCGCCAACATGCTCGAGAACACCCGCACCACCTTCACCACAAGGCTGGTGCGCTTCGTGGCTTGGAATATGCCGTACCATTCCGAGCACCATTCCTATCCGGCCGTTCCCTTCCACCGCCTGCCGCGCTTCCATGACATCGTCGCGGAGCATTTACGCACGACCGAACGAGGTTACGTGCGCTTCCACAGGAAGCTGGTCGGCAGCTACGATGGCCGCGCCGGCTGACCAGTGCTGGAAGAAACTCCGCTTTCAACCGCGGCCGTCGATTGCGTCGCTTTTGAAGGCCCCCGCGTCGTCCCATAACAAGCAGCCCAACAGCGCTTCCGGCAATGCTCGAAACCACTGCATTGGCCAAAAGATCGGAATCGATCTTCGGAGAGCACGATGCAGCGGAGTTAAGTGGTAGAGCATCGTTTGTGAGTCGATTGGACGCACGGCGCTCTGCAGGAGCAGGAATTCATGGCCGATCTGATCGTCGTCTACTGGCGCGACATCCCCGCCCAGGTCATCGTCAAAAAGGGCCGGCAGAATGCCAAGCGCGAACTGCCGCTGCGCTTCACCGAGGCGATCGACATGTGCGCCATGCGCACCGGCGCCGGCGGCACCGACGACTATCTTGCCGAATGGCGCAAGGCAGAACCCATTCCGGTCAGTGACGATCTTGAAGCCGAGGCCGAGAAGGCTCTTCAGGAACTTGATGCGAAATACGACCGTGAGCGGCTGGTCGCTCTGGTCAAGGCGGGCGGCAAAGAAAATGTCTGATCCCCAATCAATGCCGGCGACGACGGCTCAAGCCGGCGTGACCCAGGCGACCATCGTCAAGAAGGCGGCGCCGAAATCCGACTACAAGCCGGCCGACGTGTCGCCGCAGCGGCGTGTGCAGCGCTCTTTCGCGGTGCGCCTTTGGTCTGTGCGGCATTCGCGGCTGCTCGAATGGTTCTACGGCAAATTCGCCGACATGTTCCTGCTCCTCCATCCGCTGTGGAAGGGCATCGGCTACAGCCGTGTCGAAGGGCCTGTGAAATTCGTCGAAAAGCGCGTCAAGGGATTCATGTTCGACTGCCGCATGTGCGGCCAGTGCATTCTTTCTTCGACCGGCATGTCGTGCCCAATGAACTGCCCCAAGCAATTGCGCAACGGCCCTTGCGGCGGTGTCCGCGCCAACGGCAATTGCGAGGTCGAGCCTGACATGCCTTGCGTCTGGGTCAAAGCCTGGGAAGGCTCGCGGAACATGGTGCATGGCGACAAGATTTTGGAAGTGCAGAAGCCGGTGGATCAGTCCTTGCGCGAAACTTCCGCCTGGCTGCGGGTCACCGCGCAGGCCGCGGCCGCCCGCAATGCGGCCCGGAATACTACGAAGACCGGAGCATCGGCATGATCGGCCGTCAGCCAGACGAGAATCCGGCCGGCATCCATTTGCCGCTCGATCCCCTGCCCGGCCACACCTCGCGTGGCCGGCTGGAACGCGTCCTCAGGCGCGGCGAGTTCGCAGTGACGACCGAGCTCAATCCGCCCGACAGCGCCGATCCGGAAGACGTCTACAACCGCGCCAGGATTTTCGACGGCTGGGTCGACGCCATCAATGCCGTCGACGCTTCCGGCGCCAACTGCCACATGTCGTCGGTCGGCATCTGCGCGCTGCTGACCCGCATGGGCTATGCCCCGATCATGCAGATCGCCTGCCGCGACCGGAACCGCATCGCCATCCAGGGCGACGTGCTTGGGGGTGCTGCGATGGGCGTCGCCAACATGCTGTGCCTGACCGGCGACGGCGTGCAGGCCGGCGACCAGCCCGGCGCCAAGCCGGTGTTCGATCTCGACTGCATGTCGCTGCTCGAAACCTGCCGCGTTATGCGCGATAACGGCAAATTCCTGTCCGGCCGCAAACTCACGACCCCGCCGCAGCTTTTCCTTGGCGCGGCGATCAACCCGTTTGCGCCGCCGATCGATTTCCGGCCCTATCGGCTGGGCAAGAAGATCGCCGCCGGGGCACAGTTCGTGCAGAGCCAGTACTGCTTCGACGTACCGATGTTCCGCACCTACATGCAGAAGGTCCGCGATCTCGGCTATACCGAGAAATGTTTCATCCTGTGCGGCGTCGGGCCGCTGGCCTCGGCCAAGACGGCCAAATGGATCCGCTCCAACGTACCGGGCATTCACATTCCCGATCAGATCGTCAAGCGCCTGGAAGGCGCTCAGGATCAGAAGAAGGAAGGCAAGCAGCTCTGCATCGACATCATCAATGAGGTGAAGGAAATTCCCGGTGTGTCCGGCGTCCATGTGATGGCCTATCGCCAGGAAGAATACGTCGCTGAGATCGTCGACGAATCTGGCGTGCTGAAGGGTCGCCGGCCGTGGAAACGCGAAATCCGCCGCGACGACCAGCTCGTTGCCGACCGGCTCGACCACATACTGCATGACGACCTCACCGAAACCCAGGTCGACATGGTCAAGACCGCGCATTGACAGCGCGAATCGTCAGCATTCGCTTGATCAGAAACAGATAACGATATAAAGAACTCTTTATATCACGATGGAGAGATTTCATGACCCGCACTATCGTCGCCTCGGCGACACGAGAAATCATCATCGGCTTCGATCAGCCCTTCTGCGTGATCGGCGAGCGCATCAATCCGACCGGCCGCAAAAAGCTGGCCGCCGAAATGATCGCCGGCAATTTTGAGACCGTCATCAAGGATGCGCTGGAGCAGGCCGCCTGTGGGGCGACCATGCTCGACGTCAATGCCGGCGTCACTGCAGTCGATCCCAACGCCACCGAGCCGGCGCTGCTGGTGCAGACGCTGGAGATCGTGCAAGGCCTGGTCGACCTGCCGTTGTCGATCGACTCCTCCGTGACTGCGGCAATCGAAGCGGCGCTGAAGGTCGCCAAGGGCCGGCCGCTGGTCAATTCTGTCACCGGCGAGGAGGAAAAGCTCGAAGCCATCCTGCCGTTGATCAAGAAATACAACGTTCCTGTCGTGGCCATTTCCAACGACGAGACCGGTATTTCGATGGACCCCGATGTGCGCTTCGCCGTCGCCAAGAAGATCGTTCAGCGCTGTGCCGACTTCGGCATTCCGGCGCATGATGTGGTCGTCGACCCCCTGGTCATGCCGATCGGCGCGCTGGGCGATGCCGGCCGCCAGGTATTTGCCCTGCTACGCCGGCTGCGCGAGGAGCTCAAGGTCAACACCACCTGCGGCCTCTCCAACATCTCATTCGGCCTGCCGCACCGTCATGGCATCAACGCCGCCTTCATCCCGATGGTGATCGGCGCCGGCATGACCTCGGCGATCATGAACCCGGTGCGGCCGCAGGAAATGGAAGCGGTGCGTGGCGCCAACGTGCTGAACGGCACCGACGAGAACTGCACCAATTGGATCAGGACCTACAAGGACTACAAGCCTGCTGAAGGCGGCCAAGCCGTTGCCGCCCGGACGCAGGTCAACGCGCCGGGCGATGGCAATGGCAATGGCGGACGCAGGCGCGGCGGCCGCGAAGCGCGTATGGCCCGGGGTTGAGCCAGGTCTTGGCCGACACGATATGGGGCCTAGGACTGGGGAGGAACCGAGACATAGCGGCATCGCTGCCGTAGCCAAGACCCGAGCTGCGTAGAAAGTAAAGTCTGGAACGTATGAACTCTCCCGTCAACATCACCGATCCGCTCGTGCTGTTCATGCCGTCGGGCAAGCGCGGCCGGTTTCCGGTCGGCACGCCGGTTCTGGACGCCGCGCGCCAACTCGGTGTCTATGTCGAGAGCGTGTGCGGCGGGCGTGCCACTTGCGGGCGTTGCCAGATCGAGGTGCAGGAAGGCAATTTCGCCAAGCACAAGATCGTTTCCTCCAACGATCACCTCTCGCCCAAGGGCGCCAAGGAAGAGCGCTACGAGCGCGTACGCGGCCTGCCCGAGCGCCGCCGGCTGTCCTGCTCGGCGCAGATTCTCGGCGATCTCGTCGTCGACGTGCCGCAGGACACCGTCATCAACGCGCAGACCATTCGCAAGGACGCCGACACCAGGGTCATCGCCCGCGATGCGGCAATCCGCATGTGCTATGTCGAGATCGAAGAACCCGACATGCACAAGCCGCTCGGCGACCTCGACCGTCTGAAGATCGCGCTGATGAAGGACTGGGGCCTCAAGAGCCTCGATTTCGATTTCCATCTGTTGCCGCAGGTGCAAGGCATTTTGCGCAAAGGCAACTGGACCGCGACCGCCGCCATCCACAAGGACACCGACAGCGAGACCGCACGGGTCATCGCTTTGTGGCCCGGCCTCAAGAACGAGGCGTACGGACTTGCCTGCGATATCGGCTCGACCACGATCGCCATGCATCTGGTGTCGTTGCTGTCGGGCCGCGTCGCCGCCTCGTCGGGCACATCCAATCCGCAGATCCGCTTCGGCGAGGATCTGATGAGCCGTGTCTCGTACGTGATGATGAACCCGGACGGCCGCGAAGGCATGACGGTCGCCGTGCGCGAGGCCATTTCGGGGCTTGTGGACAAGGTCTGCACCGAAGGCAACGTCCAGCGCAACGACATCCTGGATTCCGTGTTCGTCGGCAATCCGATCATGCACCATCTGTTCCTCGGCATCGATCCGACCGAGCTCGGCGGCGCCCCCTTCGCGCTAGCCGTCTCCGGCGCCGTGCACATCAAGGCATCGGATATCGGTTTGAAGCTCAACCAGGGCGCCAGGCTCTATATGCTTCCTTGCATTGCCGGCCATGTCGGCGCGGACGCTGCCGCAGTGACGCTGTCGGAAGGGCCGCACCGCCAGGACGAGATGATGCTGATCGTCGATGTCGGCACCAATGCCGAGATCGTGCTCGGCAATCGCCAGCGGGTCGTGGCGGCCTCATCGCCAACTGGCCCGGCCTTCGAAGGTGCGGAAATCTCCGGTGGCCAGCGCGCCGCACCGGGTGCCATCGAGCGCGTCCGCATCGATCCTGAAACGCTGGAACCGAAATACCGCGTCATCGGCTCGGAACTCTGGTCCGACGAGCCGGGCTTCCTCGACAGTGTGCAGGCGACCGGCGTCACCGGTATTTGCGGCTCCGGCATCATCGAGGTGGTCGCCGAGATGTATCTCGCCGGCATCATCTCCGAGGACGGCGTCGTCGATGGATCGCTGAGCGGCCACTCGCCCCGCGTCGTCGCCAATGGCCGCACCTTCTCCTATGTGCTGAAGGAAGGCGAGCCCAAGATCACCATCACCCAGACTGATGTGCGCGCTATCCAGCTAGCCAAGGCCGCCCTTTATGCCGGCACCAAGCTTTTGATGGAAAAACAGCACACCGATCATGTCGACCGCATCCACTTCGCCGGCGCATTCGGCTCGTTCATCGACCCGAAATACGCAATGGTGCTGGGCCTGATTCCGGATTGCGACCTCGACAAGGTCTCGGCCGTTGGCAATGCGGCCGGCGCCGGCGCCCGCATGGCGCTGTTGAACCGTGGCTATCGCCGCGAGATCGAGGAAACCGTTAGCAAGATCGAGAAGATCGAGACGGCGCTGGAGCCGAAATTCCAGGAACATTTCGTTTATGCCATGGCGCTCCCGAACAAGATCGACCCGTTTCCCAAGCTGTCGGCGGCGGTGAAACTGCCGCCGCGCAAGACGGTGAGCGAAGACGGCATTGCCGGCGACGCTGCCCCGCGGCGGCGTTCGCGCGAAGGCCATGCCGCGCGGCGCGGGCGGGGATGACTCGCCTCCGCCAGGCTGTCAGACCTTCCATTTTCATTTGTATGCAAATGTTTCCAGATCGCGCCGATCTGGAAACGAAATCGCGTTTTCGTGAAATCCGCCAGATACATAGGCGGAGCATTTAACCGGCATCGAACGGCAGGCGGAAACAGTTTTCGGCCACCGCAACGCTCCAAGGAGATCAAGATGTCGATGTTCGAAAGCTTCGGCCGCTATGGTGCGGCCTTCAAGAAAACACGCGAAGCGCGCAAGTCGCTGCGCATCCTCAACAGCTTGCCGCCTGAGATCCAAAAGGACATTGGCTGGCCGGTGTCGCCGCGTTCGAGCGAAAGGCAGCTTTCGGTCGGATGGGGCACGCAGCGCGGATGAAATTCATCGACAAATGCAAGCTGCTCGGTATTCGCCGGAGCCGCAATGCGGCTCCGGCTGCACCCAACAATTGGCTGCGCGCCGCGTTGCTGCCGCGGCGTTGAGCTGCACCGGTAGGCCAGAGACTTCATGGCCGGACGCTTTGTCGACAGCTGGGATCAAACGACCGTGTTGAGATTGCATCAATCTTGACTTTTTTGGTGGCGACACAATCTTCGAAATAGTCGGGGGTTCTCTTAGTCGGCTCAGCCGAAGTCCGTGTATCTGCATGCCCAGTCTCAAAAGCCACGTCGTGTCGTTCGTCCTCAGGTACAGCCGCAAGAAGGCGTTTTCCAGCCCCGAGAACCTGCAGCGCTGGATCGCCTATGCGCGCAGGACGGAAAACCATCAGCCGCCTGCGTCGCTGTGGTCACGCCTGGAGATCACAACCCGCACGATCAACGGCTTTCCCGTCTACGAGATCGCTCCCCAGGCTGGTGAGCGGAGGCGGATTCTCTACCTGCACGGCGGCGCTTACGTCTTTGAAATCACACCCTATCATTGGCGGCTGATCGCCGACATGGCCGACCGCCTCGGGTTCGGTATCACCGTGCCGATCTATCCCATTGCTCCCGAACACGATTTTCACGCCATGTTCGGCATGGTCGGCGCCGTCTACCGCCAGATGTTCGGCGAAACCAGGGCGAATGATATCATCTTCATGGGCGATTCCGCCGGCGGAAACATGGCCGTCGTGCTGACCATGATGGCTGCGCAAGACGGCCTGCCCTTGCCATCACGCCACGTGCTGATTTCGCCCGGTCTCGACGTGTCGCTCGCCAACCCAGAAATGTATGAGGCCGAACGCAACGATCCGTGGCTGGGCATTGCCGGCGGCCGCGAGGCGATCCGGCTTTACAGCGCCGGCATCGATCCCACCGACTGGCGCATCAGCCCGGTTTACGGCGACCTGTCGGTGCTGCCCAAAACGCTGCTGCTGACCGGTTCACGCGATCTGCTCACCCCCGACAATCTGATTTTCGCGGAAAAGGCACGCGCGGCCGGCGTCGAAATTGAGGTCGTCCACGAGCAAGGCATGTTCCATGTCTGGCCGTTGATCGACATGCCGGAGGCGCGTCGCGCGCGGGACAGCATAGTGGCCTTCTTGACCAACGAAACTGACAGTTATCATGCCAAGGCAGGAGAGTTGTCGCTGCAAAGGGCAGACCGCGACGGAACGCCTCGCGATCTGGTTGCGCCGCTCAGGTCGTAGTTGGCTCAGAACTTCCCAGTTTCCCTGAACATCTCAAACGTCGCGCGGATATGGTCGGCGACTGCCTTCACTGGAGCGCTGGCGTCCGGCGTCACCACCATGGCCAGATTGTAGGTGCCGATGTCAGGCATGCCGTCCTTCGGGCACAGCTCGACCATATCGCTGCCGAGGAACGATTTCGGCAGCGGCGCGACTGCAAGATCCGCCATGATCGCGGCGCGCTGGCCGGCCGTGTGTGCGCTCATATAGGCGATACGGTAGTTGCGGCCCTCGCGGCCAAGCGCCTCCAATGCCCCTGCCCGCCAGGCACAGCCCTCTTCCCACAATGAGACCGGCAGCGGCTCACGCAGATGCGCGCAACCGCCCTTGGCACCGGCCCAGACGATCGGCTCGGTGAGCAGCACTTCGGCGCCGATCGCGCTGGTCTTGTACGAGTTGGTGAGCAACGTGATGTCGAGCGCCCGGTCGTCCATGCGCCGGCGCAGATTGACGCTCTGGTCGATGGTGACGTCGACCGCGATCGATGGATGCGACTGTGCGAACCGCTTCAGTACATGCGGCAGCACACGTTCGCCGTAATCGTCCGGCGAGCCGAGCCGCACCACCCCGACAATGTCTGGAATGATGAACTTCGACACCACCTCGCGATTGATCGACAGCAGCCGGCGCGCATAGCCGAGCAGCATCTCGCCATCGGTGGTCAGCGTCACCGAACGGGCGTCGCGCGCGAACACCGAGCGGCCGAGAATGTCCTCCAGCTTCTTGATCTGCATCGAGACGGCCGACGGCGTGCGGAAGACCGCATTGGCCGCAGTGGTGAAGCTGCCGGTCTCGGCGATTGCGACGAAAGTGCGCAGAACATCGAGATCGAGCAGCGGCAGCGGATGATTGAGTGGGGCGTTCATGGCAAGCGGCCTTCAATTTTTCTGATGCAAACCATCATTCCATTTCGTTTGATTGAACATCAGTTTGGGAGGATAGTCAACTCGGTCGGAGGCAGGACGCATCGAAGTGGTCCCGAAACAACCATGACACGGACCTGCAATCGACACGAAATGAAGCTGAAACAAAGCCGGTGTACCGCCTGACGCTGCAAGCGCCGGGACGACCCGGCCCAACGCGAAGGAGAATGAGATGTCTATCCTGTCATCCATCGGTCGGATCGCGACCGAGTTCAGCGAGGCCCGTGCCCGCTACCAGACGGAACGCGCCATCCGCGCGCTGCCGATTGAACTGCAGAAGGATATCGGCTGGCCCGAAGCTGCCGATGCCAAGGCCGGCACTCGCCATGGTGTGGGATCGTGGGCTGGAGCAAAGTAAACCGTGTGTATCAACAGCTGAAGGCCTGCCGCGCAGATCAGCCCGGCAGGCTTTTTTGTTTGTACTCCAATGATTTTCCCGAGCCATGTCGCCGTCGCATGCCGCATATGAGCAAGTCGCATAGCAGCCCGCACTGGCAATCAACGCATTGTAAATAATCGAAAATCCTGGGCAGAATGCCCAAATTTGTCGCATTCCGTGTCGCTTTTCATATCAAGTGCTTCGCTTTTGCGATTTAGTTTCCCCTCACGTAAGCCTATATCATCATCAACAAACGAGCTGCCCCACTCCATCAAGCGAAGGCGACCCGTCTGAGCAACCGAATGGAGATGATCATGAAGCTTTTTGCCCGCCTCTTTGCCCGTCGCGAAATGAACCTGACGACCGCGCTCGAGCGCCAGCGCCTGGCCAACACCATGCCTGGCCAGACCGGTGCCATGGCTGCCGCGCGCCTCGGCTTCGTCGCCTGAGACGCGGCAATCCCGGCGGAAGCAGCCTAGCGCTGCTTCGAAGTCGATCCAGCGCCGCTTCGGTTTTGCCGAGGCGGCGTTTTCGTGTGCGCAGACTGCATAGGCTCGGTTGGTCGATCCGGCGGCATGTCGCGTCCTTCGCCGCATAGCGATCGCCCATTTGCGACCCGTGTCGCAAATAAAGTCGCTCCGTTGCCGTCTAGCCAATTGACAGGAAACGTCTTTCCTGATGTCGCTGTGCTAATCGCGACATCCTGTTCGCGCCATTGCAGCGTGAGGATCTACCCGTGAATGTCGTAAAGCACCCGATCCGGCGATCGTTCGTATTCTTCCTGGTCCCCGATTTCACCATGATCGCCTTCGCGACGGCGCTCGACCCGTTGCGTTCGGCCAACCGCATGCTCGGCTATGAAGCCTATCGCTGGCGGCTCGCCAGCATCGACGGCAAGCCGGTGCGCGCCTCGAACGGCGTCGAATGCGCCGTCAACACCTCGCTGGAGGAAGAGCGCAAGAAAATGTCCGGACCGGACCGGCCGAACATGGCCATCGTCTGCAGCGGCATCAATGTCGAGCGCTACCAGAACAAATCGGCCTTTGCCTGGTTGCGCGAGGAGTACAATCGCGGCGTTGCCGTCGGCGGCCTGTGCACCGGCGCGCATATCCTGGCCGCCGCAGGCCTGCTGTCCAACAAGCGCTGCGCCATCCATTGGGAGAACCTGCCGGGCTTTTCCGAGGCGTTCCCCAAGGCCAATGTCTTCGCCGACCTCTTCGAGATCGACCAGAACATCTACACCTGCGCCGGCGGCACCGCCGCGCTCGACATGATGCTGAAGCTGATCGGCGACGATTTCGACGAAAGCCTCGTCAACCGCGTCTGCGAGCAGGTGCTGACTGATCGCGTGCGCAGCCCGACCGACCGCCAGCGCCTGCCGCTGCGCGCCCGCCTTGGCGTGCAGAATTCCAAGGTTCTGGCTATTATCGAGCTGATGGAAGCCAATCTCTCCGAGCCGCTCTCGCTGATCGAGGTCGCTGATCATGTCGACCTGTCGCGCCGGCAGATTGAGCGCCTGTTCCGCACCGAGATGGGGCGCTCCCCTGCCCGTTACTATCTGGAGATCCGCCTCGACCGCGCCCGGCACCTGCTGATCCAGTCGTCGTTGCCGGTGGTCGAAGTGGCGGTCGCCTGCGGCTTTGTTTCCGCCTCGCATTTCTCCAAATGCTATCGCGAGTTGTACGCCCGCTCGCCGCAACAGGAACGCGTCGATCGCAAGCAATTGCTGGCGGCTTGATCTGGCAAATCAGCAGAGGACCGGCGAAGTGTGATATTCCCGCATCGAGAGATGTCGCATGACCACGAGTTCGAGCCTATCCCAAAAACCGGCCGACCCGCACAGCTTCCGCCTCGATGCAGAAAAATGGGCCGCGTTCATGGCGGCACTGGACGCCCCTACGCGCGACCTTCCACGTCTAAAGCGCCTGTTGAGCGAACCGAGCATCTTTTCCGGTCGCGGTCGAGTGTAGGTTGCGGCGACTATACCTGCGCCGTGCGCATAGCCTCGACGCGGATGTCTTCCGTCAGCCGCGCTTTCAGCGCCGAGAATTCCGGGCTGGTCTTCAGCGTGTAGTGGCGCGGATGCGGCAGGTCGACGGCAACGTCCGATTTGATGCGGCCCGGCCGTGCCGTCATCACGACCACGCGCGACGCCATGAAGATCGCCTCCTCGATGTCGTGGGTGACGAACAGCACCGTTTTTTGCCGGCGCTCCCAGATGCCGAGAAGCAGTTCCTGCATCAGCCCGCGGGTCTGGTTGTCAAGCGCGCCGAACGGCTCGTCGAGCAGCAGGATCTCCGGATCGTTGGCCAGTGCCCGGGCAATCGCGGTGCGCTGCTGCATGCCGCCGGAAAGCTGCTTCGGCCAATGGTTTTCAAAACCTCTCAGCCCGACGAGATCGACGTAAGAAGCGACGATCTCGCTGCGCTCGTGCTCGGCCATTCCACGTTCGCGCAGGCCGAAGGCGATGTTCTCGGCGACCGTCAGCCACGGAAACAGCGTATAGGACTGGAAAACCATGCCGCGGTCTGGACCGGGCCGGTCCACCACCCTGCCGTCGAGCAGAACACGTCCCCCACTCGGCGCTTCGAGGCCGGCGACGATCCTGAGCAGCGTCGACTTTCCACAGCCGGATGGCCCCAGGATGGTGATGAAGTCGTTGGCGGCGACCGCCAGATCGATCGGCATCAGCGCCTTGACCGGCTGCCCACCGCCGACACCGGCGAAGGTGCGCGAGACGCCTTCGATGAGCAGCTTGCTCACGCCAGGCTCCATGGAAACAGCCAACGGTTGAGCGCCTTGAAGGCGAAATCGGACAACAGCCCGATCAGGCCGATGACGATGATGCCGAAGATGATCTGCCCTGTCGCCAGCCGCGACTGGCTGTTGATGATCATGTAGCCGATGCCCGACGACGAGCCGATCAGCTCGGCGACGATGACATAGGTCCAGGCCCAGCCGAGCACCAGCCGCAGGGTCTCGGCAATCTCCGGCGCATTGGCCGGCATGATCACGCGCCGCACGATGCCGTTGTCGGACGAGCCAAGCGTGTAGGCCGCCTCGACTAGGTCGCGCCGTGTGCCGCCGACCTTGACCGCGATGATCAGGATGATCTGGAACACCGAGCCGACGAAGATCACCAGCAGTTTTTCGAGCTCGCCAACGCCCGCCCACAGGATGAGCAGCGGGATGAAGGCCGATGCCGGCAGATAGCGGGCGAAGGAGACGAACGGCTCCAGGAACGCCTCCACGGGCTTCCAGGCACCCATCAAGATGCCGAGCGGCACGGCAACGATGGCCGCCATCAGGAACCCGCCGAAGACGCGCCAGATGGTGATAAGGATGTCGAGCCAGAAGCGGTCCTCGACCAGCAGCCGCCAGCCGTCTCTCACCATCGACAGCGGATCGGCAAGGAAAATGCGATTGACGTGGCCGCCAAGCGTGATCCACGCCCAGAACGCCACGAACAGCACGAAGAACGAAATGCCGAGCACGGTTCGAATGCCCGGCGAGACCGGATGCAAGGGGCGCGGCATCTTCGACCGTCCTCTGATCTGAATGAAAAAGCGGCGGCGCACGCGCCGCCGCCGGGCGACAATCCTGGCGGTTAGTCGGCGACGGCGCTGGTGTCGGCCAACGTCGAGACGTCAGGCGCTTCCTTGATCAAACCCATCTGCAGCAGAAGCTCGCCGGCGGTCTTGGAAAAGTCCTGGAATTCCTTGGTGAAGAACTGCTTGTTTTCAGCCTTGTCGGCCCATTTCAGGTATTTGGCCGACTCTTCGAATTCCTTGGCCGACTGCTTCACGTCGGCACCCATCGTCTCATAGGATTTCGCCGGATCGCTCTTGATCAGGTCGAGTGCCTCGAAATAGCTGTCGGCAAGCGCCTTGCCCGCATCCGGATTGGCCTTGAGGAACTCCGGCGTGCAGCCGACCGTATCGAGCACCATCGGATAGTCGAGAGTGGTGACAAGGATATGGCCCTGGTCGGACTTTTCGCGCACCGCCGAGATGAACGGCTCATAGGTGACCGCCGCATCGTTCTGGCCGGCGAGAAACGCCTGCGCCGCCGCATCCGGCTCCAGGTTGACGACCGTCACGTCCTTGGTCGACATGCCGTTCTTGTTGAGCACCCAGGCCAGCATGAAATAGGGCGAGGTGCCCGGCGCCGAAGACGCGACCGACTTACCTTTGAGATCGGCGACGGTCTTGATGTCGTTGCGGGCGACGATGCCGTCGGCGCCGTAGGATTTGTCGAGCTGGAATATCTGCTTGGTCGTCACGCCATTGGCGTTCCAGACCAGCCAGGTCTCGACCGTGGTGGCGGCGCATTGCAGGTCCCCGCTGGCGATGGCGAGCGGCCGGCTGGCTTGCGGCACCTTCTTCAAGGTGACGTCGAGGCCGTGCTTTTCGAAGATGCCGGCCTGCTTGGCGAGCGTCAGCGGCGCAAAGCCGGTCCACCCACTGATGCCGATGCTGACCGATGTGGCGGCCATCGCCGGCGCGGACAATCCGACGGCAAGCGTCAAGCTTGCGGCAAGAATTCCGATCCTGTTCATGTCGGTTCCCCTTTAATGTGTTCGGATGCGGAATTGTGTCACAGACGCCCGCAGGCTTGTCAATGAAGCAGATGCTGCACTGCGGTATGTCACCATCGACAGCAAACTCCGCCATCAGCGGCTGTCGTACATCCAGCTGCGGTCGCGCCACATTTTTTCGCCAACCAGGCAGTCGGTGACGGGGATGTCCTGTGCCAGCACCAATGGCGGATGCGCCGCCCCTTCCGCCGCTCGCTGCGGCGAGGCCGGACCGGCAAGCTCCAGCACCAGCTTGCGGCGGATGGCCGCCGGAAACTGCGTCCAGTCATTGACCGGGATCATGAAGGAGCCCGGCCCGCCGATGACGCAGTCGCTGTAGTAGCGGTCGAGATTGTTGACATCGTAAGCGCTGCTGAACCCGCCCCTGGTCATCAGCGGCAGGCCGTTGATGGTGATGCCTTGCTTGATCACAGCGTCGCGGGTGATATCGACAGGTGCGCCCTGGTTGTTGGGGCCGTCACCCGAAATGTCGATCACCCGCTTGACGCCCTGGAAGCCGCTTTCAGCAAAGAGATCGCTGGCGAATTCCAGCGCGCCGGAGATCGAGGTGCGCCTGGCACTGGCCGGCGGATGAGCGGAAAGCTGCGCTGCCAGCCGCTCGGCGTCGGCACGATTGGCGATCACCGTCCACGGCACAACGACCTGCTGCCAGGTCGCGCCAGCCCATTCGACATAGGTGACGGCAATCTTGCCATGAGCGCCTTCGCCGATTGCCTGCAGGACATCGTCATGCGTCAGCGCCGCCGCATAGCCATGACGCTGGATTTCGAGCTCGTCCGGCGACATGGACAGCGAAACGTCGACCGCCAGTACCAGTTCGACGTCAACCGGCTCGGCGGCGCGGGAGTTTGCAGTCAGCCATAGCACCGACGCCAGCGCGGCGGCACCCGAGACGAGATGTCTTGCACGGGCAAAACCAGACATGCCGCACGGTAAGCGAAAATCGCCGATCGACAAAGAGAAAAGCCCGGTGGAGAGCCGGGCTCATTCTGTCACATTTTTGCGAACCGCCGGAAAACGAATTTCATTTGTGGATGCGGCGCCCGCCCCGTCCCCGCCATTCCACGGCCTTCTCGACATCCGTCTCGGAGGATGGGTCCGGCTTCGGTTTTCTAGCACCGACCCCGCGCGCTGCCGTCCAGTTCGGCTTGAATGACGGCGGAAGCCACAACAGAATACCTGCAACCGCGGCAGGCAAGATGATCGCAAAACGCAGAATTGAAAGTACGATGCCGCAGATGCCGACGATCTGCGCGGCCCGGCGGGCGCCGAAGCGTCTCAGGAACAAATGTCTTGCAATCACGCCGCCATCCAGATCGTAGGCGGGCAGGATGTTGAGAATGATAAGTGACACGTTCAACAATGCGCCAATCCAAAGCGTCCATTCCAGAGGACCGGCCGACCTTGACGGCAGCCACCCGAATGGCCTTTCGGGTACAACTGGGATGAGTTCTCCAAAAACCAGATAATAGGCCGCATCGAAAAACGCGGCGAGCGCGATGTTCGCCAGGGGACCCGCTATCGCAATCCGCGCCCAGGCAGGCGATGGTGCTGCGGCGCGTTTGAAACGCGTGAACCCGCCGAAGAGATATAATTCTATCCTGTCGGTGGCGACGCCTTGTCGGCGTCCGATCCATGCGTGTGCCAGTTCGTGCAGAAATATCGACGCAAACAGAAGCGCTGCAAAGATAGAGGTATGGATCAATGCATCCTTGGGTCGGCTCGCCCACTCGTTCAGGAAGGGCAGCACAATGGGGAATTGCGAAGGTCCAGCTGACGCGAACCGGGATATTCCGGTTCAGCTGAAACACAAGCGCATCGTTTTTTCTATCCCAGCCGATCCGCCGCAAAGGCACCCCCCAATCGCAGCGCGACGGTAAGCGAGAATCATCGCTCCACAAAGCGAGAAGCCCGACAATGAATCGGGCTTCTGCATTCAGGTCCTGCCGGCACTGCTCGGCTTGCCTGTGTGGAGAATCGGCAGGCAAGCAACGGTTAGCTGCGAGGATTGAGGTTCTCCGGGTCGTAGAGCGGCCTGTAGCCGACGGCGGCCACTTCGACCGGGTACTTCTCGCCGAAATATTCGACGCTCAGCTTGCGGCCCTCCTGGCAATACGCCCAGGGCAGGTAGGCGAGCGCGATGTTCTTGCCGAGGGTCGGACCATAGGCCACCGAAGTCGTGAAGGAGCGGCGGCCGAGCTCGTCGACGAGCGTCTCACCGGTTTGCGGGTCCATCACCGGCATCGTGCCGACCGGATAGCGGGGAACGCCATTGGAATCGGTATTGTCCGTCAAGATAAGCGTGCAAAGCATGGCCGGCTGATGCGCCCGGGCGCGATATTCCAGATGCTTTGCCTTGCCGCAGAAATCGGCCTCCTTGACTTTCGGACGGGCAAGGTCGGCTTCCAGCAGATTGTATTCGGTCAACAGGTCCGCATTCTGCAGGCGCAGGCTCTTCTCCATGCGGCGGCTGTTGGCATAGGTCTCGACGCCAAAGGCCATCACGCCGGTCGA
This sequence comes from Mesorhizobium sp. M0601, assembly GCF_040320845.1. Taxonomy (NCBI): domain Bacteria; kingdom Pseudomonadati; phylum Pseudomonadota; class Alphaproteobacteria; order Hyphomicrobiales; family Phyllobacteriaceae; genus Mesorhizobium; species Mesorhizobium sp. M0601. Next base: position 51,933 of record NZ_JAMYQK010000003.1, read on the forward strand.
CCGCAGCGCGTCCCAGACAGCTAGGCCGTCGTCGTAGCGCATGTGCAGTTCCCAGCCTTGCTCGCCGACATAGGAGATGCGGAAGGCGGTCACGTCCTTGCCGGCGATCCTGACGGGCTTGATCGCGGCAAAGGGAAAATTCTCAGGCGTCAGCCCGTCGGGGTTTTCCACGCACTTGCTCAATGTCGCCCGCGCGTTCGGACCCCAGATGCCGACGGTCACATATCTCTCGGTCACATCGGTGACGCTAACGTCGAAGCCTTTGTCCTCTGCCGTCCGGCGCATGTACTGGAAGTCGCGCGGCCCGGCATCGGCGCCGTCGATGACGCGGCAGCGGTCGGCCATGCGGATGACGGTCAGGTCGGCGCGCACCATGCCTTCCTCGTCGAGGAAATGGGTATAGATGCCCTTGCCGATATTGCCGTCACCGCCGATCTTTGCCGCGCACAGCCATTCCATCAGCGCGACATGGTCCGGGCCTTCCACGTCGTACATGGCGAAATGCGACAGATTGACAATGCCGCAATCCTCGCTCATCGCGAGATGCTCGGCGTTCGAGACGCGCCAGAAGTGGCGGTTATCCCATTCGTTTTGGCGCACCGGCACCCGGTTGCCGTATTTCTCGAGCAGATGCTCGTTGGCGGCGTAGCCATGGGCGCGCTCCCAGCCGCCGAGTTCCATGAAATAGCCGCCGAGTTCCTTCTCGCGCTCCCAGAAGGGCGAGCGGCGGACATTGCGAGCCTTGGAGAAGGGCTCGCGTGGATGGACCGCTGGGTTGTAGACCTTCATCGCGGTTTCGGTGCAGCGATCCCAGATGAACTGTTCTTTCGTCTGGTGCGGATAGAAACGCGAATAGTCGATGGCGTGGTGGTCGATCGCCGTGCGGCCGTCCGTCATCCAGTCGGCGATGAGCTTGCCCATGCCGGGGCCGTCCTTGACCCAGATCGCAACGGCATACCATAGGCCCCTGACCTTCTGGCTTTCGCCCATCGAGGGGCCGCCGTCCGCTGTCACCTGCAATAGGCCGTTGAAGGAATGGCTCTCATTGTAGCCCAGCTCGCCCAAGATCGGCGTCAGTTCCATGGCGCGCTCGAGCGGCGCCAGGATTTGTTCCATGTCGAGATCGCGTTGCGACGGCGAAAGCCGCGCCTCGTTTTTCTCGAGAATATCGCGCGGATGGCAGAGGCGCGGATTGGTCTCTTCGTAATAACCCCATTCGATCTGCCCGCCTTCGGCGGTCTTGGGGTCGCCGGTATCGCGCATGTAAGCCGAGTTGCCCTGGTCGCGCAGCAGCGGCCAGCCGATCTCCTTGCCGGTGCCGGCGAACTCGGTGTACGGCCCGAAGAAGGTAAGCGGATGGTCAATCGGCATGACCGGCAGGTCCTCGCCCGCCATTTCCGCGATTAGCCGTCCCCAGATGCCGGTGCAGACCACGACATAGTCGGCCTCGATGGTGCCGCGGTCGGTCACCACGCCCTTGATGCGGCCGTTCTCGATGACGAGCGACCTGGCCGACGTATTGGCAAACGCCCTGAGTTTGCCGGAAGCTTCCGCCTGATCGACAAGCTTGCCGGCGACGGTCTGCGAGCGCGGGATGACGAGGCCGGCGTCGGGATCCCACAGGCCGCCCTGTACCATCTGTTCTTCGATCAGCGGGAATTTTTCCTTGATCTCGGCGGGATCGATCAGGCGGGCGCGTGTGCCGAAGGCCTTCGCCGAGGCGATCTTGCGCTTGATCTCCGCCATGCGGGCGTCGTCGCCGACGCGGGCGACCTCGAGGCCGCCGATGCGCGCGTAGTGACCCATCTTTTCGTAGAAATCGAGGGAATAGAGCGTCGTCCAGCACGACAGGAAATCATGGCTGGTCGTGTAGCAGAAGTCGGAGGCATGCGCCGTCGAGCCGATATCCGTCGGGATGCCCGATTTGTCGATGCCGACAATATCGTCCCATCCGCGCTCGATCAGGTGATGGGCGACCGATGCGCCGACGATGCCGCCCAGCCCGACGATGACGACCTTCGCCTTTTCCGGAAACCCTGCCATTGCCCGCGACTCCAAGATGCTATTGCGAGCAGACTATAGGGCGGCGCGGCGCCGCGCTTGCAGCCTGTTTGCGACATCGCCAAAAAAGCCCGCGCCACCAGCCCGTCGAATGCAGTTAGACCTACGCCTTCGCCCTGCTCGGTACGAAGACGCTGCTAGAGCCCGTCCTGCGCAGCTTCGAAGAAAAATGCATACCTTCATCGCCGATTACCGGAAGCAAATAAAAGGCCGGGTGTTTGCCCGGCCTTCAAAAATCATGGCGTCGACTTTACTTGATGCGCGCGACGCCGCCCGAGATCTCGATCGTCTCCGAACCGGTCAGCGCCTCGAGGTCGCCATTCGGCAAGGTAACAAAACAGCCGCTCGGGCAAAATTCCACGGTTTCGCCAGCGGCCAGCGCCAGCTCGGTCTTGCCGCCGCCTTCCGTCACGATCAGCGTGCGGGTCTCGGCGTCCTTGTTAACCGCGCTGGCGGCATGGGCCGAGCCGCCCACGGCCAGAAAAGCGACGGCGGCGACGAGAGACTTCCACATTTTGCAGTATCGGTGTTGCCACCGCCTCTGTTGCATTTCGCAAGGCATTCTCGCCGTTTGCAGGTGAGCTTATATGCAATGCAAGCTGAACGGCAACTGAATGCCGCATTCATGCCGCAATTGGTTTCCGAAGGCTTGAAGGCAAGCTCCAATCAGCTAGTCAGGATCGGGCTTCCGTACCTTGCGTCCCGACTTGGCGAGACGTTTCGCCTCGACCGCCGCTAGGGCTTTTGCTTGTTCCCGCTCGGCGAATTCGACTTCGATCTTGTCGTCGTCGATCGGCCACGCCTCGTGCTTTTTGATCTCGACGACAGCGCGCGGTGTCGACGGAATTTCGATATGCTGGTCGGCGAACACATCGAAGATGGCAAAGCGGATGTCGTTCTGGACGATATTGCCACTAAGAACGTCTGCCAGGAATACGCGGATCTCGAATTCGAGCGCGGCCGGGCCGAAATTGGAAAACAGCACAAAGGGTTCCGGGTTCTTCAGCACCAGCGGATGGCTGCGTGCGATCTCCAACAGAACGCCATGCACGTGCTTGACGTCGCTGCCATAGGCAACGCCGACCTTGATGTCGACGCGGCCGAGCTTGTTGCGGTGCGTCCAGTTGCCGACCGCATTGTTGATCAGGTTTGAATTGGGCAGGATCACCGATTGCCGTTGGAACGTCTCGATCTCGGTGGCGCGCACGCTGATCTTCTTGACCGTGCCGCTGATGTCGCCGGCGACGATCCAGTCGCCGACCTTGAACGGCCGCTCGGCCAACAGGATCAGGCCCGACACGAAATTCGAGACGACATTCTGCAAGCCGAAACCGATGCCGAGGGACAGGGCGCCGGCGACCAGCGCGAGATTGGAGAGGTCGATACCGGCCGCCGAGATGCCGACCAGTGCCGCGACCGCGACACCGGCATAACCGACCGCCAGCCTGATCGAATTGCGCACGCCGGTGTCGACCCGGCCGCGCGCCATCACCGAGCCGTCGAGCCACCCCTGGAACCAGCGCGTCAGGAAATAGCCAATGATGAAGACGACGACGCCGGTGAGAATGCCGGTGACCGAGATCGTCACCGAGCCGATGGTGAGGCCGGTCGCCAGCTTGTAGGCCCAGGCCTGGATGTCGCCGGGCTGGAAGCCCCACATCAACAGGATCAGCGGCAGGAACACCAGCACAATCATGATGTTGATGGCGGCGCTGACGACAAGCCCGAGCTGGTCGAGGGCGGTCTCTTCGTAGCTTGAATTGGCCGCTAGCCAGCGCCCGATCGAAGTTTTGGCGAAACCACCTTCCTCGCCGATCGCTCGCGCCGACAGGAAGCCGATATAGGCGGTGACCAGGATGGTGCCGGTGACCACGACCTGCAGCGAGACGAAAATTGCAAGGCCGATATAGCCAAGCAGTGCCGATGCGATTGTGAATAGGCCTAGCGCGACGGCGGTGTAGCGCAGCCACGCCGGCCACGGGCGCCAGCTTCCGTCGGGGGCCTTGAACGGCTTCAGAAGGCCCATAAGGATCAGGATGATGCCGACGATGATGGTGGCGATGAAGCTTCTGGCGATGGTCAGCGACAGTGGCGAGCCCATCTTGTCGTTGACGACAGACAGGAAGTTGTTGCTGCCGATGACGACAGCCATGGCGGTCGTCAGCCGCACCAGCCAGCGCGCCGGGCCGGTTTCGACCGGGATCAAACGCCAGTTCGGCAGTCGGGGCTCGAGCGCTGCGTTGGTCAGGCGGTTGACGCAGAACACCACCGCGATAACGGCAACCAGCGAATTCAGGAAGATGCCGATATCACCGCGTAAAACGTTGTAATAATCGAAGAAGAAGATCGTCGAGACAAGGAAGGCGCCGACCGCCAGCGTCGGCAGCAACGTCGACCAGAACGCCACCGACAGGCGGCTGAGATAAGAGGGGTCCTCGACGGAGGGATCCGCTTCGAAGACGCGGCCGAACAGGCGTCGGCCGCCGATAAAAAGCACTGCAGCGAATGCGAGCGCCATCAAAGTCGCGGCAAGAATGGCCTGGAACTTGAACTTGAAGGCGAAACTCAGCCAGGACGAGACCGCCTTATAGAAGCCGGAAAACTCAGCGTTGGCGTCGGAAAAGACTTCGGGGCTAAGCGCATCGGACAGCACGTAGCGTTTGGTAAGCACATTGCGGAACAGCTCGCTGCGCATGTTGCCGATCTTCTCGATCAGCCCACTGATGCGGATCGACAGGTTCTGCGCGCTGGCAATAACGGCGTTGATCTCGGCTTTTTCGGAAGCCAAGGCCTGGCGTTCACCGGTTACGATGTCTGGCTCGGCCGGCTGGCCCGCGGCCGGCGGAGGTCCCAGCATCTCAATCCGATCGTTGATATCGCCGAGACGCGATCGGAACGCTAGCGCGCTGGTGAGCGCCGCCCGCGACAGATCCTCCAATTGCAGACGGATTTCCACGAGGGTGGCATCGTCTTGGCCGTCCTGCTGTATCTTCTTCTCGAGACCGTCGGTTTTGGCCGTCAGACTCTGGATGACCTTCTGCTGGTCTGCGATCAACCCGGCGGCGCCCTGCCCGAGTGCCTGCGCCATAGCAACGAGCGACGGCGGCGCCGAGACAACAAGCGCAAGAATCAAGACCAGGCGGAATAAACGAAAGAACATGATTTTTCTGGCGACTCACGGGCGGCATCGGCAGTTTTGAAGCACGTCCTTGATAAAGAGGCTCATATCACGGGGCAAGTCATCCCAGGCGTCTCGTTTTTCGAAGTCCCGCCAATCGAAGTCGGCCAATCCAATCGAAGTCGGCCAAATCCAATCGAAGTCGGGGAGTCGAAAAGCGATGGCGCAATCTTGGCTTTGCGTTTGCAGCCTGCTCTATACTCTGCCGTAAAGCCTGAAATGGATGACAATAAGAATGGCGGAATATTCGGCCTTTTCGCTTCTCAAGAACGCTCTGACCGGAAACAAGGACTGGAGGCCGGCCTGGCGCAAGCCCGACCCGAAAGCGTCCTACGACGTGATCGTCATCGGCGGCGGCGGCCATGGCCTGTCGACCGCCTACTATCTCGCCAAGGAGCACGGCATCACAAATGTCGCGGTGCTGGAGAAGGGCTGGCTCGGCTCCGGCAATGTCGGCCGCAACACCACGGCGGTCCGTTCCAACTATCTCCTGCCGGCCAACACGCGTTTCTACGAACATTCGATGAAGCTGTGGGAGAACCTGGCCCATGACCTCAACTACAACGTCATGTTCTCGCAGCGCGGCTGCCTGAACCTCGCCCACACACCTGCCCAGCTCGACGACTATGCCCGGCGCGGAAACGCCATGCGCCATCTCGGCGTTGACGCCGAACTGATGACCACGGCCGAAATCGCGCGCCTGGTGCCGGCGCTCGACGTCTCGGCCACCGCGCGTTTCCCGATCGTCGGTGGCCTGATGCAGCGGCGCGCCGGCACCGCCCGCCACGACGCCGTCGCCTGGGGCTATGCGCGCGGCGCAGATCGCCGCGGCGTCGACATCATCGAAAATTGCGAGGTCACCGGCTTCCTGCGCGACGGCGACCGCATCACCGGCGTCACGACAACGCGCGGCGAAATCCGCGCAAAAAAGGTAGCGGTCGCGGTTGCCGGCAGCACCGGGCGGGTCATGCGGCTTGCCGGCATCGAGACGATGCCGATCGAGAGTCACGTGCTGCAGGCCTTCGTCACGGAATCGCTAAAGCCGTTCATCGATACGGTCCTGACCTTCGGCATGGGCCATTTTTATATGTCGCAATCTGACAAGGGCGGGCTTGTCTATGGCGGCGATCTCGACGGCTACAACAGCTACGCCCAACGCGGCAGCCTGCCGATCGTCGATGAGGTGATGAGCGAGATGCTGGCGCTGTTCCCTGGGCTGGCCCGTGTCCGCATGCTGCGCTCATGGGGCGGCGTCTGCGACATGTCGATGGACGGCTCGCCAATCATCACCACCGGTCCGCTGCCGGGCATGTATCTCAACTGCGGCTGGTGCTATGGCGGCTTCAAGGCGACGCCGGCTTCCGGCTGGTGCTTTGCCTGGACCATCGCCAAGGACGAGCCGCACGGTCTCAACGCGGCCTTCACGCTCGACCGCTTTTACCGTGGCATGGTGATCGACGACAAGGGCCAGGGCGCCACGCCCCGGCTGCATTAGGCCATCATCCCGAAAAGTGGAAACCGGTTTTCGGACAAGATCATGGTCAAACGAGAAGTTTAAGAGATCCATGCTCATCACCTGCCCCTATTGCGGCCCCCGCGACGTGATCGAATTCACCTATCAGGGCGACGGCAACCGCCAGCGCCCACAGCCCGCCTCGCAGAACCTCGACGCCTGGAACGCCTATGTCTACGACCGGCTTAACCCGGCCGGCGACCACAATGAGATCTGGCAGCATTCCGGCGGCTGCCGCGCCCATCTCAGGGTCGTGCGCAACACGCTGACGCACGAGATCTCCAGCACCGCGTTCGCGCGCGGCGACCACAACTCGGTTGCGCGGCACCGGGCCGAGGACAAGCCATGAGCCCGCGCCGTACAGAGGCCGGGGGCCGCATCGACCGGCTGCGGACCATCCGTTTCACCTTCGACGGCGCGCCTTATACCGGCCATGCCGGCGACACGCTGGCTTCGGCGCTGCTGGCCAACGGCGTCACCCTGTTTGGGCGTTCGTTCAAATATCACCGCCCGCGCGGCGTGCTGACCGCCAGCGTCGAGGAACCGAACGCGCTGGTCACAGTGTTGAGGGGCGAGGTTCGCGAGCCGAACATCCCCGCCACAATGGTCGAGATTTATGACGGGCTGGCCGCAGTCAGCCAGAACCGCTTCCCTTCGCTTGCCTGGGACGTCAGTGCCGTGAACCAGCTCGGCGGCAAGCTTTTGTCGGCCGGCTTCTACTACAAAACCTTCATGGGACCGGTGATCGGTCCGCTGAAGGGCACTCGCTTCTGGATGTTCTGTGAGCATTTCATCCGCCGTGCCGCCGGCCTGGGCAAGGCAGGCACGGCTCCCGATACGGCGCGCTACGAACGCATGAACGCGTTTTGCGATGTGCTGGTGGTCGGCTCCGGCCCGGCGGGGCTGATGGCCGCCAGGGCGGCTGCCGATCAGGGTGCACGCGTCATCCTGGCCGAGCTCGAGCCGCATTTCGGCGGCTCGGCCAATTGGTCGCGCGAGACGATCGATGGCATGCCGGCCGCCGACTGGGCAGCGCGCGCCGCCGGTCAGCTTGAAGGCCGTGATAATATCCGCCTTTTGCCGCGCACTACTGTCTGGGGCTATTATGACGGCAACACGCTTGCCGCGCTCGAACGTGTCACCGACCACAAAGAAAAGGCCGGCAAGGGCGAGCCGCGCCATCGCTATTGGACGATCCGCGCCAAGTCGGTGGTGCTGGCCACCGGCTCCCTGGAGCGTCCGCTGGTCTTTCCGGGCAACGATCGGCCAGGCGTGATGCTGGCGCATGCTGCCGAGCGTTTTGCCAATGAATATGGCGTGCTGCCGGGCGACAGGGTCGCGCTGTTCACCAACAATGACAGCGCCTATCGCTCCGCGCTTGCGCTGAAGAAGGCCGGCGCCGTCGTCGTCGCCATCGTCGACGTGCGCCCAGAACTTTCGAGCGAAATGCGCAAGCTGGCCGGCGAAGCGGAGGCCGAGATCCTTTCTGGCCACGCGGTAATCGCCACCGAGGGCGGCAAGGCGCTTTCCGGCTTCAAGGTGCAGCGCTTCGACATGGTCAACGGCGCGCTTTCCGGCGAAGCGCGCAGCATCCACGCCGATTGCCTGCTGATGTCGGGCGGATGGTCGCCGACCATTCATCTGGCCAGCCAGGCCGGCGCGAGAGCGGAATGGAACGAAGCATTGCAAGCGTTCCTGCCGCCCAAGCCGACGACGCGGCAATGGATCGGCGCCGGCGCCTTCACCGGCAGTTTCTCCACCGCCGAGGCGATCGCCGAAGGCCGCGCCGCCGGCCTTTCCGCAGCGGGCGCAACCGCCACGCCGGCGGCCTTGCCTGCCGTCGAGGCAGCACCTGGCGATCCCGATCCGGCGCCGGTGCTCGAGATCAAGGCCAAGGGAAAGAGTTTCGTCGACTTCCAGCATGACGTGACGGCGGATGACGTGCGGCTGGCGCATCGCGAAGGCTTCGTCTCGGTCGAGCATCTGAAGCGCTACACCACGCTCGGCATGGCAACCGACCAGGGCAAGAGCTCCAACATACCCGGCCTCGCCATCATGGCCGAGGCGCTCGGCAAGCCGATCCCAGAGGTCGGCACGACGCGCTTTCGCCCGCCCTTTTCGGCGGTGTCGATCGGCTCGCTAGCCGCCGAACGCTTCGGCGATCTGAAGCCCGAGCGGCTGACGCCGATGCATGACTGGCACGTCGCCAACGGCGCCACCATGTATTCGGCCGGCCTGTGGTATCGGCCGATGATCTACGGCCATCCCGGCGAGACGATCGAGCAGGCCTATGTGCGCGAAGCGAGAGCCACGCGCGAGAGCGCCGGCATCGTCGATGTCTCGACACTGGGCAAGATCGCGGTGCAAGGCCCCGACGCGGCGGAATTCCTCGACCGCGTCTACACCAACGTGTTTTCGACGCTGGCCGTCGGCAAGGCGCGTTATGGGCTGATGCTGCGCGAGGACGGTCTCGCCTTTGACGACGGCACCACATGGCGGCTCGGCGAGCAGGATTTCCTGATGACCACCACCACCGCCAATGCCGGCAAGGTGATGCAGCATCTGGAATATTTCCTCGACGTGATCTGGCCGGAGCTGAAAGTCCACGTCGCCTCGGTCACCGACCAATGGGCCGGTGCCGCCATCGGTGGGCCGAAGGCAAGGCAGCTACTGGCTGCTTGCGTCAGCGGCACCGCCGTCGACAATGCCGCCCTGCCCTTCATGGGCATCGTTCACGGCGAAATCGCCGGCGTGCTGGTGATGATCTGCCGGCTGTCCTTCTCCGGCGAAATGGCCTTCGAGGTCTATTCCGGCGCCGGCTACGGCACCCATGTCTGGGAGGCGCTGATCGAAGCCGGCAAGCCGTTCGGGCTGGTGACCTACGGGCTGGAGGCGCTGGGCACCATGCGCATCGAGAAAGGCCACGTCACCGGTGCCGAGATCGACGGCCGTACCACGGCACGCGACCTGCATCTCGACTGGATGCTGTCGAAGAAGAAGTCGTTCATCGGCTCGGCGATGATGGATCGCGAGGGGCTGATCGCACCCGACCGCCTGGAACTCGTCGGTATTGTTTCGCTCGACAACCAGCCGCTCAATGGCGGCGCACACATCGTCGAGGAGCTTGACGAAGCCAATCCGCACGGCTCGCTTGGCCACATCACCGCTTGCTGCTATTCGCCGGCGCTCGGTAAATATATCGCGCTTGCCCTGGTCAAGGGCGGCAAGGCGCGGCGCGGCACGCGCGCTTATGTCTCCGACCCGCTGCGCAACCGGTTCGGGCCGGTCGAGATCGTCTCCAACCATTTCTTCGATCCGGACGGGAGCCGCATGCATGGTTGAACGCCAATCACCGCTTGAGCCGGTGCTGCATCCGGGCTCGCATGGCAATTTCGAGCATGGTGTCGAAATCATCCTCTCCGAAACCAGGCCGGGTTCGATCCTGCAGCTCGCCGCCTGGCCCGGCGAGGAGAAGACGTTGATGGCCGGCATCCATGCGGTCACCGGCCTGGCTTTGCCCGACGGCGCCGGTGGCGGTGTGACGAACGGCGCCAGGTCGGTGTTCGGCTTTGCGCCGGGAAAGTTCACTGTGGTCGATGAAGCCGAGGGATTGGGGCCGGCCTTTGCCAGTGTCGTCACTTCGGCCATCGGTACGGTGACCGACCTTTCGCACGGCCGCACCGCGATCCGTATCGCCGGGCCGAAGGCCGAGTGGGTGCTGGCGAAATTCTTCGCCATCGACTTCGCGCTGCCGGCCTTCCCGATCGGCGCCGGCCGCTCGACCATGCATCACGACATCTTCGCGCAGATCCAGCGCACCGGCGCCGATCAGTTCGACATCTATGTGTTCCGCTCGTTTGCCCGCTCGTTCTGGCAAGCGCTCTGCCATGCGAGCGAGGAAGTCGGCTACGAAGTGCAGTAGAGCCGGACGGCGCTTCACGTCACTCCGCGAACGTCACCCACTCTTCCAGCGGCGCGCGGTCGGTGCGGAAGGCATTTTCGGGCTTGGACGTATCCTCATGGCCGAGCGCCATGCCGCAGACGACGATCTCCTCGTCGGGAATGTTGAGCACCGGCCTGATCTGCCGGTGATAGGGCGCGAAGGCGGCTTGCGGACAAGTGTGCAGGCCCCTGCCCCGCGCGGCGACCATGATGTTTTGCAGGAACATGCCGTAGTCGATCCACGACCCCTTGTTCAGCCGCCGGTCGACGGTGAAGATCATGCCGACCGGCGCGTCGAAGAAGACGAAGTTGCGGTCGTGCTGCGCACGCATCCTGTCGACCTCGCGCCGGCCGATGCCGAGCACGCCGTAGAGGCCGAAGCCGTTGGCGCGCCGTCGCGTCAGATAGGGTTCGAAGAACTGGTCGGGATAGTAGCGGTACTCGTCCCACTCGGCCTTTTCGGCGCGGATGCCCGAGCTGAGGATGGCATCGGTGATGCGCTGCTTGACCTCGCCCTTGGTCACATAGACTTTCCAGGGCTGCATGTTGGTGCCTGAGGGCGCGCGCGCGGCAACGGCGAGAATATCGCGGATGGTCTCGTCGTCGACCATATCGGGCAAGAAGGCGCGTACCGACCGCCGCGAGGTGATCGCGTCATCGACGATCGCCGCCGCAATCCGGGAGTTGTTTTCCAGCATGGGCCGTCCTTTTGCGTATGATCCCGAACCCGATTTTCCGGAAGGATCATGCGCCGACTAGAAGTGATGGAGCATCCTTGCGCTTTTGAACGCCCGATAGCCTACCCGCCTCGACCGGACGCCCCACTCGCCGCTCGTGCGCCGAGCCTTTGCCCGAACCGTCAAAATGGCGCAAGTAAATCTTGTGAGTGCGTGAAAATCCTCTTGATTTTTTCATGAACCCGCCATCAAATGAAATTTGCTGGGAATTTTTCACCGAGACAGGGATGGCTTTGCCCTCAACCGCCGCCAGATCGGAACAGGACAGCGGCGAACGGCTGCTGGCCGGCGACATCCGCGCGTTGCGCAAGGCGCGCGGCCTAACGCTTGCTGAAATCGCACTGAAGCTCGGCCGTTCCGTCGGCTGGGTCAGCCAGGTCGAGCGCGGTCTGTCGGTCCCGTCGCTCGGCGATCTCAGGGCCTTCGCCGAATTGTTCGGCGTGCCGGTCAGCCTGTTCTTCAGCCATGACGTACCTGTCGAGACCGAGCGCGGCGTGGTCGTGCGCGCCGGCAACCGGCGCACGCTTGGCACAAGCGATTCTGGCCTGGTGGAGGAGCTTCTGTCGCCCGATCTCGGCGGTAGCTTCGAGATGCTGCGTTCGGTCTTCGCCCCGGGTGCCGAGCTGAGCACCGAGGCGCGCCGGCCGACCGAGGAAGCCGGCTACGTCGCTTCCGGCAGTTTCGATATCGAAATTGCCGGCGTCTGGCACCGGCTTGGCGAAGGCGATTCCTTCCGCTTCGACGGCAAGCCGTTCCGCTGGCGCAATCCTGGAGCCGAGCCGGCTGTCGTCATCTGGGTGGTTTCGCCGCCTGTCTATTGAACGAATGCATGTCGCCCAAAAGTGCGTGGCGGTTTTGGGACAACGACATGCATCAAAACAAATAGTCGGAGAAGAACATGGCCGGTTTGCCGACCACGGCACGCGTTGTGATCATCGGAGGTGGTGCTGTCGGCGCCTCCTCGCTCTACCATCTCGCCAAGGCGGGCTGGACCGACTGCGTGCTTCTGGAGAAGAACGAGCTGACCTCCGGCTCGACCTGGCATGCCGCCGGCAACGTGCCGACTTTCTCCTCGTCATGGTCGCTGATGAACATGCAGCGTTATTCGACCGAGCTCTATCGCCGGCTGGCCGACGAGGTCGGCTATCCCATGAACTACCACGTCACCGGCTCGCTCAGGCTAGCCCATAGCGCGGAGCGCATGCAGGAATTCCAGCGCGCCAAGGGCATGGGCCGTTACCAGGGCATGGATATCGACGTGGTCGGGCTCGACGAGATCAAGCGCCGTTACCCCTTCATCGAGACGCATGAGCTGAAAGGCGCGCTCTACGATCCGAATGATGGCGATATCGATCCAGCGCAATTGACCCAGGCACTGGCCAAGGGCGCGCGTGACATGGGCGCGAAGATCATCCGCTTCTGTCCGGTCACCGGCGTGCGCCGCGACAACGACGAGTGGGTGGTCGAGACAACGCAAGGCGAGATCCGCTGCGAGATCGTCGTCAACGCCGCCGGCTACCGCGCCGCCGAGGTCGGCAGGATGTTCGGCCGCGAGGTGCCAATGATGGTGATGAGCCATCAATATATCCTGTTCGAGGAAATCCCCGAACTGGCGGCGTGGTCGAAGGAACAGGGCAAGAAGCTGCCGCTGCTGCGCGACGTCGATACGTCCTATTATCTGCGCCAGGAAAAGAACGGCATGAACCTCGGCCCCTATGAGCGCAATTGCCGCGCCCACTGGGTCGGCCACAACGACCCGATGCCCGACGACTTTTCGTTCCAGCTGTTTCCCGACGATCTCGACCGGCTGGAACATTACCTGGCCGATGCTGTCGCCCGCGTGCCGATCCTCGGCACCGCCGGCCTTTCCAAGGTCATCAACGGGCCGATCCCCTATGCGCCGGACGGCAACCCGCTGATCGGCCCGATGCCCGGCGTGCCCAACGCCTTCGAGGCCTGCGTCTTTACCTTCGGCATCGCCCAGGGCGGCGGCGCCGGCAAGGTGCTGGCCGAATGGGTGACCGAGGGCCAGACCGAATGGGACATGTGGTCGTGCGATCCGCGCCGTTTCACCGCCTTTGCCTCGGCCCCGGATTATTGCGTGGCCAAGGGCATGGAGATCTACGGCAACGAATATGCCATCCAGTTCCCGCGCCATGCCTGGCCGGCCGGGCGCGACCGCAAGCTGTCGCCGCTCCACGACCGCATCAAGGCACTCGGCGCCCGGTTCGACGCCTATAATGGCTGGGAACGCGCCACCTGGTATGCGAAGCCAGGCGACGACATCTCCGAAGAATCCACGCTGACTTTCCGCCGCGACGGGCCGTGGCAGCATCGTGTGCGCGAGGAATGCCTCGCCGTCCGCGATGCCGCCGGCATTCTGGACCTGCCGGGGTTTTCCCGTTTCAATCTCGACGGTCCGGGTGCCGCCGAATGGCTGAGCCTCCAGGTGACAGGCCTGGTGCCGAAACCCGGCCGCATCGGCCTCGTCTATTTTGCCGACGACAAGGGCCGCATCGTCACCGAAATGTCGGTGGTCCGCCACGACGAGAACCTGATGACACTGATCACCGCCGCTGTGGCTCAGTGGCATGATTTCGAATGGCTGAAATCGCGCATCCCGAAGGACGCCACATTCAAGCTGGTCGACCGGACAGAGGAATACTCCACCCAGATCCTCGCCGGCCCCAACTCGCGAAAAATCCTCGCCGAACTCTGCGCAGCCGACCTCACCCTGCCCTGGCTGACGCATCAGGAAACCAGTATCGCCGGACGTTGGGCAAAGCTGGTGCGCGTGTCCTTCGCCGGCGAGCTCGGCTGGGAAATCCACAGCAAGGTCGACGATACCGCAGCCATCTTCGACGCCGTCTGGGCGGCCGGCCAGAAGCACGGCTTGAAACCGTTCGGCATGTACGCGCTGGATTCGCTACGGCTCGAAAAAGGCTACCGTACCTGGAAGGGCGACCTGTCGACCGACTACTCGATCCTGCAGGGCGGGCTGGAGCGATTCGTCAGATGGGATAAGCCCGACTTCCGCGGCAAGGCGGCGCTGCAGAACGAGAAGCAGCAGGGCATCAAGAAGCGCTTCGTCACGCTGGTCGTCGAAAACCCCGGCGATTGCGACGCGCCCACCATGTCGACGCTTTGGCATGACGGCGGGATCGTCGGCGAGACGACGTCCGGCGGCTGGGGTCATCGCATCGACAAGTCGATCGCGCTCGGCGTGCTGCGCGGCGACCTCACCGAGCCGGGAACCGCTGTCGAGGTCGAGATCTTCGGCGAACGTTTTCGGGCGGTCGTGCAGAAGGATGAGCCGTTATGGGATCCAAAGAACGAGAGGCTCAGAGCATGAAGACTGTTATCCTTACCGATGGCGGCATGGGCCAGGAGCTGGTCCGCCGCAGCAGTTCCGAGCCGACGCCGCTGTGGTCGGCCAGGGTGCTGATCGACGAACCGGATCTGGTGCGCGACCTGCATGCGGAATTCATCCGCGCCGGCGCCCGCGTCATCACCATCAACACCTATTCAGCCACGCCGGAGCGGCTGGCACGCGAAGGCGCGGAAGAGCTGTTCAAGCCGCTGCAGAAGCGCGGCATCGAACTGGCAAGGCAAGCCCGCGACCAGGCCGGCGACGCGGCGATTGCCGGCTGCCTGTCGCCGCTGTTCGGCAGCTATGCGCCGGCGCTGACGATATCCTTCCAGGATACGCTCGACATCTATCGCCGTATCGTTGCCGAGCAGGCGGACGGCGTCGATCTGTTTCTGTGCGAAACCATGGCGTCGGCCGAAGAGGCGCGCGCCGCCGTCACCGCGGCGTCGGAAAGCGGCAAGCCCGTATGGGTGTCGTGGACGCTTGCCGACCACGGCACGCCGCGCCTGCGCAGCGGCGAAGCCATTGCGGCGGCGTCGGGCGCTCTTGCCGGCCTGCCCGTCGCGGCCCGGCTGATCAATTGCTGCCGGCCCGAAGCGATCGCTGCAGCGCTGCCCGAACTGATCGCTCTCGGCAGTCCGGTCGGCGCTTATGCCAACGGCTTCACCTCGATTGAGGCGCTCAAGCATGGCGGTACGGTGGAAGTGCTGCACGCCCGCCACGACCTCGATCCGGATGCCTATGCCGGCCAGGCGGTCGATTGGGTCGAGGCCGGCGCCGGCATTGTCGGCGGCTGCTGCGAAGTCGGACCGGCCCACATCGCCGCGCTGCGCGACCGGCTCGAACAGGCCGGTTATGAAATTTCGGGAGCAGCATAATGCCCAGGCCATCATCGCGCATTTCCGGCATCGTGCCTTCGGGCAAGGATGGCTGGGAGGTTCATTCCGCTGCCTGGGCGCGCAAGCAGGCCGGCGAGGACATCATCATGCTGTCGGTCGGCGACCATGATTTCGACACGCCGAGCGAGACGATCGAAGCCTGCGTGACGGCGGTTCGCGCCAGCAATCACCACTACACCCCGCTTGCCGGCGTTCCGCGCCTGCGCAAGGCGATGGCGGCGGCCTCGACGCGTTGCACCGGGGTTGCGACAAATCCCGACCAGGTCATCGCCACGCCGGGCGGGCAGGCCGCGCTTTACGCGGCCATTCAAGCGGTTCTCGACCAAGGCGACCATGCCATCGTCGTCGCGCCCTATTACGCCACCTATCCCAACACCTTCAGTGCGGCGGGCGCCGAGTTCAGCGTCGTCGAGACCCCCGCCGAGGATGGCTTTCAGCCGCGCGCCGCCGACATCCGCGCCGCCCTCCGGCCGAACACCCGCGCCATCCTGATCAACACGCCGAACAATCCCACGGGCGCCGTCTATTCGCGCGAGCGCCTGGAAGAGCTGGCGCAGATCTGCCGCGAACATGACCTCTGGCTGCTGTCGGACGAGGTCTACTGGACGCTGGGCGGCGGCGAGCACGTCTCACCACGCTCGCTGCCCGGCATGGCCGAACGCACGCTGGTCATCAATTCGATGTCCAAGAGCCACGGCATGACCGGCTGGCGCATGGGCTGGCTGACCGGGCCGGAACCGATGGTCTCGCTGCTGACCGACCTCAATCTGGTGATGACCTACGGCCTGCCGGCCTTCATCAGCCTCGCCTGCGCCGAGGCGCTCGAAAATGGCTACGGCGTCAAGGAGATCGCCGAGCGCTACGCCGCGAGGCGCACCGTCGTCCTCGATGCCATGCGCGGTATGAACAACATCACCGTGCGCGGCTCCGAAGGCGGCATGTACGTCATGCTCGACATATCGGCGATCGAGCCGGACGACGAAAAATTCGCCTGGGCCTTCCTCGACCAGGAAAAGGTCGGCGTCATGCCCGGCTCGAGCTTCGGCGAGGCTGCAGCCGGCCACATCCGCTTCAGCCTCTGCCAGCCTGAGCCGGTGCTGATGGAGGCTGCCACGCGCCTGCGCCGCTTCGCCTCCAGCTATGGTCGCGAGGCCGCATGAACTCCCCGCCCACCAAAACCATTCCGACCAAGGCCATTCCTCCCAAAGCGCGGGCGGTCATCATCGGCGGCGGCGTCTCCGGCTGCTCGGTCGCCTATCATCTGGCCAAGCTCGGCTGGACCGATATCGTGCTGCTCGAGCGCAAGCAGCTGACGTCGGGCACGACATGGCACGCCGCCGGCCTGATCGGCCAGCTGCGCGGCTCGCAGAACATGACGCGGCTGGCGAAATACTCGGCCGACCTCTACGTCAAGCTGGAGGCCGAGACCGATGTCGGCACCGGCATGCGCCAGGTCGGCTCGATCACGGTGGCGCTTACCGAGGAGCGCAAGCACGAGATCTATCGGCAGGCGTCTCTCGCCCGCGCCTTCGATGTCGATGTGCGCGAGATTTCGCCTAGTGAAGTCAAGCAGATGTACCCGCATCTCAATGTGTCAGATGTGGTCGGCGCCGTGCACCTGCCGCTCGACGGCCAGTGCGATCCGGCCAATATCGCCATGGCGTTGGCCAAGGGCGCGCGCCAGCGCGGTGCGACGATCGTCGAGAACGTCAAGGTGACCAAGGTGCATACCAGGGCCGGCCGCGTCACCGGCGTTTCCTGGGTGCAGGGCGACGAGCAAGGCCTGATCGAGGCCGATATCGTCGTCAACTGCGCCGGCATGTGGGCACGCGAACTTGGCGCCCGGAACGGCGTCACCATCCCGTTGCACGCCTGCGAACATTTCTATCTCGTCACGGAACCGATCCCCGGGCTTTCCCGCTTGCCGGTGCTGCGCGTGCCGGACGAGTGCGCCTACTACAAGGAAGATGCCGGCAAGATGATGCTCGGCGCTTTCGAGCCGGTGGCCAAGCCTTGGGGCATGAATGGCATAAGCGAGGATTTCTGCTTCGACCAGTTGCCGCAGGACATGGACCATTTCGAGCCGATCCTGGAAATGGGCGTCAACCGCATGCCGATGCTGGCCACCGCCGGCATCCACACCTTCTTCAACGGCCCCGAGAGTTTTACCCCCGACGATCGCTATTATCTCGGCGAGGCGCCGGAGCTTTCCGGCTACTGGATGGCGACCGGCTACAATTCGATCGGCATCGTCTCCTCCGGTGGCGCCGGCATGGCGCTGGCGCAATGGATCAATGACGGCGAGGCGCCCTTCGACCTCTGGGAGGTCGACATCCGCCGCGCCCAGCCGTTCCAGAAGAACCGCCGCTATCTCAAGGAGCGCGTCTCCGAAACGCTCGGCCTGCTCTATGCCGATCATTTTCCGTACCGGCAGATGGCAACCTCGCGAAACGTCCGCCGTTCGCCGCTGCACGAACATCTGAAGGCGCGCGGCGCGGTGTTCGGCGAGGTCGCCGGCTGGGAGCGCGCCAACTGGTTTGCGCGGGAGGGCCAGGAGCGCGAATACCGCTATTCCTGGAAACGGCAGAACTGGTTCGACAACCAGCGCGAGGAGCATCTGGCGGTCCGAAACGGCGTCGGCCTGTTCGACATGACCTCGTTCGGCAAGATCCGCGTCGAGGGCCGCGACGCCTGCGCTTTCCTGCAAAGGCTCTGCGCCAACGACATCGACGTGGCGCCGGGCAAGATCGTCTACACCCAGATGCTCAACCAGCGCGGCGGCATAGAGAGCGACCTCACCGTCTCGCGGCTATCCGAAACAGCCTTCTTGCTCGTCGTGCCCGGCGCCACGCTGCAGCGCGACCTGGCCTGGCTGCGAAAACACCTTGCCGACGAGTTCGTCGTCATCACCGATGTGACCGCTGCCGAAGCCGTGCTTTGCCTGATGGGCCCGGATTCGAGGAAGCTGATCCAAAAGGTCAGCCCCAACGATTTCTCCAACGGGAACAATCCGTTCGGCACGTTTCAGGAGATCGAAATCGGCATGGGCCTGGCCCGCGCCCACCGCGTCACCTATGTCGGCGAGCTCGGCTGGGAGCTTTATGTCTCGACCGACCAGGCCGCCCACGTCTTCGAGGCGATAGAAGAAGCCGGCGCCGACGTCGGCCTGAAGCTATGCGGCCTGCACACACTGGATTCCTGCCGAATCGAAAAGGCGTTCAGGCATTTCGGCCACGACATCACCGACGAGGACAATGTGCTGGAGGCCGGGCTGGGTTTCGCGGTGAAGACTGCCAAGAGAGACTTCCTCGGCCGCGATGCGGTGCTGAAGAAGAAAGAAACCGGCCTGTCACGCCGGCTGGTGCAGTTCCGCCTGAACGACACCGAGCCGCTGCTCTTCCACAATGAGGCGATCCTGCGCGACGGCAAGATCGTGGGTCCGATCACCTCGGGCAATTACGGTCATCATCTCGGCGGCGCAATCGGGCTTGGCTACGTGCCTTGCAAGGGCGAGAGCGAGGCGGATGTCCTGTCGTCGTCCTACGAGATCGAGATCGCCGGCGAGCGCTTTGCCGCCGAGGCCTCGCTCAAGCCGATGTACGATCCGAAGGCGGAACGGGTGCGGATGTAGCGCACCTCAGAACGCGTCGATCCTGGCCGCGACTTTCGCCACGAACCTCGTCCGACTGCCCTCGGTCGACAGGTTCATCGAGTAATGCGCAAGGTAGGAAACCGACCCGCCGGGCTTGATCGTCGCACGCAGCACCCGCTTGACCAGCTTGCGCGGCGGGTCACCCATCAGCATGGCTCGGAACCGGCTGCCGCCATAGGTCGTGACCGCGACCACCTTGCGGATGTTGTGCAGTGACGGCTGCACCTTGCCGTCGACCAGCTTGAACGACACGCCGGGCAGGAAGACGCGATCGAAAAAGCCTTTCAGAATGGCCGGATAGCCGAAGTTCCACACCGGAAACGACAGCACCAGCGCCTCGGCCCGCAACAGGCGCTCGACGTAAGGCGCCGCCGGATCGCCGGCACTGCGCGCGTCGTGATAGGACAGCCGCTCGGCGTGCGTCAGCCTGGGATCGAAACCCTCGGCATAGAGATCGCAATCGTCGACCACATGGCCGGCCGCTTTCAGCCGCTCGACGATGGTCCGGTGCAGGCCGGCATTGAAGCTGGTCTCCACAGGATGAGCATAGAGGACGAGAATGTTCACAGGAGAACATCTCGCAAGTCGGCACCAAGCACCCCCCTCTGCCCTGCCGGGCATCTCCCCCTCAAGTGGGGAGATCGGCTGTCAGTATCGCGTTCGCCACTCGACGACGTTGGAAGATGGTCGAGACGATGGAACTGCCAATCTCCCCCCTTGAGGGGGAGATGCCAAGTGGTGGCAAAGAGGGCAGGCCAGAGGGGGGTACAGCGCCACACGCCCGTCATCGTCTCAAACCGCCTTCTCCAGTCCCTTGAACAGGAACGACTTGCCCGAGCGATAATCATAGTCCGGGTTCTCCCAGGCGATCATCTTGCCGGGATTGAGCAGGCCTTGCGGGTCGGTCTCGCGTTTGAAGGCGAGCTGCACCTCGTCGGTGCGCTTCATGCCGCCTTCTTCCAGCGTGTAGCGGTGCGGGTTGAAGATCCAGCAGCCATTATCCTCGTGGATGCGGATGATCTCGTCGAGCCGCTCCGCCGTGGTGAAGCGGACCAGCGGCAGCCCTGCGATGCCGATGGCGCCGTCGAAGCGGATGAACTCGAGATGCCCCGGCACCTCGTCGCCGAAGCGGTCGACCATCGCCTTGACGTGGCCGAGGTGGTCCGGCGACGGGTAGCGGGTCTGCAGGTAGGTGATCGTCGGATCGACCCGGATGGCACGCAGCGTCGTGTGGTTCCAGGTCAGCTCATAGGCCGGCGGCAATCCCTTGAGATCGGCCTCCTTGTCGGCGCGGAAGACGATCTCGCCCTTGCTGCGCGCCGTGAAGGCGAGGAAGGCATCCATCGCATGCGGCGCGATCATCAGGACGACGATGCTTTGGCCGCGCCGGAAAAACCGCTGGTGGCGCTTGAAGTAATCGTAGGGGATGGGTGCTGCGATCGGTGTGATCAGTTTCGCCAGGATGCCGTCCTGGATGGCGAGATCGTTGCCGAAGCCGGCCGCATCCATGAAATCGTCGAAGCCGACGATGACGTCGATCCAGTCATAGCTGGCGGTCAGCGGCATCTCGACTTCGGTGATGATGCCGTTGGTGCCGTAGGCGTGCATCACCTTCAGCACGTCCTCGCCGGTGAGCTCCATGACCCGCGGCTGTGCCTCCATCGTCACGGTCCTCAGCCGGATGACGTTGCCGAGGTCGCGCAGTCCGCCCCAGCGGATCGAGCCGATACCGCCGGAGCCGCCGGCGACGAAGCCGCCGATCGATGCGGTGTTGTAGGTCGACGGCGACATGCGGAGCTCCTGGCCGGAATGCGCCCGCGTCGCTCTGTCGATGTCGGCGAGCACGGCGCCGGGGCCGGTGACGACACGGCCGGGGGCGATCGTCTTGACCGCGTTCATTTCGGCGAGATTGAGCACCACGCCGCCGGACAGCGGCATCGCCTGCCCGTAATTGCCGGTGCCACTGCCGCGCGGCGTCACCGGGATGCCGTGCCGGTGGCAGGCGGCGAGAATGCGGACGACCTCGTCTTCGGTTTTCGGCGTCACGATCAGGTCACCGGTGACGTGCTCGAGCTGCTGCTTCAGCACCGGGCTGTACCAGTAGAAGTCGCGGCTCTTCTGCTGGACGATCGCCGGATGGTCATCGACCTTGAGGCCGTCCAGGTCGCGCTTGAGCGCCGCAATATC
Source organism: Mesorhizobium sp. M0601 (assembly GCF_040320845.1). Classification (NCBI taxonomy): domain Bacteria; kingdom Pseudomonadati; phylum Pseudomonadota; class Alphaproteobacteria; order Hyphomicrobiales; family Phyllobacteriaceae; genus Mesorhizobium; species Mesorhizobium sp. M0601. The sequence continues at coordinate 73,472 of NZ_JAMYQK010000003.1, forward strand.
CATCATTCCACCATCAGATCATCGAGTTCGGCATAATCGGGCAGCTGGCGCTCGATCGCATGCCCGTCGCGCACGACGATGCGATTCGATTCGGGCCGCGACAGCAATTCCGTCCAGCTTCGCCCCCTGAAGACGACGAAATCGGCCGGCGCTCCGGCGGCAAGCGTGCCGAAACCATCGAGCCGCATCACCTTGGCCGGCGTTGCGGTGACAGCTTGCGGCCAGTCCGCGACGGGATGGTCGAGATGCAGGATGCGCGTCGCCATGCGGTAGACCTCCAGCATGTCGAGATCGCCATAGGCGTAGAACGGGTCGCGCGTATTGTCGGAGGCGACGGCGACGGCAATGCCGCGCGCCTTCATCTCGTGCAGCAGCGTCACCCCGCGCCAGCGCGGCGTTGTCCTGTCGCCGCGCCGGTCCTGCAGATAGAGATTGCACATCGGCAGCGACACCACCGCCAGGCCGGCCTTGGCGACCTTGTCCAGGGTGTCGAGCACGTCGAGGTCGGGCTGGCGCGCCAGCGAGCAGCAATGGCCGACCAGGATGTTCCCGTCAAAACCGTTCCAAAGGGCGGCTTCGGCGATTTTCTTCAGCGAGATCGCCGCGATATCGTCGGTCTCGTCGGCGTGGAAATCGAGGTCGAGGCCGTGCTTGATCGCCTGCGCGAACACCTGGTCGAGCAATTCTTCGAGATCCGGCACCATGTAGGTGACGACCCCGAGGACACCCTTGGCGGCAGCCACCCGCTTGGCCAGCCTCTCGAACCATTTCCTGTCGCGCACGCCTTCGATGCCGAGCAGGCAGGCCGCCTGCAGCTCGATGCGGCCGCGCCATTTCTCCCGCATCGTCTCGAACACCGGCCAGGAGATCTCTTCCTGCGGCGCGACGCTGTCGAGATGCGTGCGCAGCGCCCTGGTGCCGTGCGCGTAGGCGCAGCGCAGCGAAAAATCCATGCGACGGGCAACGTCGTCGGCGCTCCAGCGCGCCGCCCGGTCGGCGCCCGTTGCGTTCAGCGCGCCCATGAAGGTGCCGTCCGGGTTGGGCTTTCGAGGCCAGATGTGGCCCTTGTCGATATGGGTGTGGCAGTCGACAAAGCAGGGCAGCACGATACGGCCGCCGAGGTCGATGGCGGCTGCCGGTGCTGCCGATCGCCGATGCGCCGCAATGCTGGAAATCCTGCCGTCGGCGACCGCGATATCTGCGAGTGCAAAACCGTCGGCGTCGGAAGGAGCGGCAAGGCCGATCGTCAGGGAGGCGTGAAGCCGGACCTTGGAGAGGACGAATTGGCCGGATTTGGGGATCATCGCAGAGGTCATCGCTGCCCCTCATCCGGCTGCCGCCACCTTCTCCCCGTATAGAGACGGGGAGAAGGGGCTGACCGCGACCGCGGCGCACTTTCAGCAACGCTGGTGATGGGCGAGATCGTCGAGGAAGGCGTCCTTCTCCCCGTCACTATACGGGGAGAAGTGCCCGGCAGGGCGATGAGGGGCAGCGCTGACGCCGGGATGGGCGACAGGCAGCTTTTGCCTACAAAACACGGCACCATCACCGCTCCTGCCTCAGCGCGCTCTCGTGCCAGCGTCGCAAAATGAGATGCGAAATCAGCGACAGCACCAGGAAGATCAGGATGCCGGTGAGCGAGATCAGGATCAGCGCCGCGAACAGTCTTGGTGCGTTGAGCCGGTAGCCGGCCTCGATGATGCGCGAGGCTAGGCCGGACGACTGGCCGGTGGCGCCGGCGACGAACTCTGCCACCACCGCGCCGATCAGCGACAGGCCGCCGGCGATCTTCAGCCCGCCGAGGAAATAAGGCATCGCCGCCGGCAGCCGCAGATAGCGCAATTGCTGCCAGCGGGTCGCACCGTTGAGCTTGAACATGTCGCGCAGATTGCGGTCGACGGAATTGAGGCCGAGCGTGGTGTTGGAGAGGATCGGGAAGAAGGCGACGATCCAGGCGCAAAGCAAAAGCTTCGTCGTCTGGTTGTCGACATAGATGTTGATCAGCGGAAAGATCGCGACGATCGGCGTCACCTGCAGCACGATGGCGAACGGAAAGAACGACATCTCCACCCATTTCGACTGAGCGAACAGCACTGCCAGCCCGACACCGCCGACCACGGCGAGAAGCAGGCTCAAGAAGGTTATCCTGAGTGTCACCAGCAGCGAGGAGAACAGCAGCCCGGCATCGTCGTGCAGCGTTTGCAGCACCACGCCGGGACGCGGCAGTATGTATTTCGGGATGTCGTTCCAGACACAGATGCGGTCCCACAGCCAGATGGCCAGGATCATGATCGCCAGCGGCAGCAGCCATCTGCCGATGCGCTCGAAGCGCTCCTGGCGGACGCGGCGCGCCTCCTCCGGGTCGAGCGCCAGGACTGGTTCTTCAAAGGCCGTCATGATGCGGTCCGGCAGTTGAGTTGATGGCGCCGATCAGCACGTCGGATGCCTGGCGGCAGAGCGCGGCATAGTCGGGCGAGGTGCGAAACGCCTCGTCGCGCGGATAGGATGCATCGACGGCAAGCTCGGCAAACACCCGGCCCGGCCGCGCCGCCATGACGACGATGCGGTTGGAGAGGAATACGCTTTCGAAGACGCTGTGGGTGACGAAAACGACGGTAAAACGCTCATCCTGCCATAGCTCGAGAAGGTCGTTGTTGAGCTTGAAGCGGGTGATCTCGTCGAGTGCGGCGAACGGCTCGTCCATCAACAGAATGCGCGGCTTGGTCACCATGGCGCGGGCGATCGAGACGCGCATCTTCATGCCGCCCGACAGTTCGCGCGGCACGGCCTTCTCGAAGCCGGTCAGGTGAACCCGCGCCAGCATCTCCATCACCGCCGGCGCCGCCTTGGCACGCGACACGCCCTTCAGCCGCAGCGGCAGCCAGACATTGTCGAAGACGTCGGCCCAGGGCAGCAGCGTCGGTTCCTGGAAGACGAAGCCGATATTTGAACGGTCGCCGATATTCGAACGCTCGAGGGCACCGCTGCCGCGCCAGTCGAGCACGCCCGAGGTCGGCGTCGACAGGCCGGCAATCAGCCGCAGCGCCGTCGACTTGCCGCAGCCGGACGGTCCGAGCAGGCTGAGGAAATCGCCTTCCCGGATCGTCAGCTCGACATTGCTGAGCGCGGTGACGCCGTTGGAAAACACCTTGCCGACACCGCGCAGCGCCAACAGCGTCGGCCCCGATACGCTTCCTGGCTGTTGCGCCACTTTCTCCAGCTTCACGGCCTACTTCTTCAGGTCGAGCCCGACGCTCTTGTTGACGAAGGCCAGCGTGTAGGCCTTCTTGATGTCGATGCCCGCCGGTGTGACCTTGGCCTTGACCATCTTGTCGTAGAAACTCTGGATGCGCGCATCGGTCATGGCGCCGATGCCGAGCTTTTCGCTGTCGCCGGAATCGACCACGCCGAACTTCTTCAGCTGCTCGATCGAGAAGGCGATCTGCTCATCCGTCATGTCCGGATTTTCCTTCTTGATCATCTCGTTGGCGGCCTTGTTGTCGCCGTAGAGATAATTGTACCAGCCCTTGGCCGAGCCATCGACGAAGCACTGGACCACCTCGGGCCGCTTGTCGACCGTCTCCTGCATGGTCTCGACCGTCGTCGCATATGTGTCCCAGCCATAGTCGGCCAGCAGGAACTGGTTCGGCGTGAAACCGCCCTGCTTCTGGACGGCGAATGGCTCCGAGGTGACGTAACCCTGCTGGATCGACTTCTTGTTGGCGATGAACGGCGCCGGGTTGAAGGTGTAGGGCACGCGCTTGGCGGCATCGAAGCCGAGGTCGGTGACCATCCACTGGAAGAAGGTCTGCGCACCTTCGTCGCCGAGGATGTACTGGTCGGCATTCTTCAGGTCTTCCCATTTATCCAGCCCCTGCCCGGGATGGGACATGATGACCTGCGGGTCCTTCTGGAAGTCGGCCGCCACGACGCGCATCGGTATGCCTTGCTGCACGGCATCGAAGGCCGACAGCAGGTTGCCGCCCATGTAGAAATCGATCTTGCCGGCCAGCAGCAGCGGCCGGCCGCTGACCTGTGGGCCGCCCTGCATGATCGTCACGTCGATGCCGCAGGCGGCATAGGTGCCGTCCACCACGGCCTGGTAGTAACCGCCATGCTCCGGCTCGGCCAGCCAGTTGGTGCCGAAGGTGACTTTTTCGTTCGCTGCCGCGGCAAGCGTGCCTGCGCCAAGCAGCACGATCACGCCCGCCGAAATCTTGAGTTTTCCGTACATCCACACCACCCTTTGTTCGCTCCGGCGCGTCACGCGCCGGGCTCGACACCATTGTTTCAAGAAGCAAGACACATGCCACCGGCGCGTTGCGCCGGGACCGCCCGCTTGTGCAGCCCGCCTGTGCAATGGCGGCGCGAGCCGGACGGGTCATGCTGTACGAAAGGCATCGTGCCTATTTTTTGATCGCCTGTCCACAATCGCCCTCGTGACATGCACCGCCATCTTGATGCCCGCATCGATCCGGCCTTAGAGCGACGCGCGTCCACTTGGACGCACAAAGTACACTCTAAAACTTTGAATCTTCGCATCGTGCTTTCCGAAAATCGATCCCGATTTTCGGGCCGATGCGATAGGCTGCCGCGAACGGAGATTGCCATGTTCAAATTTCTCACGCCGAAGTCGATCAAGCCGCCCTTCGCCCGCTACAGCCATGGCGTCGAACTGCCGCCCGGAAAGCGGCTGGTTCTGTGTTCGGGCCAGGTCGCGATCACAGCGGATGACCAGATCCCGGAAGGGGCCAGCGCCCAAACCGAACTCTGTTTCCAGAACATATCGGCGATTCTCGGCGAGGCGGGGCTCGGCCTGTCCGACATCGTCCGCATCAATGCCTACGTCACCGACCGCGCCTTCCTGCGCCCCTATATGGAGGTTCGCGACCGGCTGTTCGCCAGCCCTGCGCCCGCCTCGACGCTGATGATCGTATCCGGTTTTGCCCGGCCGGAATTCAAGGTCGAGATCGAGGTCATTGCGGCGGGATGATCGACAGCCGATCGTTCCCGCGTTAGGTCTGGGCTTGTCGGTTCAAGAGGGCATGACATGACCGCTGCAAAAAAACGCGTATGGTGGGGTGACTACCGGACCACCGAATACGCGACCGTCGATCCTGAGGCGACCATTGCCGTTCTGCCGCTGGCCGCAATTGAGCAGCACGGCCCGCATCTGCCGGTCTCGACCGACACCTCGATCATGAACGGCATGCTGGAAACGGTGATCGCGCGCCTGCCCGGCGATCTCGACATCCGCATCCTGCCGGTCCAGGCGGTAGGCAAGTCGAACGAACATTTGCACGCACCGGGCACCCTCACTTTGCCGGCGACGACCTTGGTCGAGGCGTGGACCGAACTTGGCCTGTCGGTCGCGCGCGCCGGCGTCCGAAAACTGATTGTCGTCAACTCGCATGGCGGCAATGAGGAGATCATGGGCATCGTCACCCGCGAATTGCGCGTGCGGACAAAGATGCTGGCGGTAAAGACCAGCTGGCAGCGTTTTGGCCGGCCGGCCGGCATGTACACCGAGCTCGAGGACCGCCACGGCATTCATGGCGGCGACGTCGAGACCTCGTTGATGCTGCATTTCCGGCCCGATCTCGTCGACATGGCCAAGGCCGACAATTTCGTGTCCAAGGTCGCCCGCGCCGAAAAGGAATTTGCGCTGCTGCGCCACACCGGAACGCACGCCTTCGCCTGGATCGCCAGCGATCTCAACCCGAATGGCGTGGTCGGTGACGCCAGCGTTGCAACCGCCGAAAAAGGCCAGCTCACCGCCGAGCATCAGGCCGACGGCTTCATTGGCCTGCTGAGGGACGTGCGCAATGCAAAGCTGGCGGATTGGTTGGCTTAGGTGTTTGATCCCACCAGCTCAGGCCTCGCTCACGAGGAGCGATTCCATTCGCGCGAGGATCCTCACTTCACCTCTTGAAGCGGCGACACCGTGTAGATTTCGTCCAGTATCTTCACCATCAAGGTGTTGGCGGTCGCCTGGCCGTCGAGCGCGAGAGTCAGGTTGGTCCATATGACCAGGGTCACGTCATTGGCCGGATCGTAGCCCATGAAGGACTGGTAACCGGGCATCTCGCCTTCGTGATAGTAGATTTCGTTACGCCCGAAGGTCAGCGTTAGGATGCCATAGCCGTATTTTTGCATGGCGGGTTCGCCCGGCTCCGGCGCCTCAGGGCTTGCAAGCCACTGCCGCTGGAAGTCGGCATTGAAGAGCTTGCCCCCGACCAGCGCGCGCATCCAGGTCGCGAGGTCATCCGCGGTGGAGATGACTCCGCCAGCCGCAAAGTAGGCGGACGGGTTCTGCCATGTGTCGTCGTTGGGCTTGAGCGTTCCCGCCCTGGCCGCAGCCTGGAGGTCGTCCGGATAGGGCGCATCAGCCAGGGCGTACGACGTACTGCCGTAGAGATAGCCGTTTGAGTATGGCTCGGGGATGGCGTTCGACGTGCTCGGCGGCAACGCCGTGTTCTTCATGCCGAGCGGCCCGAACAGGCGGTCCCGGAAGATGGTCGAGAGCGGCTTGCCGTCGATCTTCTCGGCAACAAGGCCGAGCAGATAGTAGTTGGTGTTGTTGTACTCGAATTCGGCACCCGGCGCGAAGTCCGGCGGCCGTTTGAACGCCATGCCGAGTACTTCATCAGCGGTCCAGACCCTATAAGGATACTTGTCCAGGCTTCCGGCAAGTTCCGGCGCATTGGTGAAGTTAGGGAGGCCGCTCCGCATTGTTATGAGCTGCCGAATGGTTATCTCGTCGCCGTTGGGAACGCGCTGGACGTATTTCGAGATCAGATCGGCGAAGCTCAGTTTCCCCTCCTGCACCAGTTGCACGATTACAGCGGCCGTCATCGTCTTGGTGTTCGAGGCCGCACGGAAGTGGGTATCGGCGCGCGGCGGGTTCGTGGCACCCAGTTCAGTCGTACCGTAGCCGAAGACGAGGTTGCCCCGCGGAGTCTTGAGCAAAACCATGGCACCGGGCAGCATAAGTTCTTTGGCCAAACCCTCGACAGTGGCTTGGAGCGCTGCCAGGTCGATCGACTTGAGAGCCGGCATGGACGCGGCCATGGCGCTGCCTGTCGCGCAGACCACGCCAACAACGATGGCCAAAATTCTCCCGATCATCATTCGCCCCTTGGCCGTGTGCTAGAACTCCTGCGCACTTTTCCTGGAATTTGTTTTTAGGCTCAGATTTTCAATTCGAACGGCGTGCCTTCGAAAGCATCCGCGCCGCGCCCGATCGCCTGGATCGCTTCGATCATCCGGCCCCTGCGATCGAGCAGTGCGTCGGCAATTGCGATCAGCCGCGGATTGGGTGTCGCCGTGGGCGACAGCGCGCGCAGCGTCTCGGCCAGTTCGGCCTCGTCGCGCTTCGGCGCCAGCGCTGCCGCGATGATATAGGCCGAAGCGGTCGAGCGGCTGATGCCGGCATAGCAATGCACCACCAGCGGCCGCGAGCGATCCCATTGGCGTGCGAAATCGAGCAGGTTCACGACATGCTCCTCGCCCGGCATCGTCATGCCCTCCTGCGCTACCGCAATGTCGTGCATGACCAGATGCAGATGGTTTTCCCTGGTGATCGAGGCCGGTCGCATCACCTCCGTTCCGGCGGCAAGCAGCGAAAGCAGCCGCCCGGCCCCGGTCTTCGTTACCGTTTCCTCGACTTTGGACAGCGAGCAGACATGGATCATTGGATCGTTTCTCCCTTGGCATCATCGTCGCGCCGCGGGGCCCAGCCGGCAAGTGCGGATTCGAGCCGCCGCCATTCTTCGTCGGCTCCCGGCAGGCCGGCGCGCAGCACATCCGGACGATCGGCGAAATGCCGAAGCAGGATGCCGCGCTGGCCGAGCACCGAAAATAGGCCGGCGGCGTTCGCCAGCCTGACATAGCGGAACAACGCGGTGCCACCGGCGACAGGCACGCCGAAGCGGCCGAACAGCGTATCGAGCCGTGCGGCATCCTCGGCCAGACGGCGCCGCATCCCGGCCTGCCAGCCGGTATCGGCAAGCGCCCTTATGCCATATTCGAGCGCCGGCCCGGCAACTGCCCATGGCCCGAACTGCGCCTCCAGCCGCTCGACCGTCAGCGCATCGGCCAGTGCAAAGCCAAGCCGCAGGCCGGCCAGGCCGAAGAACTTACCGAACGAACGCAGCACGACGATGCCGCCCTGGTCGACGTCGCCGGCCAGGCTTTCGCTGCGCGGGCCGACATCCATGAAGGCCTCGTCGACCACCAGCAGCCCGCCTCTGGCGCGTAATGTCCCGGCAAGTCGAAGCAATCTTTCGCGCTCGACGACGCGCCCGTCCGGGTTGTTGGGATTGACGACGACGGCAAGGTCGGCCGCCGCCAGGGCTTCGAAATCATCGACTTCAGCCGCCGCATGGCCGGCGATCGCCGCTGCCCGCCGATGCTCGGCATAAGTCGGCCCGAGCACCAGCGCCGTGCCCGGGCTGACCAGGGAAGCGACGCGCGGCAACAGGATCTGCGTGCCGGGCGCCGCTGCGACATTCGCCGCCGACGGGGCGCCATAGGCGCTTGCCGCGAGTTCAGCCAAGTCGCGGCTGCGCGCTGTTTCCGGCAATCGCGACAGGGCGGTGGCGGGCAAATCGAAAAGCGGGTAGGAGTGCGGATTGATCCCGGTCGAGAGGTCGACGAAAGGCAGCGGCGCGTGAGGGAAAAGCGCCCTCGCCCGGCCAAGGCTTCCGCCGTGGTCCACTGCCGCCGTCACTCCATCAAGAGACTTCATGCCGATCCTGATCACTTTCCTGTCGCTGGCCATCGAACTTGTACTCGGCTACCCGGCCCGGCTCTTCGATGCCATTGGCCATCCCGTCACCTGGTTCGGCAGGCTGATATCCTTTCTCGACCGCAGGCTCAACCGCGCCACTGATTCCGACGCCCACCGTCGCGGCTGGGGCGTCGTCGCGCTGCTGGTGATCGTGCTGGTGCCGGCCGCCCTCGCCCTCTGGCTCGAAACCTTGCTTTGGAGCATTCCCCTCGGCTTGTTGGTCACCGCAATCCTGGCGACGTCGCTGCTGTCGCAGAAGAGCCTGGCCGAGCATGTCGAAGCGGTCGCCGACGCACTCGACAGCGGCGGACTGGATATGGGCCGCATTGCCGTCTCGCGGATCGTCGGTCGCGACCCGGAAAAGCTCGACAGGGCCGCTGTCTGCCGCGCCGCGATCGAAAGCCTGGCCGAGAATTTCTCCGACGGCGTCGTCGCTCCGGCCTTCTGGCTCGGTATCGGCGGGCTCGCCGGCGGCGTCGCCTACAAGGCCGCCAACACCGCCGATTCGATGATCGGCCATCGCACCCCGCGCCACGAAGCCTTCGGCTGGGCGGCGGCGCGCTTCGACGATTGGATCAATCTGCCGGCGTCGCGGCTGACGGCGCTGCTGATCGTACTCGCCGCTTTTCTGGTCAAGGGCGCCGACGCCAAGGGCGCCTGGCACGCCGTGCGGCGCGATGCGAAAAAACACCGCTCGCCCAACGCCGGCTGGCCGGAAGCAGCGATGGCCGGCGGGCTCGGCCTGGCGCTCGCCGGCCCCCGTTCCTATGACGGCGTGATGGTCGAAGACGCATTGATGGGCGACGGCGGCCGGCGCGATGATGTCGAGAGCACCGACATCCGACGGGCCCTGAAACTCTACCGCGTCGCCGACTTACTGCTGATCGCGCTGTTCGGAATCATCGCGGTGATCGTCATCGCCGCGTGAACGTCCGAATGGGTCGGCAAACCCGACCTACCAGGTAACACGGACTTCCTTTGCGCTCGGATCGGCTTCCACGCCAAACCTTTTGATCGCGTACCCACCGGCAGCTACGGGAGAAGATTTCAATAAGGGTTCGACTACGACAAAAAGTCGTTCAGCGTTTGGCCCATACATGTAGAGGATGCATTCGCCTTCACCAAACAAGTCACCGTCAAACTCGCCGACCGATGCATCCTCGATAGCTTTCTCTAGCCGATCCTCGAGCGCATAAATGGATTCGCGTTCGTCAGCGGCACCAAACTGACCATCATTGAGAATAAGATAGACGATTACCGCCTGGTCCACGAACAATCTCCAGCTTCGCAAGCGACCAGAACTCTATCCCCTGACATCCGGCGGCACTGAAACTCTACCGGATCGCCGACTTTCTGCTGATCGCACTGTTTGGGGTAATCTCGACGGTCGTAATTCTGTTGTGATCTTCGCCCGATCTCAGGCGAAACAAAAACCCGCCATGCGGCGGGTCGTTGGAGCCAATTAGCACCATACCAAAATTAGTAGCATAGCTGCCGGCACAAAGCAAGAACAAAATAGGGCTACGCCTCAAATGATCGCTTCAGGTCGGCGCTGCCCCTCACCCTTACCATTCCAGGGGCGAGCCGCTTCGTGCGGCTTTCCCTTCTCCCCTTGTGGGAGAAGGTGGCCGCGAAACGGCCGGATGAGGGGTGTTCCAGCTTGGCACCAACAGCGCCCCGGCCAGCACCTCTCAACCGTCTTGGCGCTGCGCGCCAATCCACCTTCTCCCACAAGGGGAGAAGGAAGAAGAGGCGCCAGCAACACCCCTCAGAACTCGATCCCCTGCTGCGCCTTCACGCCGGCGGAGAAGTGGTGCTTGGTCACGCCCATCTCGGTGACCAGATCGGCCGCCTCGACCAATACCGGTTTGGCGTTGCGGCCGGTGACGACGACATGCAGGCCTTCGCGACGCGCCTTCAGCGCCGCGACCACCTTTTCGAGATCGAGGTAGTCGTAGCGCAGCGCGATGTTCAGCTCGTCGAGCACCACGAGGCTGATCGACGGCTCGGCCATCAGCTCCAGCGCTTTCGCCCAGGCAGCCTCGGCCGCCGCGATGTCGCGCTTCAGGTCCTGTGTCTCCCAGGTAAAGCCCTCGCCCATGGCGTGCCAGACGACACGATCGCCAAAACTAGCAAACGCGTCCTTCTCGCCGGTATGCCATTTGCCCTTGATGAACTGAACGACGCCGACGCGCTTGCCATAGCCGAGCATCCTGAGTGCCAGCCCAAAGGCGGCCGTGGTTTTGCCCTTGCCCGGTCCGGTGTTGACGATCAGCAGCCCCTTCTCGACCGTCTTGGCCGCGACCTCTGCGTCCTGCACCGCCTTGCGCTTGGCCATCTTGGCGCGGTGGCGTTCCTCGTCCTTGGCATCGATAGTATCAGCCATGTCATTTCACCTTGAGCGGCAGCCCCGCCACCATCAAAAGCACGGTGCCGGCAACGGCGGCGACGTCCTGGTTCAGCCGGCCGGCGGCATCGCGAAACCGTCTTGCCAGCGCATTGTCCGGCACGATGCCCTGGCCGACCTCGTTGGACACCACGAACCACGGCCCACGCGGCCGCGACAGCACATCGGCCAGCCTCCGGCATTCGGCCTCGACATCATGGTCGGCCAGCATATGGTTGGTCAGCCACAGCGTCAGGCAATCGATCAGCACCGGCTGGCCGTCAGGCAGCGCTCCGATCGCGCCGGCAAGGTCGAGCGGCGCATCGATGGTCGTCCAGCCGGCGCCGCGGCGCGAGCGGTGCAGCGCGATGCGCTGGCGCATCTCCTCGTCATAGGCTTGCGCCGTGGCGATATAGCTCCAAGGCGGCGGGCCGACCGTCACCAGGCTCTCGGCATGCGCGCTATTGGCGGAGCGCGCACCGCCGATGACCAGGGTCAGTGCCCCGGCAGCGCGGTCAGGCAAAGCTGTCGCGCAGGCTGGTCGCCGTGCCCGTGAAGCGTCCGCGCACCACGCCGACGACCGCGCCGAGCACCAGCCAGAACACCAGATTGGTCAGCGTCACCGCCACCACGAACTGGTGGTGCAGGCCTTCCGGGATCGCGGTCTCGAAGCTATCGGGCTGCGGCGCGCCGACAATATGCGGCGCCATGATCAACGCTACGGCAAGGATCGCCAGCGGCAACGATCTGCGGAAGGCGATAAGGCCGAGCCCGGCGGCGGTCGCCACCACTGTTGCCCACCACCAGATCTGGCGTTGGACAAGGTCGGCCGCCGGCATCGCCGGCAGTTCCGGCGGCAGGCCGAGGCCCGGCGCCAGCGTGAACACGGCAAAGCCGGCAAGCCCCCAGAACACGCCCTGGCGCCAGTTGCCGATGCCGCCGGCGAATTCCGAAACCGCAACCAGGACCAGCGCGAAGCCGATGCCGGTGACGATATTGGCAACGACGCTGAAGGCGAAGCGTTCGAAACCGTCGGCCGGCGCCCAGCCTTCGCCTTCCGCCGGAGCCATTGCTTCAGCCGGTGCCGGCGCGGCGCTGCTCATAGCCGTCGTGCCCGCGGCGTTTTCGGCCGGTGCCGCAGGTGCCGCGGCATGGTCATGGCCGCCGCCGGCCTGTTCGTAGATTTCCGCCTTCAGGATGAGCGGCACCGTGGCATAGGCTTGCATGCAGGCGAGAGCCACGCCGGCCACAAGCCCTGCGATCGCCGCGATGAACACGACGTTGCGAAACAGTGTCATGATGTCAGCCCCTTGTCAGTGGCAGGGAAAGCCCATCGAATGGCGATAGTCGTGCGCGGCATTGTGGACCGCATCGATATGCGAGAAGCCGACAAAGCCCATGACGAAAATGCCGAGGAATGCAGCAAGCGCCAGTTGCATGAGACGCGACTGCGAGGAGGCGGAAGCGCCGAGCGAAACGGAAGCGGTATTCATGTCTTGTCCTTTCGCCCTCCACCCGAGGGCATAGAAGTCAGTTTCCTGTCGCCGGCAGGTCTCCTGGCTCGCGGATCAGCGCCCTTCCCCACCTTCCCGAAGGCGAACCTTCAGTGGCATATGGAGAGGACTACCGCACACAGTTGCGGGGGCAGCCACGGCATTGGGCAAACAATTTCGCCCGCACCGCATTCCCTCTTGGTTCCAAACGGAACCGACGACATCAGCGACTATAGGCAGAATCGCCGCGCCCGGCAAACCAAATTCCGCCGGATCGTGTGGCGAATGCGCCGCCTCGCCAAGTTCGCAGACCGGCGCCGCGATTGACAATTTTCGCAGCCGGGTGTCGGCTGGCGGATGGGGAGGAAGCCGGCATGCAACCCAGCCCGAACAAGCGATCCCTACAACGGCCTGACGCGGCCCGAGCCGACGCTGCCGTCAAACAGCCTATTGGGACATCGCAGCCTATCAGCGCGATCTCGAGGCGATCTGGTATCGCAACTGGCTGCTCGTCTGCCGCGACGCGAAGCGCTCGCCGATCCGGCCGCCGATATCGACAACATCGTCGCGTTCGGTACCCAGGTGCTGGAGGAGGATGCTGATATCTGCGAGGTCAACCAGATGGGCCTGCGCTCGATGCGCCATAAGACCGGCGTGCTGATGCCCGAGGAATACGACTTGCACCGCTTCCACAACTGGGTGCGCGAGCGCCATGCGGCGCTCGCACATCAAAGCGATTTGGGCAGATAACGCCAGGTGACGAAGCCGCAGGCCACCGCCAGCAGCCCGAGCGTCGCGAAAACCGCGCCCAGGCCGAAGAACGCCAGCACGCCGGCCAAAGGCTTTCCGGCTCTGGCCTAAAGCAGCCCTGATGCCGACCGGCGCCAACGCGACGCAAGGCCCTGCTTCTTTTGACGGTGGCAACCGTGATAGTCGTCTTGCCGGGGCTGAACCAAGACAGCGAAACCATGAGCATCGACACGCCGACCGCAGCCGTTCAGGATCAACCGAAGTCGAAGCGCATCGCCGTTATCGACATTGCACGCGGCATCGCTTTGCTTGCCATGGCGAGCTATCATTTCACCTGGGACCTCGAATTCTTCGGCTACACCGATCCCGGCCTCACCGCCTTCGGCTGGTGGAAAATCTACGCGCGCTGCATCGCCTCGAGCTTCCTGTTCCTGGTCGGCATCAGCCTCTATCTCGCCCATGGCAAAAAAATCCGCTGGACCGGCTTCTGGAAGCGCTTCGCCATGGTTGCCGGGGCAGCGCTCGCAATATCGCTGGTCACCCGCATCGCCACGCCCGACGGCTTCATCTTCTTCGGCATATTGCATGAGATCGCGCTCGCCAGCCTGCTCGGCCTGGCGTTCCTGCGCCTGCCGGCGCTGCTGACGCTTGCCGTGGCGGCCCTCGCTATTGCCGCGCCTTTCTACCTGCGATCCGAGCTTTTCGATCATCCGTCTTTGTGGTGGGTCGGCCTGTCGGCGACCAACCCGCGCTCCAACGACTACGTTCCGCTGCTGCCCTGGTTCGGCGCCGTACTTGCCGGCATCGCGGTTACCAAGCTCGCTGCCACCTCCGGCGCGCTGACGCGGCTGTCGGCATTGGCGCCCGGCCGCTGGGCAAATCCGCTGGTCTTCATCGGCCGGCACAGCCTTGCTTTCTATCTGATCCATCAGCCGGTGCTGATCGGCTCGGTCTGGCTGTTTTCGCAATTCATGCCGGCGCAGGCCGAAACCAGGGAGGTGCGTTTTCTGAAATCCTGCCAGATATCCTGCGAGCAGGCACGCGACACCGAGTTCTGCTCCAGCTATTGTGCCTGCATGCTGGACACTCTCCAGGGCGAAGCCTCGCTTGACCGGCTCTACAGCGACGACCAGTCCCCGGAGTGGAAGGCGCATATTGGCGAGCTCGCCGGCACCTGCACCGCCCAAACCGAGGCGGCGGAACCGGGAACGCGCTAATCGAGGGAGGACAATAATGAGCGACAGTCACCCGAAACCCATGCAGCAAAATCCTGGGCAGCCGAAGCTGGGGCACATCCCATGGCCGCCGCTGATCTATATCGCTGCCATCATCGTCAGCGTCGCGCTAGGGCTGTTCTATCCGCTGCCGTGGATCGGCGATCTTCTCGGCGACATCCTGTTCGCCGCCGGCCTTGTGGGGTTGGTGGCGGTTGCCGCGCTCTGGTTCACGGCAATCCGCACCATGATCCGCGCCAAGACGACGCTCAACCCGAACGGCGTGCCTGACCATCTGGTGACCACCGGACCCTTCGCCGTCAGCCGCAACCCGATCTACCTCGCCAACACGCTGCTGCTGGTCAGCCTCGCCTTTGTCACTGGGATCGCCTGGTTCCTGCCGCTGGCAGTCATCGCGGCGTTCCTGACGCAGAAGCTGACGATCGAGAGCGAGGAGAAGGTGCTGACGGCCAAATTCGGCAAGAAATACCGGGACTACGCCAAAAGGGTGCGGCGCTGGATTTGAGCCGAGGCTGACACCGGCTTAGGTGGTGACGCCGAGCTCCACCAGCCGCTCGACGCAGGATTCCTCGGCCTGGTCGAGCTCTGCCAGGGTCTCTTCGAGGTCGCGGCGTTTCTGGCGAAGATCCTCGCGCTTTTCCTCGATGCGCTTGATCATCAGTTTGAGCTGGCCTACCTCGCCGGGCGGCTCCCTGTACATCTGGATGATCTCGCGGATCTCGTTGATCGAGAAGCCGAGTCTTTTTCCCCGCATGATCTGGCGGATGAGATGCCGGTCCGACGGACGGAACAGCCGCGTGCGGCCGCGTCTTACCGGCTGCACCAGCCCTTCGTCCTCATAGAAGCGCAACGTCCGCGTCGACACGTCGAATTCGCGGGTCAGCTCCGTGATCGAATAATATTCCCGCATCGTCACTCCAATGCCCCGGCCACGCCGCGAGTTCCAACTGGCCGGCGCCGCCGGCGCCCAGGCGCGTACCAGAATCGGCGGACAAGGCACCTTTCAAAGCCTCGCATGGCATTTACGTAAAAGTCAATTGAGGTGACGTTCAGCGCACGCCGAACCACCATGTGGCGAGCCCGAGAAAGGCAAAGAAACCGACGACATCGGTGACCGTGGTGACGAAAACCGCCGAAGCCACAGCCGGATCGATCTTGAAGCGGTCGAGCAGCAGCGGGATAAGGATGCCCGCCAGAGCCGCCACGAACATATTGATGATCATCGCAGCCGCAATGATGCCGCCGAGATTGCGATCGTGGAACCAGGCAGCAGCCACGAGGCCGATCAGGATGGCAAAGATGATGCCGTTGATGAAGCCCACCCCGATTTCGCGGCGGATGATGCGGCCGGCATTGTAGATGTCGAGGTCCCTGGTCGCCAGCGCCCGCACCGTGACCGTCATGGTCTGCGAGCCGGCATTGCCGCCCATGCCGGCGACGATCGGCATCAGCACCGCCAGCGCCACGATATGCTCGATGGTGCGGTCGAACAGGCCGATCACCGAGGCCGCCAGGAAAGCCGTCAAAAGATTGACCAGCAGCCACGGCACGCGCGAGCGCGAGGTCGAAAAGATGCTGTCCGAGAGTTCTTCGTCGCCGACGCCGCCCATGCGCAGCAGATCTTCCTCGGCCTCCTGCTGGATGACGTCGACGACGTCGTCGATGGTCAGCACGCCGACCAGCCGCTCGTTCTCGTCGACGACGGCGGCGGACAGAAGATCGTATTGTTCGAATTCGCGTGCCGCCTCCTCCTGGTCCATGGTGGCCGGGATGGCATGCCTGGTCTCATGCATGACCTCTTCGACCTTGACCGAGCGCTTGGTACGCAGGATCTGGTCGAGGTCGATGGCGCCGAGCAGCTTGAAGCTCGGATCGATGACGAAGATCTGGCTGAAACGGTCGGGAAGATTGTTGTCCTCGCGCATGTAGTCGATGGTCTGGCCGATCGTCCAGAACGGCGGCACCGCGACGAACTCGGTCTGCATGCGGCGGCCGGCGGTCTCTTCGGGATAGTCAAGCGAACGCCGCAGCCTGATCCGCTCGGTGAACGGCAGCTGCGACAGGATCTCGTCCTGGTCCTCCTGGTCGAGGTCTTCGAGAATGTAGACCGCGTCATCGGAATCGAGATCCTGCACCGCCTGGGCGATCTGCGCATTGGGCAGACTGTCGACGATGTCGCGGCGGATCGCCTCGTCAACCTCGGTCAGCGCGGAAAAATCGAAATCCTTGCCCAGCAATTCGACCAGCGCGCGTCGCTGTTCCGGGTGCAGGGCCTCGAGCAGGTGGCCGAGTTCCGACTGGTGCAGATCGTCGACTTCACGCTTCAGCGTCAGCGTATCGCGATCGGCGATCGCGGCACCGATCTGGGCGAGGAACGACGACAGGATGACGCCGTCCTCGTCATAGATGTCGGCGCGGCGCTCCTCGGCCGCCCGGGCGCCGGTCATCTGTTCGTCCTGGCCTTCCACCAGCGCCTCCCGCCATCGGATTTCCGGATAAGGTGCCTGTCAGGTCTAGACCATGATCCTGACAATCGGAATCGATTTTGCGAAAGGACCATGCACAACGACAAATTGCTACAGCGCCGTTCGCGCGTCCAAACGACGCGGCGCATACCGGATGGTAGGAGGAGAGGCGTTCTACAAACCTGCGGCGCTGCAAACCTTCCCGGCGGCAGGTAAAGGGCAGCGTATCTCCCTGCCCCGGTCAACCAGATGGGCAGATCGACACTGATTCAAAAACGGCGAGGCCGACGGTGCGACGGCCTCGCTGGATATTGGACTTAACGGCTTCCCGATCAGGCGGCGTGGCCCTTGGCCTCAGCCGCATAGCGGTCCAGGAGACCGCTCCAGCCACCCTCGGATTCGAAGGCCTCGCGCATCGCCTCTGCGGTTTCGCCCATGTTCTCCAGAAGCCTGTGCTCGAGTTCCACACGCGTCGCGTTCTCGCCGAGCGCGACAAAGCGGATCTCGACTTCGGTCAGCAATGCCGGATCGTAGCGCCAGCCGGCTCCAATGCGCCAGGCGAGCGTCAGCCTGGACGGCGGATCCCAGGCGAGAACCTCGCCCCAATCGCATTGTGACCCATCCTCGTCGATCTCGTACCAGCGGCCGCCGGCTTTCGGTTCGATCACCGCGGTCGTCAGGGCGGATTTGCCGATCGAGTGCGAAGCCGGCCACCAGCGCCCGAATCCTGTGGTGAACACATCGAATGCCTTGTCGAGCGGCACCTCCACCGTCGCCGACTTCCTGACCGGCGCGGGCTTGATCATGGTCGTCATTTCCTCTTCTCCTTGCTGTTGTCGACTTCCCGTTTGAAGGCGTCGAGCGCATCGCCCCACATGCGGTCGAGCCAGGCACGCATCTCGCCGAGCCCATGCGGGTCGAGATGATAGATGTTGCTGGCACCTTTCGGCTCTGCGCGGACCAGCCGGGCTTCCTTCAAGACCTTGAGGTGCTGCGATACCGCCGGCTGCGAGACCGGAAGCACTCGCGTCAGATCTATGACCGAGCGTGGCCGATCGGCGATGAGCTCGAACACCTTGCGGCGCGTCGGATCGGCCAAGGCCACCATTCCTGCATAATCATAAATCATGACTTATGATAAGCTAAAACTTATGATACGTCAACCGAGGGCGTGGCGGCCCGTGTTCAAGCAACCGGCCGGCTCGGCCCCGAGGCTCCGGGGCAATTCCTTCACGCGGGGGCATGGACAGCGATGCGGATGCAAGACTGCTCAGGGAATCGATCCACCGCATGCGGGCCGGCCGGCAAATGTCGACCACCGGCGAAAAGTAAACCTGGCAGCAAGGTTTTTACCTTACCGGTGTATGTGTCTCTCCGGCGAAACGTTAAGAACAGGTAAATTGGTTTGGCCCTAACCACGGAAGCCTCTCGCTACAGGCCCTCCGCCATATGGCAATTGCGCCTCTCCTTGTTCATGGCGACATACGTTTTAGGCGCATCTGTATTATATCCAGAAATATTCTATACGTCCGCCTTAATCTATTCTCACAAGTTTCTTGTTGGCATTCCGGTGTTGTTTATCGGCGGCGTCTGCTGTGCCGCGCTAATCCATGGCCGGCGGCAACCGGTTCGCTACGCACTGGATTTGGTTCAAGGGCGCTGGCGCGGTTGTCTGCTGGTGCTGCTGTTCTTCTTTGCCAGCTTGACCGCGTTCTCTACCTACAAGATCGCCATCCCGTCCGTCGTCCCATACTATGCCGACAACTGGTTGGCCGACGCTGATGAATGGCTGCACGGGATGCCGCCATGGGAGATCGTCCATAAGCTCGACAGCAACAATTGGTCGTTCGTCGTCTTCAACAGCTATGAAGTCATTTGGTTTTACCAGTGGTTCGGCGCCATCCTTTTCGTGTCGCTCTGGTCGGACGAGATTGCCCGCATCCGCTATCTCTGCGCAGCAGCGCTGACGTTGTCCGTCCTCGGAACGGTCTTGGCCGTGGCGCTGGCATCGGTCGGACCGGTTTACTACCACCATTTTGTCGGCGTGGATCGCTTCCACGGATTGAATGTGGCCTTGGACAGGCTGGACCATAGTTACATGGTGCGGGAACCCGCGGCATATCTCCTGATGGCTTACCAAAGCGGCCGGCCAAGTCTTGGCGGCGGCATCTCGGCCATGCCAAGCATGCATGTCGCCTTTGCCGCATTGAACGCCTATTTGCTGTCATCGATCAATCGCTGGCTTGGCGTTCTGGGTTGGACCTTTGCAGCCCTGATCCTGTACGGATCGGTGTTCACCGGCTGGCACTATGCCGTGGACGGCTACGCATCGATCGTTGTTGTATCGGTGATCTGGTGGGCGACCGGACGCCTGGTGCGCGAATAGTTATGTGCGCTTGTCGATAGATGGCCATGCCTACCGATGGCCACTTCGCATAAGCCAAACTCGCGACCGCAATCAGGCAAAAAGCACGTGCCCCGACATGGACGCTCCCTGCCGTGCTCGAATTTCAACGGGCAAGAGATTCCGCTTTCGAATTTAATGGTGCGGTCGAGATGCAGCGCCGCAACGCCTCCCGCGTTGATTTTTAAAGCATTTTTCTACGATTCCGTGGCGATTTGTATTGAGGATGGGTCGGCAGCGGCAAAGCATGTAGTTCCAGCCAGCCACCATCGGCAGGCAGCTGGCAGCCTTGCCATCACATCCTCCTCTGACGAACACCTAGTACGGTCAACCCTTAGCTGCCGCGCCGCGCCGCTCGAGCGCGGTCTTGCGGATGGTTTCTGCGATCTCCGGGCTGCTGCTGCACAGCATCTGGAAATCCGCCGAGTGTAGCGACAGGAGTGAGACCACCGTTGTGGCGCTGACGGTCGCCGAGCGCGGTTCGCCGGTGATCAGCGCCATCTCGCCGAAGAAGGCGCCAGGGCCCAGATCCACCGGGTTCGGCGTCGCGACGCTGACGCGCCCCTCCACGACGAAGAACATCTGGTCACCGGTCTCGCCATTGCGGCAGATCACAGCGCCCGCCGGCACGATGCGAGGTCGTAATGCGCGCACGATCTCGACTAGTGTGGCCGGTCCGAGCTTCTGAAACAACGGCACGGCGGCGACCAATTGCCAATTGCGGACGAAATCCTCGCGACGGACTTCTTGATAAAAGCCGGTGGCAAGAATGCCAGCCCAGAGCGCGAAGATGCCGATGCCACTCATCATGACCGCCCCGGCAAGGACGCGGCCGGCGAAGCTTTCCGGAATAGCGTCGCCATAGCCGGTGGTGGACAGCGTGACCACCGCCCACCACATTGCCTGGGGGATGCTGCCGAACTGTTGCGGTTGGACGTCGCGCTCGATGACATAGGCTGCGAGCGCAAAACCGAAAAGAACGATGCCGAAGACCGTGGCGACGCCGATCAGGTTGCGCGCTTCGTTGGTCAGGATTCTGCCCAGCAGCGGGAAGAAAGTTGAGTCGCGCAGCGGTTTCAGCAGCCAGACAGCACAGTAGAGGCTCCGGTCGGGCGTGCCGACGAGCAGAAATGCGGCGAGTGGAACCAAAACCGCGAGCACATCAATGGCGATTGCCGGCGTCCTGTCCCGAACGTCTCCCGCCCGGCGCTTGAGCAGTTTCTCGGCCAATTCCAGGAGATAGACGCCCCAAATGACCGCCAGCACGGCAGCCAAAGCCAGTCTGCTTCGTCCGGACAGGTCCGGTGTCGTGAGCGTAGCCACCGCCACAAGCCCAGTCGCAGCCAGCACCGCGTTGAGCGGCGCGTAAATTCTTAAGAAAGGCAGTACCGACATTCTATGCCCACGAGCGGATACTACCCGCCAGAATAGGATGCCTTCAAGGCAAGCGCAAAGGTGCTTATTTTCGCTGCGATCGTCGCTGGACCATAGGCCATGAACCATCCGATCAGCGTCGAGATCGAGCTGCCCCTCGAACCACACCCAGCGCCGGCTCGTTCTCGGTTGGACCTTTGCAGCCCTGATCCTGTACGGATCGGTGTACACTGGCTGCCACCATGCCGTGAACGGCTACGCATCGATCGTTGTTGTATTTGTGATCTGGTGGGCAACCGGACGCTTGGTGCGCGAATAGTTTGCACGCCAACCGCATAGATGGCTCCGCGCGCCGATTGCTTCTTCACTGGGCCACATTCGTGATCGCAACCAGGCAAAAAGCCTCGCGCCCTGACAAGGACGCTCCCCGCCGTGCTCGAATTCAACGGGTTAGAGGTTCCGCTTTCGAATTTAATGGTGCGGTCGAGAAGACTCGAACTTCCACGGGTTGCCCCACAGCGACCTCAACGCTGCGCGTCTACCAATTCCGCCACGACCGCACGTGGTAGGAGCCGGAACCAACCGGCCCGCGGCGTGTAGCAAATCGTTTCCGGTGAAACAAGTGCGCGGCCAGCAATAATCGGCCGGACATCGGCATAACTGTTCAAGGGCCGAACGTGCCGGAACTGGACGTTTGTACCGATTGCCGCCATATGAGTGGCGAGACGAGATATCATGACAGAACGCAGCCAGATCGCCACGTCGTTCCTGCCCTTGCCCGGCTCGGCGCCGGTCGAATGGCGCATCGAGCCCGGGCTCACCGCCTATCCCGATGCGCTCGCCGTGATGGAGGCGCGCGCCGAGGCAATCCGCAGCGGCGCCGCCGGTGAGATGGTCTGGCTGGTCGAGCACCCGCCGCTCTACACCGCCGGCACCAGCGCCCGCATCGAGGACCTGATCGAGCCGGACCGTTTCCCGGTCTTTGCCGCCGGGCGTGGCGGCGAATACACCTATCATGGGCCGGGCCAGCGCGTCGCCTACGTCATGCTCGACCTGAAGCGGCGGCGCGAGGATGTCCGCGCCTTCGTCGCCGCACTCGAACAATGGATCATCGGCTCGCTGGCCGCCTTCAACGTACGCGGCGAACGCCGCGAGGACCGCGTCGGCGTCTGGGTGGTTCGGCCGGACCGCCCCGCTTTGCCCGACGGCTCGGCGGCCGAGGACAAGATCGCCGCCATCGGCATCAGGCTGAGGCGCTGGGTGAGCTTTCACGGCATCGCCATCAATGTCGAGCCGGACCTTAGCCATTTCAGCGGCATCGTGCCGTGCGGCGTCCAGGATCACGGCGTCACCAGCCTTGTCGACCTCGGCCTTCCCGTAACCATGGCCGACCTCGACCTGGCGCTGAAATCCGCTTTCGAGGACGTGTTCGGGCCCGCCGCGGTGTCGCCTGTCGAAGTATCCCGCAAGGCCGGCTGAAACACTCGCCCAATGCCTGCGCCAATATGCGAAGGCGGCCCTCGCTCATCAGCATCGAGTCCGCCCTTGAGCTCAATCCTCACATCGCGCCGATCCAGATTGCCATGGAAATGAGGAACGTGCTCATGCACACCAGCGAGACGACATCCTGAACAAGATCGGTCATAACTCTCTCCTGTTGTTAGTATGTTCGTATTTTGTTCTAATTTTGTTCGAATGTCAACGACCGCAGTCCGGCCGTCACCGGAATTGCGCTCGGTCATTTCGACAGGGTTAAGAAAGGGTTGAGAGGGAAATGCCGAGCGTTTCGCGGCCGACAGGCGCGCGAAAGCGGCGGGACGGCGCACGGCTCGCAGGCCGTCATCGCCTCGATTGCAGCGCACTCTAAAGCGGCACGACCTTGCCGTCGGCCAGCGTCACGCGGCGGTCCATGCGCGAGGCGAGCTCGTGATTGTGGGTGGCGATGAGCGCCGCCAGGCCCGATTGCCGGACCAGTGCTGCCAGCGCCTCGAACACATAGGAAGCGGTCACCGGGTCGAGATTGCCGGTCGGCTCGTCGGCCAAAAGCACCAGCGGCGCATTGGCGACGGCACGCGCAATAGCGACCCGCTGCTGCTCGCCGCCGGAGAGCTCGGAGGGGCGATGCTGTGCCCGCTTGCCGATCTGCATATAGTCGAGCAATTGCGCCGCCCGCTCGGCCGCCTCCTTGCGCGGCAGCCCTTTTATCAGCTGCGGCATCATGATGTTTTCCAGCGCAGAAAACTCAGGCAACAAATGATGGAACTGGTAGACGAAGCCGACATCGTTGCGGCGGATCGCCGTGCGTTCGTCGTCGGAAAGCCGGCCGCAGGCGCGCCCCGCCAGGATCACGTCGCCGGCGTCCGGTCGCTCCAGCAGCCCGGCGGTGTGGAGCAGCGTCGACTTGCCGGTGCCCGACGGCGCCACAAGCGCCACCATCTCGCCACGCTTCAGCGAAAAATCGGCGCCGTTCAGGATGGTCAGCTTGCGCGGCCCCTGCACATAGTGCCGCTCGACGCTCTTCAGCTCGATAATGGCCTCGGCCATCATTCGTACCTCAGCGCTTCGACCGGATCGAGCCTGGCTGCGCGCCACGCCGGAAACAGCGTCGCCAGGAACGACAGCGCCAATGCCATGAGAACGACCGAGATCGTCTCGCTGGCATCCATGCGGGCAGGCAACTGGCTGAGGAAATAAAGCTCGGGATTGAACAGCCTCTCGTCGGCCAGCCAGGAGAAGAACTGGCGGATGCGCTCGACGTTGAGGCAGATTACGATGCCGAGCAGCACGCCGGCGATGGTGCCGACAACGCCGATCGCAGCCCCGGTCATCAGGAAGATGCGCAGGATCGCGCCGCGCGTGGCGCCCATGGTGCGCAGGATGGCGATGTCGTGGCCCTTGTCCTTCACCAGCATGATCAGGCCCGAAATGATGTTGAGCGCCGCCACCAGCACGATCAGCGTCAGGATCATGAACATGACGTTGCGCTCGACCTGCAGCGCGTCGAAGAACGTCTTGTTACGCTCCCGCCAATCGACAAGGCTGATCGGCCGCTGCGCCGCCTCTTCGACCTTCGGCTTCAGCGCGTCGATATTGTCGGGATTGTCGGCGTAGATCTCGATCGTCTGCGCCCTTCCGTCCATGTTGAAGTAAAGCTGCGCTTCGGAAAACGGCATGTAGACGATGGAACTGTCATATTCCGACATGCCGACCTCGAAGATCGCGGTTATCGGATAGCCTTTCATGCGCGGCGTCGTGCCGAGCGGCGTGATGTCGCCCTCGGGCGAGATCAGCGTGATGGTATCGCCGAGCACAAGGCCGAGATTTTCGGCCATGCGGCTGCCGATGGCGACGCCTTCGCCGGTGTCGAAGCCGACGATCGAGCCCTCCTTGATGTTGTTGGCGACGATGGTGATCTTGCCGAGATCCTCGCCGCGTATGCCGCGCACCAGCGCGCCGGTGCCGCCGCCGACATTGCCTTGCGCCAGCACCTGCCCGTCGATCAGCGGGATGGCGTATTTGACGCCGGGCACGCCGTTGATGCGGCCGGCGACCTGGGCATAGTCCTCCAGCGGCATGTCGAGCGGCTGCACGATCAGGTGCCCGTTGACGCCTAGGATGCGCGTCAGCAGTTCGGCGCGAAAGCCGTTCATGACTGCCATGACGACGATCAGCGTGGCGACGCCCAGCATGATGCCGAGGAAGGAGATCGAGGCGATCACCGAGATCACCGTCTCCTTGCGACGCGAGCGCAGATAGCGCCACGCCACCAAGCGTTCGAAGCCGGAAAAAGGCCCGGCGCCCGATGGTCTTGCTGCCGCCGCTTCGTTCATGCGGCGGCACCGAAACGCTTTTTCACGTCGCCGATCGGCAGCGTCTCGCGCTCGCCGGTCCTGCGGTTCTTGATCTCGACCTCGCCGGCGGCGACACCACGCGGCCCGACGATCACCTGCCACGGGAGCCCGATCAGGTCGGCGGTGGCGAACTTGCCGCCCGGCCGCTGGTCGGTGTCGTCGTAGAGCACCTCCTTGCCGGCGGCGGCAAAGGCGGCATTCAGCTCGCCGCAGACGCGGTCGCATTCGGCATCGCCAGCCTTCATGTTGATCAGGCCGACATCGAACGGTGCCACCGCCTCCGGCCAGATGATGCCGTTATCGTCATGGCTGGCCTCGATGATCGCCGCGACCAGCCTGGACGGGCCGATGCCGTAGGAACCGCCAGAAACGAAATGATCCTTGCCGTCCGGCCCGGTCACCTTGGCGCCCATCGGCTTGGAATATTTGTCGCCGAAATGGAAGATATGCCCAACCTCGATGCCGCGCGCCGAGACCCGGTCGCGCGCGGGCACCTTCTCCCACGCCGCCTCGTCATGCATCTCGTCGGTGGCGGCATAGGGCGTCGTCCACGTCTTGACGATGCCGCCGATCTCGGCGTCGTTCGAAAAATCAGTGTCTGCCCCCGGCACCTCAAGCGAGAGATAGTCGCGATGGCAGAACACCTGGCTCTCGCCGGTGTCGGCCAGGATGATGAACTCATGGCTGAGGTCGCCGCCGATCGGCCCGGTGTCGGCGCGCATCGGAATGGCCTGCAGCCCCATGCGCGTAAACGTCCTGAGATAGGACACGAACATGCGGTTATAGGCGGCCTTGGCGCCTTCATAATCGAGGTCGAAGGAATAGGCGTCCTTCATCAGGAACTCGCGCGAACGCATGACGCCGAAGCGTGGGCGCACCTCGTCGCGAAACTTCCACTGGATGTGATAGAGATTGAGCGGCAGGTCCTTGTAGGACTTGACATAGGAGCGGAAGATCTCGGTGACCATCTCCTCGTTGGTCGGCCCGTAGAGCATATCGCGGTCTTGCCGGTCCTTGATGCGCAGCATCTCCTTGCCGTAGTCTTCATAGCGGCCGCTTTCGCGCCACAGCTCGGCCGATTGGATGGTCGGCATCAGGATTTCGAGTGCACCGGCGCGATTCTGCTCCTCGCGAATAATCCGGCAGACCTTGTCCAGCACCCGCTTGCCGAGCGGCAGCCAGGAAAAGCTGCCCTGCCCCTGCTGGCGGATCATGCCGGCGCGCAGCATCAGCCGATGCGAGACGATCTCGGCCTCGCGTGGATTTTCTTTGAGGATGGGCAGGAAATAGCGCGACAAACGCATGAACTGGTCCGTGAGAGAGGATGGCGGCGCCGGAATCGGCGCAGCGCAGGCTTGCTTGCCCCGGCTTCATAGCCATTTCATGGCGGAATGGAAACCCGGCCCAGGCGCTGCACAGGCGCCGCAATTGCCGCACACGGCTTGCTGGGCGTTTCGCAAGCAACGCCTGCCGTACTATTGTGCACTGCAGCACGAGATTGCCTGTTTCTGGGCAAAATTCTTCGTGACATTTTCACCCGCCTTAGGCTAGTGTGCCCCCATAACCGAGAGGGTAGAGAAAAATCTGCCCTCCTACGCGGTCAAAGTCTTGGGAGGATGCGATCTAGGCGCGGTAACTCGCTGCCGCCGGACACCGGAAACAGATCGGACGCGTTTAAATTGCAAGGCCTCGCGCCTTGCATTTTTTTTGTGCAATCATCTGGTTAGCACGACAGATTACCAACCTACATGACGTTGCGTCAGCCCAGACCCGCCCCGGCCTTTACTTTGGGTTGACCTTGCTGGCTCAGCTTGATTTCAGAGCCTCGGCTAGGCTGGGATAGTCGGACACGGTAGGTAGCCGGCTAATGCGCTGGGCTCTGGTTGAAATCCGGCACGATGTGCGGGATGTCGTCGATGCCGAGGCCAAGCCCTCTCGTGATGCCGTAGAAGATACCCATGAGGACCAGCGTGGCTATCGTCGTGCGCAGCGCGGCGCGCAGCATGTGCGGTCCGCGCGGTGCGCTCGGAACCGTGCCAAGCGTCACGTCCCGATCCTCGTCCTGCGTCCGCATGCTGAACGGCAGGACGGCGAACAACACCACCCACCACGTGGCGAAGAACAGGGCGATAAACGAAACCCAACTCATGCTTGCTCCAGTTCGACCAGCGTGCCGAAGAAATCCTTGGGGTGCAGAAACAATACCGGCTTGCCATGTGCGCCGATCTTCGGATTGCCGTCGCCGAGCACGCGCGCGCCGCTGGCCTTGAGACGGTCGCGCGCCGCAACAATGTCATCCACCTCATAGCAGACATGGTGCATGCCGCCGGACGGATTCTTCGCGAGGAATGCGGCGATCGGCGAGGCTTCGCCGAGCGGCTCGAGCAACTCGATCCTGGTGTTGCCGACATCGACGAACACCACCGTAACGCCATGCTCCGGCAGCGCCTGCGGCGCGGTCACGCGCGCGCCAAGCGTATCGCGATAGACCGCCGCGGCCGCGGCCAGATCCGGCACCGCAAGCGCGACATGGTTGAGACGTCCGAGCATAGAGTACTCCCGGGTTAGGGGAGTAGGGGAGTAAGGCAGTAGGGGAGTAGGGAAAAACTGGATCTAGAAGTGCATCTGTTTGCGCTCCTACTTCCTACTTCCCTACTCCCTTACTGCCCTACTCCCCTACTCCCTTGTTCGTCACCTCGTGACGAACACCGTCACCAGCGGCTTCTTGCCCCAGGCTTCGTTGGCCGCGCCGCGCACCGCGCGGCGCACCGCCTCCTGGACCAGGTCGAGGTCTTTTCGGCGCTGGCGGGGGATGGAGTCCACGGCGCCGATTGCCGCATCGATCATCAGGTCTTCCAGGCTCTCACCGCTGCCGTCGGCCTCGGCGACGCCGATGGCGACCAGATCGGGATCGCCGGCAAGCTCGTATTTGTCGTCGAGCACGACATTGACGGCGACATGGCCGGCAAAGGACAGCTTGCGGCGGTCGCGAATGCCCATCGCCTGGTCGGTGCCGATCAGCCTTCCGTCCTTGTAGATGCGGCCGAACGGCACCTGGTCGATGATGGCGGCGGCACCCGGATACAGCCTGAGCATGTCGCCGTCGCGCACCTGCGCGACCTGGCCGATGCCGGACGTCGACATCAGCGAGCCCTGCGCCACCAGATGCGCCGCTTCGCCATGCACGGGAACGCCGATCTGCGGCCGCACCCATTCATACATCTTGCGCAATTCGCTGCGGCGTGGATGGCCGGAGACATGCACCAGCGCATCGCCGTCCTCGATGATCTTGATGCCGAGATCGATCAGGCGGTTCTTGATTTCGAGGATCGCCTTCTCGTTGCCGGGAATGGTGCGCGAGGAAAACACCACCGTGTCGCCGGCCGTCAGCGCCACCGACTTCATCTCGTCGCGCGACAGCTTGGCAAGTGCGGCAAGCGGCTCGCCCTGGCTGCCGGTGCAGATGATGACGAGGTTTTCGCGCGGGATGAAGCCGTAATCCTCCTCGGCGATGAATTCCGGCAAGCCGTCCATATAGCCGAGTTCATCAGCCACATCGATGACGCGCTTCATCGAGCGGCCAATCACCAGGCACTGGCGGCCGGCATCCCGCGCCGCCTTGGCGATGGAGACGATACGCCCGACATTGGAGGAGAAGCTGGTGACGGCGACCCGGCCCTTGGCGTTCTGGATGACGCTCTTGAGGCCCTCGCCCACCGCCACTTCGGACGGCGATTCCCCTTCCCGCATCGCATTGGTGGAATCGCAGACCAGCGCCAGCACGCCCTTGTCGCCATAGGCTCGGAAGCGCGCCTCGTCGGTCATCGGCCCGACCGTCGGCGCCGGATCGATCTTCCAGTCGCCGGTATGGATGACGACGCCGGCCGGCGTCGTGATCGCCAGCGACATCGGCTCGGGAATGGAGTGCGCAACAGGGATGGCCTCGATCTCGAACGGGCCGACGGTGAATTTCTCGCCGGCCCGGTAGATCGTCACCGGGATCTTCGGCGCCCCTTGCTCACCCTGCCGCTTGGCTTCCAGCAGGCCGGCGCTGAACGGCGTCATCCACACCGGCGCCTTGAGCTTCGGCCAGATGTCGTGGAGCGCGCCGTAATGGTCCTCATGCGCATGGGTGATGACGATGCCGCGCAGATTGGCGACACTCTCCTCGATGAAACGTGTGTCGGGCAGAACCAGGTCGACGCCGGGCAGGGTTGCATCGGGAAAAGTGACGCCGACGTCGACGACGATCCATTCGCGCGCATTGGCCGGCCCATAGCCGTAGAGGGCGAAGTTCATGCCGATCTCGCCGACACCGCCGAGCGGCACGAAGACAAGTTCGGCGTTTTCCGCTGTCGCCATGGTCTTTCCTTCCTTGCCGGTCAAAATTGCGGGCCGGTCAAAATTGTCGGCCGGTCAAAATTGTCGGCCGGTCAAATTCAAGCTGGTCAAATGCTGGCCAGTCAAACGTATTGGCCGGTCAAACGCCGGCCGAGGCAACCGCGCCGAAATGCACGTCGCCGGCGGCGATCGTCAGAACCGAACCTTCATCGTCGCGGATCACGAAACGGCAGTCCTCGTCAATGGTCTCGAAGGTGCCGCGCACCGCATTACCGTCAATTCTGACAGCAACCTGCCCGCCAAGCCCCGCCGCACGCGCCAGCCACCGCCGCCTGACGGCGGCAAGCCCACGCCCTTCGTTCCACAGCCGCGCATTCTCGCTCCAGGCATCCGACAGCGCCAGAAACAGCGTCTCGGCATCGCAAGCAGACCCCAACGCGCTGAGCGACGTCGCTGGATAAGGCAAATCCTTGGGATAAGCCACCACGTTGACGCCGATGCCGACAGCCACCGCCGAACGGTCGCCATCCAGCATCGCCGATTCCAGCAGGATGCCGGCGAGCTTGGCGCCCGAGGCAAGCACATCGTTCGGCCATTTCAGTTCGAAACGGTTCTTGCCTTGGCTCGCACCATCGAGGCCGATCGCGATCCTGCCCTTCGGCACGACAGCGTCGAGCGCGTCGGCCAGCGCCAGTCCGGCAACGAAGCCGAGCGTCGCGGCAAGCCGAAGCTCGGTGTTGGTGATCACCAGCAGCGTCGCTGCCAGATTGCCCTCGGGCGTCGCCCAGGCGCGGCCACGGCGGCCACGCCCGGCTTCCTGCTTTTTTGAGACGACCCAGAGTTTGCCCGGATCGCCGGCCCGCGCGTGCTCCAGCGCCAGCGCATTGGTGGAGCCGACCGTGTCGTGCGCCTCGAGCCGGAACCCGTCCGAAGCCGCGGTTGGAGCCAGCCTGAACGTCATTCCGTCAGAAGAAGGTCTTGGCCGCGGCAGCGGCGTAGGTTCCGATCGGGCCGCCGATCAGCACGTAGAACAGCACGAAGGCGCCGCAGACGCCGAGCACGACGCGCAGTTCGGTCGCCATCGGCACGAAGCCGCCGACCGGTTCGTCGAACCACATGATCTTGATGATGCGCAGATAATAATAGGCGCCCACCACAGAGGCCAGCACGCCGATGATCGCCAGCGCGTAGAGGTTGGCATTGATGGCGGCGAGGAACACGTACCATTTCCCCCAGAAGCCGGCGAGTGGCGGGATACCGGCCAGCGAGAACATCAGGATGGTGAGGATCGTCGCCATGATCGGATTGGTCGCCGACAGGCCAGCGAGATCGCTGATCTGCTCGACATTGCCCTCCTTTCGCCGCATGGCGAGGATGAAGGCGAAGGTGCCGAGCGTCATCACCAGATAGATCAGCATGTAGATGGCGACGCCGCGCACGCCGTCCTGGCTGTTGGCGGCAAGGCCGACCAGAGCATAACCCATATGGCCGATGGAGGAATAGGCCATCAGCCGTTTGATGTTGGTCTGGCCGATGGCCGCGAAGGCACCAAGCGCCATCGAGGCGATCGAGATGAAGACGATGATCTGCTGCCAGTCGGCGGCGATCGGCTTGAAGGCGCCCATGGTGACGCGCACCATCAGCGCCATCGCCGCCATCTTCGGTGCCGCCGCCAGAAAAGCCGTCACCGGCGTCGGCGCGCCTTCATAGACGTCGGGCGTCCACATATGGAACGGCACCGCCGAGATCTTGAAGGCAAGGCCGGCCAGCACAAAAACCAGGCCGAAGACGAGGCCGAGCTGGCGCTCGCCGCCGCTCAGCGCCGCGGCGATCTCCTGGAAGCCGGTGTTGCCGGTGTAGCCGTAGACCAGCGAGATGCCGTAAAGCAGCATGCCCGATGACAGCGCGCCAAGGACGAAGTACTTCAGCCCGGCCTCGGTCGAGCGCAGATTGTCGCGGTTGATCGCCGCCAGCACGTAGATCGCCAGCGATTGTAGCTCGAGGCCGAGATAGAGCCCGATCATGCCGTTGGCCGAGATCATCAGCATCATGCCGAGCGTGCAGAGCAGGATCAGCACCGGATATTCGAACTTGTCGAAACGCTCCGCCTGGGCAAAGCGGACCGACATGACCAGCGTCACCGCCGAGCCGACCAGCGCCAGCACCTTCATGAAGCGGGCGAACGGATCCTGGATGAAGGCTTCGCCATAGGCGTTGCCCTGTCCCGGCGAAAAGACCAGCCAGGCGCCGGCGATCACCAGCACGGCGACGGCAAGGCCGCTCACCGTGACGGTGGTGTTGGCGCGCGAATAGGCGCCGAGCATCAACAGCGCCAAGGCGCCGATGGCGAGGATCAGCTCTGGCGTCGAGAGCGACAGGCTTGAGAGAAGGTCCGGCGTCATGGTTCGCAAACCCCCAGTCAGTTCGCCGCCGCGGTCTGCGCGGCGCCGATGGATGCGGTGACATTGGTAACGAGCGCCTTGACCGATTCGGCGGTCGCGTCGAAGATCGGCGCCGGATAGACGCCGAAGAAGATGACCAGCGCGACCAGCGGATAGATGATCACCTTCTCGCGCGTCGACAGGTCGAGCAGGCCTTTCAGGCTTTCCTTGGTCAGCGCGCCGAAGATCACCTTGCGGTAGAGCCAGAGCGCATAGGCCGCCGAAAGGACGACGCCGGTGGCGGCGAAGAACGCCACCCAGGTGTTGACCCGGAACACGCCGAGCATGGTCAGGAACTCGCCGACGAAGCCGCTGGTGCCGGGCAGGCCGACATTGGCCATGGTGAAGATCATGAACACGGTTGCATATTTCGGCATGTTGTTGACCAACCCGCCATAGGCGTCGATGTCACGCGTGTGCATGCGGTCGTAGACGACGCCGACGCAGAGGAACAGCGCGCCGGAGACCAGGCCGTGCGACAGCATCTGGAAGATCGAACCCTGGACGCCTTCCTGGTTCATCGCGAAGATTCCCATGGTGACGAAGCCCATGTGAGCGACCGACGAATAGGCGATCAGCTTCTTCATGTCCTCCTGCATCAGCGCCACCAGCGAGGTGTAGATGATGGCGACGACGGAAAGCGTGAAGATCAGCGGCGCGAACATTTCGGATGCGATCGGAAACATCGGCAGCGAAAAACGCAGGAAGCCGTACCCGCCCATCTTGAGCAGGATGGCGGCCAGGATCACCGAGCCGGCTGTCGGCGCCTCGACATGCGCGTCCGGCAGCCAGGTATGCACCGGCCACATCGGCATCTTCACCGCGAAGGATGCGAAGAAGGCAAGCCACAGCCAGGTCTGCATATTGGCCGGGAAGTTATGGGTCAGAAGCGTCGGGATATCGGTGGTGCCGGACTGGAAGAACATCGCCATGATGGCGAGCAGCATCAGCACCGAGCCGGCCAGCGTATAGAGGAAGAACTTGAACGAGGCATAGACGCGCCGCTTGCCGCCCCACACGCCGATGATGATGAACATCGGGATCAGGCCGGCTTCGAAGAAGACGTAGAACAAGACGATGTCGAGCGCGCAGAACACGCCGATCATCAGCGTCTCGAGCAGCAGGAAGGCGATCATATAGGCCTTGACGCGCTTCTCGATCGATTCCCACGAGGCGAGGATGCAGAGCGGCATCAGGAAGGTGGTCAGGATGACGAACAGCATGGAGATGCCGTCTACGCCCATATGGTAGGAGATGCCGGAATCCAGCCAGGCAAATTTCTCGACGAACTGGAAGCCGGGCTGCGAATTGTCGAAGCCGGTCCAGATGAACAGCGAAACCACGAAGGTGAACGCAGTCGTGAACAGCGCGATGGCGCGGATGTTGCGGCGCGCGTTCTCGCTGTCGTCACGCACGAAAAGGATGAGCAGCACACCAACCAGCGGCAGGAAGGTGACCAGCGATAGGATCGGCCAGGCGGTCATCAGAGCATCATCCAGGTGACGAGTGCGGCAACGCCGATCAGCATGGCGAAGGCATAGTGGTAGAGATAGCCGGTCTGCAGCTTGACGACCCGGTTGGTGACGTCGACGACGCGCGCCGAAATGCCGTCCGGCCCGAGCCCATCGATGACGGTGCCGTCGCCGGTCTTCCACAGGAAGCTGCCGAGGCGCTTTGCCGGCCGCACGAACAGGAAGTCGTAGAGCTCGTCGAAATACCATTTGTTGAGCAGGAAGGCGTAGAGCAGGCGATGGTTGGCGGCGACGCTCCGAGGCATTTCCGGCGCGCGAATATAGAACCGCCAGGCAATCGCAAAGCCGATCAGCATGGCGATGAACGGTGACAGCTCGACCCACAACGGCACTTCGTGGATTTCGTGCAGGATGTGGTTGTCCGGCAGCGTGAACAGCGACGCCTTCCAGAATTCGGCATAGCCCTCGCCGATGAAGGCGCCGTGGAAGATCACGCCGGCGAACAGCGCGCCCGCCGCCAGGATGAACAGCGGTACCAGCATGACCGGTGGCGATTCATGGACATGGTGCATGACCTCGTGGCTGGCCCGCGGCTCGCCGTGGAAGGTCATGAAGATCAGCCGCCAGGAGTAGAAGGAGGTGAAGCAGGCGGCAATGACCAGCAATATGAAGGCAAACGCGGCGACCGCATTGTGGCCGGCGAAGGCCGCTTCGATGATGGCGTCCTTGGAAAAGAAGCCGGCCGTGCCGATGATCGTTACCGGGATGCCGACACCGGTCAGCGCCAGCGTGCCGATCACCATCATCCAGTAGGTCTTCGGGATCAGCGTCCTCAGGCCGCCCATTTTGCGCATGTCCTGCTCGTCGGAGACGGCGTGGATGACCGAGCCCGAGCCGAGGAACAGCAGCGCCTTGAAGAAGGCGTGGGTGAACAGATGGAAAATCGCTGCGCCATAGGCACCGACGCCGAGCGCCACGAACATGTAGCCGAGCTGCGAACAGGTCGAATAGGCGATGACGCGCTTGATGTCGTTCTGGACGAGACCGACGGTCGCCGCGAAGAAGGCGGTGAAAGCGCCGATGAAGGTGACCACCGTCAGTGCCGAATGCGACAGCTCGAACAGCGGCGACAACCGCGCCAGCATGAACACGCCGGCCGTCACCATGGTGGCGGCATGGATCAGTGCCGAGACCGGCGTCGGGCCCTCCATGGCATCCGGCAGCCAGGTGTGCAGCGGCACCTGCGCCGACTTGCCCATGGCGCCCATGAACAGGAGCAGGCAGACGACCGTCATCGCAGCCTGCCTGTCGAGTGCATAGCCGAGGAAGGTCAGCACGGCCGCACCTTGCGGCGCGCCTTCCGCCGGAATGAACGTCGCCGCATTGGCGAAGATGGTGCCGAG
The DNA here is from genome assembly GCF_040320845.1 of Mesorhizobium sp. M0601. NCBI lineage: Bacteria > Pseudomonadati > Pseudomonadota > Alphaproteobacteria > Hyphomicrobiales > Phyllobacteriaceae > Mesorhizobium > Mesorhizobium sp. M0601. Next base: position 107,878 of record NZ_JAMYQK010000003.1, read on the forward strand.
ATTGACCGAGCCGAACAGCACGAACACGCCGAAGATGCCGAGCGCAAAGCCGAAATCGCCGACGCGGTTGACGACGAAGGCCTTGATTGCAGCCGCATTGGCCGAAGGCTTCTTGTACCAGAAGCCGATCAGCAGATAGGAGGCAAGGCCGACGCCTTCCCAGCCGAAGAACATCTGCACGAGGTTGTCGGCCGTCACCAGCATCAGCATGGCGAAGGTAAACAGCGACAGATAGGCGAAGAAGCGCGGCCGGTCCGGATCGTGATGCATGTAGCCGATCGAGTAGATATGGACCAGCGACGACACGGTGTTGACGACGACCAGCATGACCACCGTCAGCGTGTCGATCCTGAGCGCCCAGGACGCCTCCAGCCCGCCCGACTGGATCCAGCGCAGCACCGGCACGGTGAACACCTCGCCGCCGCCGAAGCCGACCGAGAAGAAGGCGACCCACGACAGCACAGCCGCGATCACCAGGAAGCCGGAGGTGATGTATTCTGAAGCCTTGGCGCCGAGCGAAGTGCCGAACAGGCCGACGATCAAGAAGCCGAGCAGCGGAAGGAAGACGATGGCCTGATACATGGTGGTTCCGTCAACCCTTCATCATGTTCACGTCTTCGACCGCGATCGAGCCGCGGTTGCGGAAGAAGACGACGAGAATGGCAAGGCCGATCGCCGCTTCGGCCGCCGCGACCGTCAGCACGAACAGTGCGAACACCTGGCCGACCAGGTCGCCGAGCGCCGCCGAGAAGGCGACGAAATTGATGTTGACGGCAAGCAGGATCAGCTCGATCGACATCAGGATGACGATGACGTTCCTGCGGTTCAGGAAGATGCCGAACACGCCGAGCGTGAACAGGATCGCCGATACGGTCAGGTAGTGCGCGATGCCGACGACCATCTCAGACTCCTTCGCCCGTCTTGACCTTGCGGATTTCCACTCCGGTTGCCGCCGTGCGGCCGACCTGGGCGGCGATCGACTGCCGCTTGACGCCCGGCTTATGGCGCAGCGTCAGCACGATGGCGCCGATCATGGCGACCAGCAGCACCAGCCCCGCCACCTGGAAGTAATAGAGGTAATCCGTATAGAGGATGTCGCCGAGCGCTGCCGTGTTCGAGCGCGCGGCCAGGTCCGGAATGGGCTTGGCGACCGTCGCCGCCAGTTTCGGCGCGAATGTATAGCCGCCGAGCACCACGATCAGCTCCGCCGCCAGGATCAGCCCGACCAGCGCGCCGATCGGTGCATATTGCAGGGCGCCTTCCTTCATTTCGGCGAAGTCGACGTCGAGCATCATGACGACGAACAGGAACAGCACCAGCACCGCGCCGACATAGACGACGAGCAGGATCATCGCCAGGAACTCGGCGCCGGTCAGCATGAACAGGCCGGCGGCGTTGAAGAAGGTCAGGATCAGGAACAGCACCGAATGCACGGGATTGCGCGCCGATATGACCATGAACGCCGATGCCACCGCGACAAAGGCGAAGAGGTAGAAAAAGGCCGCCTCTAGTCCACTCAGCATGGGTTCCCCCGGGTTTCCTGTCAGAACAGGACGTTCGTCCTGTTTTTTGCCACCGCCTCCGGTCGGCAAGTTGCGTGTTCCTTAAACGAGGGCCCTCGCCCCGTCCATGCTTCAAATATCAGCGGTAAGGCGCATCCAGCGAGATGTTGCGCGCCAGTTCACGCTCCCAGCGGTCGCCATTGGCCAGGAGCCTGTCCTTGTCGTAATAAAGTTCCTCGCGCGTCTCGGTCGCGAACTCGAAATTCGGGCCCTCGACGATGGCGTCGACCGGGCAGGCTTCCTGGCAGAAGCCGCAGTAAATGCATTTCACCATATCGATGTCGTAGCGCACGGTGCGCCGCGTGCCGTCGTTGCGGCGCGGGCCGGCTTCGATGGTGATGGCCTGCGCCGGGCAGATCGCCTCGCACAATTTGCAGGCGATGCAGCGTTCCTCGCCGTTGGGATAACGGCGCAGCGCATGTTCGCCACGGAAGCGCGGGCTGACCGGCCCCTTTTCATGCGGATAGTTGATCGTCTCCTTCGGCGCGAAGAACTGGCGCATCGACAGGAAGAAAGCGCTGACGAAATCCTGCAAAAGCAGTGACTTGGCGGCCTGGGAAAGAGCGGACATCAAAGGGCTCCCGAAAGTTTCATACCTTGAATCCATCCAACTATTGGCAGAAAGGCAAAACCGAAAAAGGCAACGCCTCTTAGGACACGTCGGTTTTTCAGTGGAAGTTCGGGCTTCAACCAGTAAGCGCGAAGTAGAAAGAACTCGACAGCCGCAAAAGCAACGCCACCGATCGCTCCCCCAATTTCATATGTCATCACGCAAACCCCGTGATTTTGAGGAATGTCGCGGTGGCGACCACCATGAACAGCGAGATCGGCAGGAAGACCTTCCAGCCGAGCCGCATCAGCTGATCGTAGCGATAGCGCGGCACGAACGCTTTCACCATCGAGAACATGAAGAATACCAGGCAGACCTTGAGCACGAACCAGATCAGCCCCGGCACCCAGGTGAACGGCGCGAAGTTGAAGGGTGGCAGCCAGCCGCCAAGGAACAGGATGGTGGCCAGCGCGCACATCAGGACGACGGCGACATATTCGCCGAGGAAGAACAGCAGGAACGGCGTCGAGGAATATTCGACCATATGGCCGGCGACGAGTTCCGATTCGGCTTCCACAAGGTCGAAGGGCGGCCGGTTGGTCTCGGCCAACGCCGAGATGAAGAAGACGATGAACATCGGGAACAGCGACAGCCAATGCCAGTCGAGGAAGGTGTTGGGCAGGCCGAGCCGCGTGCCCAGCCCGTCCTGCTGCGACAAGACGATGTCGGACAGGTTGAGCGAGCCGACGCAAAGCAGCACGGTCACGATGACGAAACCGATGGAGACTTCGTAGGACACCATCTGCGCCGCCGAGCGCAGCGCGCCGAGGAACGGGTATTTCGAATTGGACGCCCAGCCGCCCATGATGACGCCATAGACCTCGAGCGAGGAGATGGCGAAGACATAGAGGATGCCGACATTGACGTTGGCGATCGCCCAGCCTTCGTTGACCGGTATGACCGCCCAGGCAGAGATCGCCAGCACCGCCGACACCAAGGGCGCCAGCAGGAAAACGCCCTTGTTGGCGCCGGACGGGATGACCGGTTCCTTGAAGACGAATTTCAGCAGATCGGCGAACGCCTGCAGCGTGCCCCACGGGCCGACGACGTTCGGTCCGCGGCGCAATTGCACCGCCGCCCAGATCTTGCGGTCGGCGTAAAGCACATAGGCGACGAAGATCAACAGAACGACGATCAGCACGACCGACTTCAAAAGGATCAGCAGCGCCGGCAGCACGTAGAAGGAGAAGAAGGTGTCCATATCTACTCCGCCGCCTGCCTGAAGCCGTTCTTCGCCAAAGCCGAGCACTCCGCCATCACCGCGGAAGCCCGCGCGATCGGGTTGGTCAGGTAGAAATCCTTGACCGGCGAGGTGAAGGTGCCCTTGTTCAGCCGCCCGCCGAGCTTGGCAACCCTGGCGATGTCGGCCGGGTCGCCGGCCACGACATGGTCGATGCGGGCAAGATGCGGGTATTCCGCATAGAGCTTTGCGCGTAGCTGCGGCAGCGAATCGAACGGCAGCTTCTTGCCGAGCACATCCGACAGTGCCCGAAGGATCGCCCAGTCCTCGCGCGCCTCGCCGGGCGCGAAGCCGGCCCGGTTGGTCTGCTGCACGCGCCCCTCGGTGTTGACGAAGGTGCCCGACTTCTCGGTATAGGCGGCACCCGGCAGGATGACGTTGGCGCGATGCGCGCCCTTGTCGCCATGCGTGCCGATATAGACGACGAAAGCGCCGCCGGTCTTGGCCATATCGATTTCGTCGGCGCCGAGCAGGAACAGCACATCGGTCTCGCCCAGCATGCCGGCGACGTTCCTGCCGCCCTCGCCCGGCACAAACCCGACATCGAGGCCGCCGACACGTGCCGCGGCGGTGTGCAGCACGGCAAAGCCGTTCCAGTCGGCCCTGGCGGCGTTGACGGCGACGGCGAGCTTCGCCGCCTGGCCGAGCACGGCCGCCCCGTCCGGACGCGCCAGCGCACCCTGTCCGACGATGATCAGCGGATGCGTCGCCTTCTTCAGCAGCTGGAAAAACTTGCCGTTACCGTCGGCCAGATCCTTCAGCGATTCCGGCCCGGCGCCGAGCTGCTCGTAATCATAGCGTGTATCGCCGACATCGCCGATGACGCCGACCGGCAGATTGCCGGCCCGCCAGCGCTTGCGGATGCGGGCGTTGAGCAAGGATGCCTCGAAGCGCGGATTGGCGCCGATGATCAGCACCGCATCGGCCTGTTCGATGCCTTCGATGGTCGGGTTGAACACATAGCTCGCCCGGCCGAGCGACGGATCGAGTGCGGCGCCGTCCTGGCGGCAGTCGGTGTTCTTCGAGCCGAGCGAAGCCATCAGAAGCTTCAGCGCGTAGATCTCCTCGACGGCTGCGAGATCGCCGGCAATGGCACCGATCTTTTCGGGTGCCGCATTCGACACCGCTTCCTTGATCGCGGCAAAAGCCTCGGCCCAGCTTGCCGGGGCCAGTCTGCCCTCCTTTCGCACATAGGGCCGGTCGAGGCGCTGCGTGCGCAGACCATCCCAGATGAAGCGGGTCTTGTCGGAAATCCACTCCTCGTTCACCGCCTCGTTGGTACGCGGCAGGATGCGCATCACTTCGCGGCCTCGGCTATCGACGCGGATCGCGGAGCCGACGGCGTCCATCACGTCGATGGATTCGGTCTTGGTCAGTTCCCACGGCCGTGCCTGGAAGGCGTACGGTTTGGAGGTCAGCGCACCAACCGGGCAAAGGTCGATGACATTGCCCTGCAGTTCCGAAGTCATCGCGCTTTCGAGATAGGTGGTGATCTCGGCATCCTCGCCGCGGCCGATCAGGCCGAGCTCCGATATGCCGGCAATCTCGGTGGTGAAACGGACGCAGCGCGTGCAATGGATGCACCGGTTCATGATCGTCTTGACCAGCGGCCCGATATACTTGTCTTCGACCGCCCGCTTGTTCTCGTGGTAGCGCGATGAATCGACGCCGAACGCCATCGCCTGGTCCTGCAGGTCGCACTCGCCGCCCTGGTCGCAGATCGGGCAGTCCAGCGGATGGTTGATCAGCAGGAATTCCATCACGCCTTCGCGCGCCTTCTTGACCATCGGCGTGTTGGTGAAGATTTCCGGCGGCTCGCCGTTCGGGCCTGGGCGCAGGTCGCGCACGCCCATGGCGCAGGACGCCTGCGGCTTGGGCGGGCCGCCTTTCACCTCAATCAGGCACATGCGGCAATTGCCGGCGATCGACAGCCGCTCGTGGAAGCAGAAGCGCGGCACTTCCGCGCCGGCGTCCTCGGCCGCCTGCAGCAGCGTGTAATGGTCGGGTACAGTGATCTCTTTCCCGTCGACCTTGAGCTTTGCCATTTCGCCTCAAACCCCTGCGGACGTTCCGCAATCTTTCCTTCCGGGCGCAGCCGAGACCGCGCACGATATTGAATTCACTTTTTGGCCCCGGCCAACGCGGCCGCCTGACCGATCCAGCCGTCACGGCCGATGCGGCCCTTCAACGACAGGTAATCTTCGACCCAGGCGATCTCTTGCGGCGTCCACGCGGCGATCTGGGCGTATGTCCAGATGCCAAGGCCGTTCAGCACCTTTTCCAGTTTCGGCCCGATGCCCGATATCGCCTTGAGGTCGGCCGGCTCGGCTGGCCGATCCATCGGCTTGGGCTGCTTGAAATCCTCCGGCATCAGCCCGGCCGACGCATCCGCTGCAACGGTGCTCGCATTCGCCAAGCTCCGCGCCGCGGTGCTCGTCGCAATGTCGGTCACATCATTGGCGAAGGACTGCGCCTCGGCAATCAGGGTTTTGGTCGCCGCGCGCGCCTTTGTCGAGGAGCTTTTGCCGGTTGCGGAAAAGCGTTCCGTTCGCGCCTCGAAATCCTCGGCGACCGGCTGCCAAAGCCGCTGCGAGGTCTCGGCCGCGCCTGAAAGCACGCCCATCCAGATACCAAAGGCGTGGTTGGCAAGGCCGATGCCGAGTGCCGTCATCGCCGCCGCGCCCGCGACAGGATGCGCCAGGAGATTGACGGCATTGGCCATCTCCTTCGGCATCATCCTGGTCAGATCCTGGTTCATCTTCAACAACGGGTCCATATCGGGCGTAAAATCGTCGGGTGTCGAAAACAGCGACATAGGTGATCTCCTGGTCGTTTCCGTCTGCCCCGCGCTCGTTTCCTCGTTTCGGGCATTCGCCCGCAATTTTTTGAATTCTTCTATTCCGCCGCCGCCAGCACCGGTTCGGCGCGGTGTGCGTTGCGCGAAAACTCGTCGATGCGCCGCTCCACCTCGCCGCGGAAATGCCGCATCAGGCCCTGGATCGGCCACGCCGCCGCATCGCCCAGCGCGCAGATCGTATGGCCCTCGACCTGCTTCGTCACGTCGAGCAGCATGTCGATCTCACGCTTCTGCGCCTCGCCGCGCACCAGCCGTTCCATCACCCGCCACATCCAGCCGGTGCCCTCACGGCAGGGCGTGCACTGGCCGCAGCTCTCGTGCTTGTAGAAATAGGACAGCCGCGCGATCGCTTTCACGATATCGGTCGATTTGTCCATGACGATGACAGCCGCCGTGCCGAGGCCCGATTTCAGGTCGCGCAGCGCATCGAAATCCATCGGCGCGTCGATGATCTGCTCGGCCGGCACCAGCGGCACCGAGGCGCCGCCCGGAATGACCGCCAGCAGATTGTCCCAGCCGCCGCGAATGCCGCCGCAATGCGTCTCGATCAGTTCGCGGAACGGGATCGACATCGCCTCTTCGACGGTGCATGGATTGTTGACGTGGCCGGAGATGCAGAACAGCTTGGTGCCGACATTGTTGGGCCGGCCGAAGGACGAGAACCAGGCGGCACCGCGGCGCAGGATGGTCGGCGCGACAGCGATGGACTCGACATTGTTGACCGTCGTCGGGCAGCCATAGAGGCCGACATTGGCCGGAAACGGCGGCTTCAGCCGCGGCTGGCCCTTCTTGCCCTCGAGGCTTTCGAGCAGCGCCGTTTCCTCGCCGCAGATATAGGCACCGGCGCCATGGTGCATGTAGATGTCGAAATCGTAGCCGGAGGTGTTGTTCTTGCCGATCAGCTTGGCCGCATAGGCCTCGTCTATGGCGCGTTGCAGCGCCTCACGCTCGCGGATGAACTCGCCGCGCACATAGATGTAGGCGGCGACCGCGCCCATGGCGAAGCCGGCAAGCAGGCAGCCTTCGACCAGCGTGTGCGGGTCATGGCGCAGTATGTCGCGGTCCTTGCAGGTGCCGGGCTCGGATTCGTCGGCATTGACGACGAGATAGCTCGGCCGGCCGTCGCTTTGCTTGGGCATGAACGACCATTTGAGCCCGGTCGGGAAACCGGCGCCGCCGCGGCCGCGCAGGCCCGATGCCTTCATCTCGTTGACGATCCACTCGCGCCCCTTGGCAACGATGCCGGGCGTGTTGTCCCAGGCGCCGCGCGCCATGGCGCCGGCCAGCGACTTGTCGAAGCGGCCGTAGATGTTGTTGAAGATGCGGTCTCTGTCCTGAAGCATTGCTCGTTCCTCAGACCGGCTTCTTGCCGGTCGGCCGGCTCCTGTTTCCGGGCGACGGCTTGGCCGCAGCCTTCGCCGGTTTGACCTTGGCCTCCGGCGCTTTGAAAGCAGACGCCGGCTCGGCCTTGTTCTTGGGGCCCTTGCGCTGTTTCGAGACGTCCTCGACCTGCGGTTCGGCCTTGTTGGCATTGGCGGCCGAATGCAGAGGCGCTGCGACGCTCGCCGCCCTTTCCGCCGCGGGCGCGACTTTCGTCGCCGACGGCGATTTCAGCGCCGGGTTGGTCTCGACCGCGTCGGTCTTCGGCTTGCTGGCATTCGAGGGCGCAACCGGCGCCGGCGCGGCAGGAGCAGCTGGCGGAACTGATGCTGCGGCGGCCGCCGCCGGCTCTGCATCCTTGGCGGCCTTGGTCGCCGCCCTGGTTTCCCGGTCGCGGGTCGCCTTGAGGATCGCCTTTTCGCTCTTGAGGGTCGTCAGGCCACTGGCCGGCTCGGAAGTGATGCGGCCGTTTTGCGGTCCTGGCGTCACCGAAGCACCTTTGCCGGCGTCATAGAGGTCGATGATCTCGGCAAGCCGCTCCGGCGTCAAATCCTCATAGGTGTCCTTGAATATCATCACCATCGGTGCGTTGACGCAGGCGCCGAGGCATTCGACCTCCTCCCACGACAGCGTGCCCTTGTCGTTGGTGTGGAACTGGTCGTGATGGATCTTCGAGCGGCAGACATCCATCAGCGCTTCCGAGCCGCGCAGCATGCAGGGCGTGGTGCCGCAGACCTGGATATGCGCGCGGGTGCCGACCGGATTGAGCTGGTACTGGGTATAGAAGGTGGCGACTTCCAGCCCACGGATATAGGGCATGTCGAGCATGTCGGAGATCGTTTCGATCGCCGCCTTGGTCACCCAGCCTTCCTGCTCCTGCGCCAGCATCAGCAAGGGGATGATCGCGGATTGCTCGCGTCCCTTCGGATATTTCTTGATCCACTGCTTCGCCGCCGCCGCATTCGCCCGGTTGAAGGCGAAGGAGGCTGGCTGGAGGCTGGCTTCTGCGAGACGGCGGACTGACATGGAGTTTCGCTTTTATGTTTTCTTATTGAACCGAACTGGAGACGCGATAGCAGTTCTCAGATTGCCCTAACACGCATACAAACTCTTCCTTACCGCGCTTCAGACGGATGTATTCATCATAACGATCGTCAACCCAAGAGACACAGTAAGGCCTCGGCCGGCTGGGCACTTGGGCAACAAACGACTCGATCGGACACGGAAGAGAATGAAAACCCATCCCCTCATCCATCGGCGCATGCCTCTCGTATGTACGCCCCATCAGCAAGTCGCCCTCCGAGACCAGCTCAAACCCGATCTTGAGCAGGTCTCGCGAAGGCAATCGACCATCCGGGGCCCAAGCAGGAACTTGGGCCGCCATGGTCAGAACCGCTGCGGTGACAAGCGCGTTCATTGCTACCGATCCACCTCACCAAACACGATGTCGAGGGAGCCGAGAACGGCGGTGACGTCGGCCAACATGTGGCCGCGACACAAAAAGTCCATGGCCTGGAGGTGCGCGAAGCCGGGCGCGCGCAGCTTGCAGCGATAGGGTTTGTTGGTGCCGTCGGAGACCAGATAGACGCCGAACTCACCTTTCGGCGCCTCGACCGCCGCATAGACCTCGCCGGCCGGCACACGGTAGCCTTCGGTGTAGAGCTTGAAGTGATGGATCAGCGCTTCCATCGAGCGCTTCATCGCCGCGCGCTTCGGCGGCACCACCTTGCCGTCGAGGTTAGACACCGGCCCGCTGCCTTCCTTGCCGAGCAACAGGTCGACGCACTGGCGCATGATTTTCGCCGACTGCCGCATCTCTTCCATGCGTACCAGATAACGGTCGAAACAGTCGCCGTTCTTGCCGATCGGAATGTCGAAATCCAGCTCGGCATAGCATTCGTAGGGCTGCGATTTGCGCAGGTCCCACGGCGCGCCCGAGCCGCGCACCATGACGCCGGAAAAACCCCAGGCCCATGCGTCGGCCAGAGACACCGTCGCGATGTCGACATTGCGCTGCTTGAAGATACGGTTGCCGGTCAAAAGCGCGTCGAGATCGTCGACCGATTTCAGGAATGGGTCGATCCACTTGCCGATGTCCTCGATCAGCTTCTGCGGCAGATCCTGATGGACGCCCCCGGGGCGGAAATAGGCAGCATGCATGCGCGAGCCCGAGGCGCGCTCATAGAACACCATCAGCTTTTCGCGCTCGACGAAGCCCCACAGCGGCGGCGTCAGCGCGCCGACATCCATCGCCTGCGTCGTCACGTTGAGGATATGCGACATGATGCGGCCGATTTCCGAATAGAGCACTCGGATCAACTGCCCGCGCTTCGGCACCTCGATACCGAGCAGCCGCTCCGCGGCAAGCGCAAAGGCATGCTCCTGGTTCATCGGCGCGCAATAGTCGAGCCGGTCGAGATAGGGCACGGCCTGCAGATAGGTCTTGTGCTCGATCAGCTTTTCCGTGCCGCGATGCAACAGACCGATATGCGGATCGACGCGATCGACGACTTCGCCGTCGAGCTCCAGCACAAGGCGCAAAACGCCATGCGCCGCAGGGTGTTGAGGGCCAAAATTAATGTTGAAATTGCGGACGGAGGTTTCAGCCATTTTTTCTATATACTCATTGCCCCAGTACCGGAGCTTCGATTCTCAACAAATCAGATTTTGATGTCCTTACCCTGTGCCTTCAGGGCAGCTTGTGTCTGCCGGAGTGCCTCAGGGACGATGGTTTTTTGGAAGTACTCGGCCAGATACGGCAGTTTGGCCATATAGGCCGGCGTCTTTGCCAAAATACGCGACCCCATCGGCGACGCGTAAAAGTCATCCATCGCCTCCACTTCATCGGGATCGAAGGCTTCCAGCAGCATCAACGCCGTCAGATGCTCTAGAGTCTCCGAGTTATCCAGCAATGCTCGCTTGATGAAGTCATCAGCAAACTCACCCGCATCGCTGTCTGAAATCGAGGGATTGGCTCCTTTCAATTCAGCTATCGTTTGCTGCCGCAAGGCGGGCGCCATCGCTTTGAAATTTGCGTTCATGTTGAAATTTCGAACATAGCGCAAGGCAGCGCTGACCGCTTTGGGATCATATTTTTGCAGCTTAGACTCAAAATTGCCGTCAGGAATGCTATCCGCTCGACCCGTCAAGTCACCGGCCAACAGCGCGAAAAACGATACGATCACGATCGGAAGCCAATGCCGTGATATTTTTATCATTGTTTCGCCTTTTCGTCGCCTGGAAGCACGTAATCCGTACCTTCCCACGGAGACAGAAAATCGAAATTGCGGAATTCCTGCTTGAGCTCCACCGGCTCGTAGATGACGCGCTTGGCTTCGTCGTCGTAACGCACCTCGACGAAGCCGGTCAGCGGAAAGTCCTTGCGCAGCGGATGGCCTTCAAAGCCGTAGTCGGTCAGGATCCGCCGCAGATCGGGATGGCCCGAAAACAGCACGCCGTAGAGATCGTAGGTCTCGCGCTCGAACCAGTCGGCGCCGGGATATATCCCGGTGATCGACGGCACGAGCGTCTCTTCGTCGGCCTGGACCTTGAGCCGGATGCGGATATTCTGCTTCGGCGACAGCAGGTGATAGACGACGTCGAAGCGCTTTGCCCGTGACGGATAATCGGCGCCGCAAACGTCGATGATCGAAATGAACTGGCATTTCGGGTCGTCGCGCAGGAAGGTCACCACCTCGATCAGGTCGCGCGGCTCGACCGAGATAGTGAGTTCGCCATAGGCGAGCACCGCCGCGCCGATCCGGCCGATCAGCTTCTCGCCGAGATAGGTCGAGAGGTCATTCAACGCCTGGGTCATGCCGCTCACCGCTCGATCGTGCCGGTGCGGCGGATCTTCTTCTGCAGCAGAAGGATGCCGTAGAGCAGCGCTTCGGCGCTCGGCGGACAGCCGGGCACGTAGATGTCGACCGGCACGATGCGGTCGCAGCCGCGCACCACCGAATAGGAATAATGATAATAGCCGCCGCCATTGGCGCAAGAGCCCATCGAGATGACGTAGCGCGGCTCCGGCATCTGATCGTAGACCTTGCGCAGCGCCGGCGCCATCTTGTTGGTCAGCGTGCCGGCGACGATCATGATGTCGGACTGGCGCGGGGACGCGCGCGGCGCGACACCGAACCTCTCCGAGTCATAGCGCGGCATCGACGTATGGATCATCTCGACGGCGCAGCAGGCGAGGCCAAACGTCATGAACATCAGCGAGCCGCTGCGCGCCCAGGTGATCAGCGCCTCGGTCGAGGTGACGAGAAAGCCCTTGTCGGCGAGCTCGTTGTTGATCTCCAGGAAGAATGGATCGTCGGACCCGACCGGCCTGCCGGTGTTGGGGTCGATGAGGCCCTTGGGCTTCGGCGCGACGAGCGTACCGGAACTGTCGTTCAATCCCATTCCAGCGCTCCTTTTTTCCATTCATAGGCAAAGCCGATGGTCAACACCGCCAAAAACACCATCATCGACCAGAAACCGAGCATGCCGATCTGGCTGAACGACACCGCCCACGGAAACAGGAAGGCCACCTCCAGATCGAAGATGATGAACAGGATCGACACCAGGTAGAAGCGGATATCGAACTTCATGCGGGCGTCGTCGAACGAGTTGAAGCCGCACTCGTAGGCGGAAAGCTTTTCCGGATCGGGGTTGCGATAGGCCACCAGGAAGGGTGCGGCGAGCAGCGCCAGTCCGACGACCAGCGCCACGCCGATGAACAGGACGATGGGCAGGTACGAACTCAACAATGCGTTCATTCTGCAGCTTTCCGTTGCGGCCAATCCACTCTGATTACAGCACCGGACCCACTTGCGGAAGCGTGACAGTTTAACCACTGAACCGTTTTAAGGGGGCTCTATGCTGCAACGCGGCGAGGGTTAGCGCAGCGCTTTCGGCGAAGCAAGTCAAACCTTGTTCAAATCGCGGTGCTGGACGGCATATCCGGGAAAACTGGTCCGATCCGCTCCTGTTTGATTTCCTTCACTTTTTACTCCACTTTTCTCTCCTGACATGGATGCCGCCAAAACCCTGCTAGCATGGCACGGAATCGCAAGTCATTTTCTCTGTTCAAAATCGTCCGGATGCCGCCTTCATGAAGGAAAAAATCTCGCTTGCCATGGCCCGCCGCATTGCGCTCGCGGCACAGGGATTCAATGACCCGCGCCCCACCGGCACGCCTGACCGCCGGCATCTGGCCCGCGTGCTTGCCCGTACCGGCCTGCTGCAGATCGATTCCGTCAGCGCCGTGGTGCGCGCCCACTATATGCCGCTCTATTCGCGGCTTGGCCCCTACAAGCTGGCGCTGCTCGACGACGCCGCCGTAACGCGCAAGCGCATGGTCTTCGAATATTGGGCGCACGAAGCCTCCTTCTTGCCGGTCGAGACCTATCCGCTGATGCGCTGGCGCATGCAGCGGGCCGAGTGCGGCGACGAAATGTACAGCGGACTGGCCAAATGGGGCCGCGAGCACGCCGCCTATATCGAAGACATCTATCGCGAGGTCGCCGAACGAGGCCCGATCGCGGCGTCGGCTTTCGAAGGGCAGAAGGGTTCGGGTGGCTGGTGGGGCTGGAGCCATGCCAAGCACGCCTTCGAATGGCTGTTCTGGGCCGGCCGCATCACCACGGCGCATCGCCGCGGCTTCGAACGGTTCTACGATCTGCCGGAGCGCGTGCTGCCGCCAACAATACTGAGTCTGCCAACGCCCTCCCCCGAAGACGCTCACCGCGAATTGCTGCGCATCTCGGCCCGTGCCCACGGCATCGCCACGGCAGGCGACCTGCGCGACTATTTCCGCCTCTCGCCCGCCGACATCAAGGGCCGCATCGAGGAGCTGGTCGAGGCCGGCGAGCTGTTGCCGGTGAGCGTCGACGGCTGGAACAAAACAGCCTATCTCCACAAGGACGCCCGTTTGCCGCGCAGGATCGAGGCGCGCGCCTTGCTCGCGCCGTTCGATCCTGTCGTCTTCGAACGATCGCGCACCGAGCGGTTGTTCGACTTCCACTACCGCATCGAGATCTACACGCCGGCCGAAAAGCGGCGGTATGGCTATTATGTGCTGCCATTCCTGCTCGGCGACAGCATCGTCGGGCGCGTTGACCTCAGGGCCGACCGTCCGGCCGGCGTATTGCGCGTCCATGCCGCCTATGCGGAGCCCGGCGCCCCGCCACAAACCGCTGCCGAACTCTTCAAGGAATTGAAGCAGATGCAGGGCTGGCTCGGCCTGGAACGCATCGAGGTGACCGCTGCCGGCGATTTGGGCCGGCCGCTCGCGGATATCGCCGCGCCATAGACGTGCGTTGACACAACTGCCTCCACAAGCCTAAATCCGTTCCAGACGGTCCCCTGCCCGCAACGGCAGGGGCCAAGAGGGAATGCGGTGCGAAATCTCGATTTCAAATCCGCGGCTGTCCCCGCAACTGTAAGCGACGAGCCAAGGCCGAAAACCACTGGGATATTCCCGGGAAGGCGGCACCCAGGCGATGACCCGCGAGCCAGGAGACCTGCCGTCTAGGACCTAAGAATCCGATCGCCTGGCGGGTTTTCCGGGCAAGGAGCCTGATTTGGAACGCGACAGCAGTTTTCCGGCTGAGACAGCGGATTTATTGTCCGGCCATGGTGATTCCCCGGCCGGCGTTACCGTCATCGTCTGCTCGTCCTGCCGTGACGAGACCGGTTCGGACGCTCATCCGCGCGCTGGCGAACTGCTCGCAGAGGACACGCGCCGCGCTGCTTCCAGCGAAAACATCAAAATCCGCACCGTCGAATGCCTCGGCAATTGCAAGCGCCGGCTCAGCGCGGCCATGCTGCGCGACGGCTGCTGGAGTTACGTCTTCGGTGATCTGACCACGACCAGCGGCGCCGATCTCGTCACCGGGGCAAAGCTGTTCGCCACCTCGACGGATGGGCTCATTCCATGGCGCGGCCGTCCCGATTGCCTGAAGCGCGGCCTGGTTGCCCGCATCCCTCCCCTTGACCTTTTGAAGGACCTGACATGACCGCTGCCTCCCTTTCGCGCGTTCCCTGCACCGTGGTCACCGGCTTTCTCGGCGCCGGCAAGACGACGTTGATCCGCCATTTGCTCGAAAACGCCAAAGGCAAGCGCCTGGCCATCATCGTCAACGAGTTCGGCGACATCGGCATCGACGGCGAGATCCTGAAGGGCTGCGGCATCGACACCTGCCCCGAGGAAAACATCGTCGAGCTGGCCAATGGTTGCATCTGCTGCACCGTCGCCGATGATTTCGTCCCGGCGCTGGACCAGATCCTGTCGCTGACGCCGAGGGTCGACCACATCCTGATCGAGACATCCGGCCTCGCTTTGCCCAAGCCGCTGGTCCAGGCCTTCCAGTGGCCGTCGGTGAAAAGCCGCGTGACGGTGGACGGCGTCATTGCCGTGGTCGACGGACCGGCGCTGGCTGATGGCCGCGTAGCCAACGACATGGACGCCCTGCAGGCGCAGCGGGCGCAGGACGAGACGCTCGACCATGACGATCCGGTCGAGGAAGTGTTCGAAGACCAGCTCGCCTGCGCCGACCTGATCATCCTGTCGAAGAGCGACCTGATGGACGCAGCCGGCTCGGCCCGTGCCAATGCCGTCATCGGCAAGCACGTTGCGCGGGCGGTGAAGATCGTACCGACTTCGCAAGGCAAGGTCGACCCTTCGGTGCTGCTCGGCCTCGGCCTCGCCGTCGAGGACGACATCGAGAACCGCAAGACCCACCACGACGACGAGCTCGACCACGAACATGACGATTTTGACTCGTTCGTCATCGACATCGCATCTGTGTCCAACCCGAACGAGCTCGCACAACGCGTCGCCACGGCGGCGGAGGAAGAAAACGTGTTGCGCGTCAAGGGTTTCGTCGAAGTCGGCGGCAAGCCGATGCGGCTCCTGCTGCAGGCCGTCGGTCCGCGCGTCAACCACTATTACGACCGCGCCTGGACCGCTGAAGACGACCGCCGCTCGCGCCTCGTCGTCATCGGCCTGAAAGGGCTGAACCGCCCGGCCATCGAGCGTATCCTCGCCGGCTGACCCCAGGTACGAGCCGCGATGCACATCCTCACCACCACATCCGCCTCGCTCGACGATCTCGCCGAGCCTGTCGATCTCAGGCAAACGCCTGCGGATGTCGTGGCGCTGTCCTTCACCGACAGCGACCTGGCCGGGCTGGCGGCGGCGTGGAAGGCAGATGCGCACCGCCTGCCGTCGATGCGGCTCGCCGCCTTGCGCGACCTGCGCCATCCGATGTCCGTCGACCTGTGGATCGACAGCGTCGCCCGCCACGCCAAGGTCATTCTGGTCCGCATCCTCGGCGGCTATGACTGGTGGCGCTATGGCTGCGACCAGCTCGCCGCTATCGCGCGAAATCGCGGTATCAAGCTGGCGCTGCTGCCGGGCGAGAGCCACGACGAGGATTTGCGGCTGATCGAAGGCTCGACGCTGCCGCGCGAGGAGTTGGACGCCCTGCTTGGCTACTTCCGCGAGGGCGGGCCGGCAAATATGACGGCGCTGGTGCAGAGGCTGGCAAGTCTCGCTGGATCGGGTGCGGCGGTAGCCGAACCTGTTAGCGTGCCAAAGGCGGGATTTTACGAGCCGGGACTGGGGGTCGTAGAACGCGGTGTCCCCCTCCCCCTCGAGGGGAGGGCCCGGCCGCAGGCCGGGGGTGGGGTCCTCTCCGAAGCGCGCCTGCACAAAACGTCGAGCACTGCCGTGACGACCCCACCCGGCCCTGCGGGTCCCCTCGAGGGGGAGGGGGACGTCGTGCCAATTCTCTTCTACCGTTCGATGCTGCTCGCGGCCGATGTCGCGCCCATCGACGCGCTTTTCGAAGCCCTGCGCCACCGCGGCATGGCTCCCGTGCCTATGTTCGTCTCCAGCCTCAAGGACCCGGCGTCGCTCGCCTTTGTCGCAACCGCGCTCGCAACCCTGAAGCCTGCCGCCATCATCACCGCCACAGCTTTCGCCTCGGGTGCCGAGCCCGGCGTTGAAACCCTGTTCGACCGCGCCGGCGTGCCCGTGTTCCAGGTCATCGTCGCAACCACCCGCCGCGACATCTGGCAAACCAATCAGCGCGGCCTGGCGCCCGCCGACCTTGCCATGCATGTCGTCCTGCCCGAGCTCGACGGCCGCATCCTGGCCGGCGCCATTTCATTCAAGGGCGAAAGCGAAACCGACCCGGCGCTGGCCTTCCGCGCCTTCGCCAACCGGCCTGAGCCCGACCGCGTGGCGCAAGTGGCGAACCGTGTCGAGGCCTTCGTGCGCCTGCAGCGGACGCCGCGTGCGGAGCGCAAGCTCGCCATCCTGATCCCCGACTATCCGAGCGCCCCCGGTCGCACCGGCTACGCGGTTGGTCTCGACGTGCCGTCCAGCGTCCTGGCAATGCTGCACGACCTCAGCGAACAGGGCTACGCCGTTGAAAGCATTCCGCAAACGCCGCGCGAGTTGCTGGAGACGCTGGAAAAGGGCGGCCATGGGCTGGCATTGAAGGAGTATTTGACCTTCTCGACGGAATTGCCGCCGTCGGCCATCGCTGCGGTGGAAGCCGCATGGGGAAATCCAGAAGATGAGACAGGTTTGTGCGAGGCACCCCCCTCTGTCCTGCCGGACATCTCCCCCTCAAGGGGGGAGATTGGCAGTTCCGCCACCGGCTCTCCCTTAAGGCCCTCGGTAATTGGCGAAAGTAGAGACAACAGCGCAATCTCCCCCCTTGAGGGGGAGATGTCCGGCAGGACAGAGGGGGGCGCGACAGAACGCCAACCTTCGCTGCTGGTCAGCGAAAAACAATTCGCCTTCCGCACAGCCATCTTCGGCAACGTCACCGTGGCACTCGCCCCTGACCGCGGGCGCTCAGCCGACCGCCGCGCCGACTATCACGACCCGACGCTGCCGCCGCGCCATGCGCTGGTCGCCTTTGGGCTCTGGCTGCGCAAGTCGCTCGGCATCCATGCAATTGTCCATGTCGGCGCCCATGGCACGCTGGAGTGGCTGCCCGGCAAGACCGTGGCGCTCAGCGAAAACTGCTTTCCCGAGATAGTCACCGGTCCCCTGCCCGTCATCTATCCCTTCATCGTCTCCAACCCGGGAGAGGCAGCGCAGGCCAAGCGGCGCATTGCCGCCGTCACGCTCGGCCATCTGCCGCCGCCGCTGACCGGCGCCGGGCTGGACGAAAACCAGCACAGGCTTGAACGACTGGTTGACGAATATGCCCAGGCCGACGGGCTCGACCGCCGCCGCCGCGACCGCCTGGCGAAGCTGATCGTCGAGACGGCGGAAAAGACCGGCCTCGCCTCAGAGGCAGGCGTCGCGAGGACCGATGCGGCCGACGAGGCTTTGCGCCGCATCGACGCCTGGCTCTGCGATCTCAAGGATTTCGCCATCAAGGACGGCCTGCACATTTACGGCCGCTCGCCGGAAGGCGAGGCTGATCCGTTGTGGCGGCAAAGCGCGGCAGCTGAAAAAACCGCGCTGCTTGCCGCCCTCGACGGCCGCCACGTCGCTGCCGGTCCGGCCGGTGCGCCGGCGCGTGGCCGGAGCGATGTGCTGCCGACCGGCCGTAATTTGTTTACCGCCGACCCGCGTACCATGCCGACGCCGACCGCCTATGATCTGGGCAAGATGGCAGCGGAAGAAGTGGTCCGCAGCTACATGCAATCGCATGGCGACTGGCCGCGCTCGCTGGTCATCGACCTGTGGGGCTCGGCCTCGCTGCGCACCGGCGGTGAGGAGATCGCGCAAGGACTGGCGCTGATGGGCTGCCGGCCGCAATGGGATTCCGCCACCGGCCGCATTACCGGCATAGACGTGCTGCCGCCGGCAACACTCGGCCGTCCGCGCATCGATGTCACCTGGCGCATATCGGGCCTGTTCCGCGACATGTTCCCGACCCAGATCGCGCTGATCGACGCCGCGGCCAACGCGGTGGCGACCCGCGACGAGGACGATTCGGAAAACCCGCTCGCCGCTAGGACCCGCATCGACGGCAAGATCAGCCCGCGCATTTTCGGCACCTCGCCGGGCACTTACGGCGCGGGCATCGAGGACTTGTTGTCGAGCGGCGACTGGGCCGCGCGCGAAGAGATCGGCCGCACGTATCTCGCCGCCACCTCGCACGCCTATGGCGGCTCCGAGGGCGAAGGCATTTCGGCGCCCGGCGCTTTTGAGGGCCGCCTCGCCGAGGCCGACCTTCTGGTTCATACCGGCGACGACCCCGGCCGCGACATCCTCGAAGGCTCGGCCGACGTCGCCTTCATCGGCGGCTTTTCGGCAGCGCTTGCCGCGCTCGGCAAGAACGCCGACGTGATCGTGCTCGACACCACGGACCCGCAAAGACCGAAGCCGCGCTCGATCAGGGAGGCCGTGTCGCGCGTCGTGCGGGCACGCGCGGTCAACCCGCGCTTCATCGCCGGCCAGATGCGTCATGGCCCGCGCGGCGCCTCGGAATTCGCCGAGACGGTCGACCGGCTGGTCGGCTTTGCCGAGACTACCCATGCCATATCGGGCACGCTGATCGAGGCGATGCACGACGCCTATCTTGGCGACCCCGTGGTGCGCGCCTTCATCCTGCGCGAGAACCCGGCGGCGGCAAAGGTGATTGCCGAGCGTTTGCTGTCGGCACGGCGGCGCGGGCTCTGGCATCCGCTGCGCAATTCGATCGATGACGATCTCACCGCACTGATTGCCGAAGCGCAAGCTCTGGGAGTGGCGGCATGAACGCTTTCTCGCGCCGTGGCGCCTGCCCTGCCTTGTCCGCGCCGATGCAGACCGGCGACGGGCTGCTGGTGCGGCTCAATCCGGTCGCTGGAGGACTGTTGCCGAAATCGTTGATCGGACTCTGCGAATCCGCCTTGCGCCATGGCAACGGTATCATGGAAGTGACCGCCCGCGGCAGCCTGCAGATCCGCGGCCTGACGCCGGCAAGCGCGCGGCTGCTGGCGATGGAGGTCGATGTGCTCGGCATCGCGGTGCGCACCGGCGTGCCGGTCGAGACCGGCCCGCTGGCCGGGCTCGACCAGGAGGAGATAGCCGACCCGCGCCCAATGGCGCAGCGGATTCGGGCGGCAATTGAGGACGCCGGTGTTACGCAACGCCTTGGCCCGAAGGTGTCGGTGATTGTTGACGGCCGCGGGCAACTGACGATGGATGCGGTTACGGCCGATGTCAGGCTGGTCGGGGTGCGGGCCGCCGACGGAATTAAGTGGCGGGTATCGCTCGCCGGAGATGCGCAGGGTGCCACGCCGCTGGCGATGTCCGAGGAAGATGCGGCTTGTGACATCGCCGTCGCCATTCTCAGGATGGTTGCCGAAAAGGGCCGCGATGCCCATGCGCGGGATTTGACGGCGAGGCAGCTGAGATCTCTCGCAAGTTGGCGATCCGTCGCGCCCCCCTCTGTCCTGCCGGACATCTCCCCCACAAGGGGGGAGATCGGCAGCTTCGCCGGCGGCTTCCCCCCAGCACCTTCGGCGATTGGCGAAATCGGAGACGAAGGCGCAATCTCCCCCCTGGAGGGGGAGATGTCCGGCAGGACAGAGGGGGGCGCGAAGGATCGCCGGCCCATCGGAGTTTTCGATCTGGCAGCCGGCAGTACCTCCCTCGGCATCGGCCTGCCGTTCGGCAGCATACCAGCGCAAAAACTTATCGATCTCACCCAACACGCCCTCACCCTCGGTACCACCGAAATCCGCCTGGCGCCGGGTCGCGCGCTGCTTTTGCTTGGCCTCTCCCCAGCCGCATGTCTTTCCCTCCAGAAGACCGCCGCAGCCCTCGGCTTTGTCACCGACGCAGCCGACGCGCGCACCAGGATCGCCGCCTGCCCCGGCGCACCCGCCTGCGCCTCCGGCCGCATCGCCACCCGCGACATCGCCGAGATCATCGCTACAGAAAACCGCGACATCCTCGATTCCTCCTTAACGCTGCACATCTCAGGCTGCGCTAAGGGTTGCGCCCATCCCGGTCCGGCGCCGCTGACCCTGGTCGGCGGCGAAAACGGAGCCGGACTTGTCGTGGACGGGACGGCAAAGGCATTGCCCGCCGGATACAGGCCGGGCTACGACGCCGCGCACGGCATCGGCCGCGTTGCAGCGGCGATCCGCAGCGCACGACATCCCGGCGAAACCGCTGCCGCCTGCCTGGCGAGGCTCGGCGCGGCCGGCATCACCGAAATCTATCGACAGGAATGAGCATGCCCGCCCAGAACGCCTACGACTACATCCATGACGGCACGGCGATCTACGAGCGCTCCTTCGCCATTATCCGCGCCGAGGCCGACCTGTCGCGCTTTTCCGAAGCCGAGGCCGAAATCGCTATCCGCATGATCCACGCCTGCGGCCAGGTCGACGCTGCGCGACACTTCGTTTTCTCGAGCGATTTCGTCGCCGCCGCGCGCACGGCGTTGGGGGCCGGCGCGCCGATCTTCTGCGACGCGCAGATGGTCTCGCATGGCGTCACGCGCGCCCGGCTTCCGGCCGGCAACGAGGTGATCTGTACGCTGCGCGATCCACGGACAGCCGACATCGCGAGAAAGATCGGCAACACCCGCTCGGCCGCGGCGATCGACCTGTGGGGCGAGCGCATGGCCGGTTCGGTCGTCGCCATCGGCAATGCGCCGACAGCCCTTTTCTATCTGCTGGAAAAGCTGCGCGACGGCGCGCCGAAGCCGGCGGCGATCATCGGCATGCCGGTCGGGTTTGTCGGTGCCGCCGAATCGAAGGATGCGCTGGCCGAAAATTCCTATGGCGTGCCTTACGCCATCGTGCGCGGCCGGCTGGGCGGCAGCGCCATGACCGCCGCCGCACTCAATGCATTGGCGAGGCCGGGCCTATGAATACGATTGCAAAAGGCAGGCTTGTCGGCGTCGGCACCGGACCCGGCGACCCGGAACTCTTGACGCTGAAGGCAGTGCGCGCGCTGGCCGAGGCCGATGTCGTCGCGCATTTCGCTAAGCGCGGCAACAACAGCAACGCGCGCGCCATTGTCGGCGCGCATTTTCGCCCTGATCTGATCGAACTGCCGCTGCTCTATCCGGTGACGACCGAGATCGACAAGGACCACAGCGATTACCGGTCGCAGATAACGGATTTCTACGAGCAGTCGGCCGAAAAGGTCGCCGAGCACCTCAGCGCCGGCAGGATGGTCGCGGTGCTTTCGGAAGGCGATCCGCTTTTCTACGGCTCCTACATGCATCTTCATGTCCGGCTGGCGCACCGCTTTCCGAGCGAAGTCATTCCCGGCGTCACCGCCATGTCCGGCTGCTGGTCGGCGACCGGCCTGCCTATCGTCCAGGGCGACGACGTGCTGACGGTGCTGCCGGGCACCATGAGCGAATTCGAGCTGACGCGTCGCCTCGCCGACACCGACGCTGCGGTGATCATGAAGGTCGGCCGCAACCTGCCCAAGATCAGGCGCGCGCTGGAGGCAACCGACAAGCTGGCGCGGGCCATCTATGTCGAGCGCGGCACCATGCCGGGCGGCGTCTCGATGCGGCTGGTCGATAAAAAGGACGACCAGGCGCCTTATTTCGCCATCGTGCTGGTGGCCGGCTGGTCGGGCCGGCCAAGCGCATTGAAAGCCGAAGCATGAGCGGCCGCCTCACTGTCATCGGCCTCGGGCCCGGCAACGCCGACCAGGTGACGCCGGAGGCAAGCCGTGCCGTTGCCGAGGCAAAATTCTTCTATGGCTATAAACCCTATCTCGACCGGCTCGATCTGCGTCCCGACCAGATTCGCGTCGCTTCCGACAATCGCGAGGAACTCGCGCGCTCCAGGGACGCGCTGCTGAAGGCTGTGGAAGGCCACGATGTCGCCGTCGTGTCGGGCGGCGATCCCGGCGTCTTCGCCATGGCCGCGGCCGTCTGCGAGGCGATGGAGGCGGGCCCACCCGAATGGCGCGCGGTCGACATCGCCATCGTGCCCGGCATCACCGCCATGCTCGCCGTCGCCGCCCGCATCGGCGCGCCGCTCGGCCATGATTTCTGCGCCATCTCCCTGTCCGACAATCTGAAGCCGTGGGATCTGATCGAGCTACGCCTGCTGGCGGCAGCCGGCGCTGGCTTCGTAATCGCGCTCTACAACCCGATCAGCAAGGCGCGCCCATGGCAGCTAGGCCGCGCCTTCGAATGCCTTGCTGCGATCCTGCCCGGCACCACGCCGGTGATCTTCGGCCGTGCCGCCGGCCGCCCCGACGAGCGCATCGAGGTTTTTCTGCTGGCCGACGCCGATGCCGCGAAGGCCGACATGTCGACCTGCATCATCATCGGCTCGCCGGAAACCAGGATCATCAAGCGGGGTGACAAGGCCGCGCTGGTCTACACGCCGCGTTCGGCAACGGGCCCAAGAACATGACCGACCAGAACATGATCGACCATCTCGCCAAGAGATTCGACGGTCTCAGCCGACGTGACGTCCGGCAGCGCCGGCCTGCGGATCATCACCACCTCGATTCCCAGCGCTCGCGCCGCCGCGATCTTGCCGTAGGTCGCCTCGCCGCCGCTGTTTTTGGAAACAACGACTTCGATGTGGTGTTGCAGAAGCAGTGCATGTTCGTCGACTTCCCGAAACGGCCCGCGCGCCAAGAGATAGGTCGCATCGGGCACAGCGAGCCTGGGCTCGACCGGGTCGACACTGCGGATGAGATAATGATGCTGGGGAGCGGCCTTGAAGGCAGCGACCTCCTGTCGCCCGAGCGCCAGGAACACGCGGCGCGGCACCGATCCCAGAGCCGTCACCGCGCTGGCAACGGTGTCGACCAACATCCAGCGATCACCTTCGACCGCCTCCCATCCGGGACGCCTGAGCGCAACGATAGGCACGCCGGTCATGCGCGCTGCTTCCGCCGCATTGGCAGAGATTCGCGCCGCATAGGGATGCGTGGCGTCGATCAGCAGGTCGATCTTGTTCTGGCGGAGATACGCCGCCAGCCCGCCGGCACCGCCGAAGCCGCCGACCCGCACCGGCACCCCCTGCGCGGCCGGGTTTTCGGTGCGGCCGGCCAGCGACAGCATGACCGAAATATCCGCGCGCGCGGCCAGCTTTCCGGCCATTTGCCGGGCTTCCGTGGTTCCGCCGAGGATCAGAATGCGGTGGGTCGTCATGCCTGCTGAAGCTCCGCGCGGCGCCAAGCTCACCTCAAAGTGGCTCACGATCATCGGCATCGGCGAGGACGGTGTAGCGGGTCTCGGCGACGAGGCCAAGCGGTTGATCGCGGAGGCCGAATTCGTCTTCGGCGGCAAGCGCCACCTTGCCCTCGTCGCGTCGCTCGCCAAAGGTGAAGCGCGCGCCTGGCCGACACCTTTCGATGCCGAGATGCGCGACGTGCTGGCGCTCTCCGGCAGACGCGTCTGCGTGCTGGCCTCCGGCGATCCCCTCTACCACGGTGTCGGCGTCACCCTCGCCCGCAAGGTCGCGGCAGAGGGTATGCGGGTGATCCCCGCGCCCTCGGCCTTTTCGCTGGCCGCCTCACGCCTGGGCTGGGCGCTGCAGGACGTCGAGACCATTTCGCTGCATGGCCGCTCGCTCGACCTGATCCGGCCGTTGCTGCATCCTTGCACCCGCATTCTCGCGCTGACCTCGGACAGCGATGCACCGGGAGCGATTGCCCGTCTCATGACCGAACTTGGCTTCGGCGCTTCGCGGTTGATGGTGCTGGAGGCGCTGGGTGGGCCGAACGAAAGCCTGCGCTCGGCGAGCGCCGGCACTTTCGACCTCGAAAAGATCAACCCGCTCAACGTGCTCGCGATCGAAGTTGAATCGACTTCGCAAGCACGCATCCTGCCGCTGACACCGGGACTTGCCGATCATTTGTTCGAGCATGACGGCCAGATCACCAAACGCGAAGTGCGCGCCATCACCCTGTCCGCTCTCGCGCCAAGACGCGGCGAACTGCTGTGGGACATCGGCGCTGGATCGGGCTCCATTGGCATCGAATGGATGCTGGGGCATCCCTCCATGCGCGCCATTGCCGTTGAGGCTGATCCGACCCGCGCCGCGCGCATCCGACGCAACGCCGCGGCTTGCGGCGTTCCCAGTCTCACCGTCGTCGAAGGTTCGGCACCGCAAGCTCTTGCCGGGCTGGAGACGCCCGCGGCGATCTTCATCGGCGGCGGCGGCAGCGATGCCGGCGTGCTGGAAGGAGCCATCGATGCCTTGCCTGCCGGCGGCCGCCTCGTCGCCAATGCGGTGACCCTGGAGATGGAGGCGCTGCTGCTTTCCCGTCACGCCGCGCACGGCGGCCAGCTCGCCCGCATCGCTGTATCCCGTACTTCGCCGGTTGGTTCGATGCAGGCCTGGCGGCCGGCTATGCCGGTCACTCAATGGAGTTGGGTCAAGCCATGATGGTCGCGGGCATCGGCAGCCGCAAAGGCGTCAGCGCAACGGACGTGCTTGCCGCGGTAGAAACCGCGCTGGAGGCGCACGGGCTTGCCCTGCCCGCGCTTTCGGCCCTCGCGACCGCGTCTCTCAAGCAGGATGAGGCGGCAATCTTCGACGCCGGACGCGAACTCCGCCTTCCGGTGATCGTTGTCGGGCAGGACGAACTCAAAGCCGCATCTACGACCAGCCGTTCCGACCTATCGCAGGAGCATGCCGGCACGCCGTCAGTTTCCGAAGCCTCGGCGCTTGCCGCCGCCGGCAAAGGCGCAAAACTGCTCGGGCCGCGCACCGTGCTCGGTGCTGTCACTTGCGCCATCGCCATCAGCGGAGAGGCGGCATGACCGTTCACTTCATCGGTGCCGGCCCGGGTGCTGCCGACCTCATCACCTTGCGCGGCAGCCGCCTGCTCGGCAGTTGTCCCGTCTGCCTCTATGCCGGATCGATCGTCGCGCCCGAGCTGTTGCAGCACTGCGCGCCCGGAACGAGGTTGATCGACACCGCGCCGATGTCGCTCGACGAGATCGAGGCCGAATATCTGGCCGCCCACGCGGCCGGCAATGATGTCGCCCGCCTGCATTCCGGCGATCTTTCGGTGTGGAGCGCCGTTGCCGAGCAGATCCGCCGGTTGGAAAAGCACGGCATTCCCTACACGCTGACGCCGGGCGTGCCGTCATTCGCCGCTGCGGCGGCAGCGCTGCGCCGCGAGCTGACCATTCCAGAAGTCGCGCAAAGCCTGGTGTTGACCCGAATCTCCGGCCGCGCCTCGAAAATGCCGCCCGGCGAAACGCTGGCCGGCTTCGGCCGCACCGGCGCCACGCTGGCCATCCACCTTGCCATCCACGCCATCGACCGCGTCGTCGCCGAGCTGACGCCGCATTGCGGCGCCGACTGCCCGGTCGCGGTCGTCTTCCGTGCCTCCTGGCCGGACGAGCGCGTGCTGACCGGCACGCTGGCCACCATCGAGGCGCAATTGGCCGCCGATCCGATGGAACGCACGGCAATCATCTTCGTCGGCCGCTCGCTGGCGGCCGAAGGCTTTGGCGAAAGTTCACTGTATGACGCGCATTACCAGCGGCGCTTTCGCGGACGGGACGGATTGTGAGCGGCAGCAATAGAAACACTACGGTCGAGCAGGCGCTCACCCGGCTGAACTTCAAGCCGCGCCAGCTGGAGCCCGGTCACGTCTGGCTAGCCGGTGCCGGCCCTGGCGATCCCGGCTGCCTGACGCTGGAAGTGCTGGCCGCCCTCGGACAGTGCGACGCGCTGGTTTATGACGCGCTGGTCTCGCCCGCGGTCGTCGCCGTCGCCGAGGGCGCGGAACTGTTCTATGCCGGCAAACGCGGCGGCAAGCCGTCGATGAAGCAGGACGACATAACCGCTCTGCTGGTCCGGCTGGCGCGCGCGGGCCGGCGCGTCGTCAGGCTGAAGGGCGGCGACCCCTATATTTTCGGGCGTGGCGGCGAAGAGGCGCTGGCGCTGGCCGGGGAAACTATCCCGTTCCGCATCCTGCCTGGCCTGACGTCCGGCCTCAGCGCGCTGGCCGCGACCGGCATTCCCGGCACCATGCGCGGCATCAACAAGGCGCTGATCCTGGCGACCGGCCATGCCGCCGGCACCGATGATGATCTCGACTGGGCGGCAATCGCTCGCACCGGCCAGCCGGTGGTCATCTATATGGGTATGGCCAACCTGCCGCTGATCGCCGCTTCGCTGCTCGAGGGCGGCCTGCCATCTTCGACGCCCGCCGCGGCCATCGTTGCCGCGACGACGCCGCAGGAGCGTATCGTCGTCGCCACGCTCGCGACGATTGCCGAGGAAACGGCCGCAGCCGGCTTGACCTCGCCGGCGCTGATCGTCGTCGGCGGGATCGTCGGGATGCGCGCGGCACTGGCGGGTGAGCCATGACCCGCGCCATCATCATCGGCGCGCCGCGCTCGGGCTCGGGCAAGACCAGCGTCACCATCGGCATTTTGCGCGCACTTGCCCGGCGCGGCCTGAAAGTGCGCGGCGCCAAATCCGGCCCGGACTATATCGATCCCGGCTTCCACACCGCCGCCACCGGGTTGTCCGGCATCAATCTCGACAGTTGGGCAATGCCGCCCGCCCTGCTCAACGCACTGGCCGGCGAAGCGACCGAGGACGCCGACTTCATCTTCCTCGAAAGCGCCATGGGCCTGTTCGACGGGATCCCTGCTGCTCCGGGCCGTTCCGGCTCGGCCGCCGATCTCGCCCGGCTCTATGGCCTGCCGGTGCTGCTGGTGCTCGACGTCTCCGGACAGTCGACCACGGCGGCGGCCGTCGCCAAGGGCTTTGCTATTTATGACCCCGATGTGCGCATGGCCGGGGTCGTGCTCAACCGGCTGGGCAGCGAGCGCCACCGCCGGCTATGCGGCGATGCCATCGAGGCACTCGGCCTGCCTGTCGTCGGCGCTATCCTGCGCGATCCCTCGCTCAACCTGCCCGAGCGCCATCTCGGCCTCGTCCAGGCCGGCGAATATGAGAATCTGATGGCGCATCTCGACCGGCTGGCCGACATGGTCGAGCGCTCGCTCGACCTCGAGGCCATCATGGCGCTGGCGGCGCCATTCACGCCCGCGCCGGGCAATTTCGGCGATGCGCTGCCTCCCCCCGGCCAGCGCATTGCACTCGCCGAGGACGCCGCCTTCACCTTCCTCTATCCGCATGTCGCCATGCATTGGCGCAAGGCCGGCGCCGAGATCGTTCCGTTCTCGCCGCTCACCGATGAGGCGCCTGGCGACGATTGCGATGTCTGCTGGCTGCCCGGCGGCTATCCCGAGCTTCACGCCGGCCGCCTCGCCGCCGCCGCGAATTTCAGGGCGGGCATGGCGAGGTTCGCCGCCACGCGGCCGGTGCACGGCGAGTGCGGCGGCTTCATGGTGTTGGGCGAAGCGCTCGAGGACGCGTCGGGCGAGACGCATCGGATGCTTGGCCTCCTCGGTCATTCGACCAGCTTCGCCAAGCGCAAGATGAATCTCGGCTACCGCGAGGCGCGGCTGCGCTCCGGCTGTCCGCTCGGCGGCCAAGGCACGCTGATCCGCGGCCATGAATTCCACTACGCGCAGATGATTGCGACCGGCAATGACGAGCCGCTGGCCGACCTCGCCGACGGTCAAGGAAATCCGCTCGGCGCCTCGGGCTACCGGCGCGGCAATGTCAGCGGCACGTTCTTCCATGCCATTGCGAGGGGCGGATGAAGGCCTCGCAACAGCAAATTCTCGATGATATCGCGCTTTGCCTCGTCTTCTTTACCCGGCTGCCGCTGCCGAGAGCCGACTTCCGTGGCCGCAGCCTTGCCGCTGCGATCTGGGCTGCACCCGTTGCCGGTCTCGCCGTCGCTCTGGTCGGTGCGCTGGTCTACGCCGGCGGCACGAGGCTCG
Organism: Mesorhizobium sp. M0601; assembly: GCF_040320845.1. Taxonomy (NCBI): domain Bacteria; kingdom Pseudomonadati; phylum Pseudomonadota; class Alphaproteobacteria; order Hyphomicrobiales; family Phyllobacteriaceae; genus Mesorhizobium; species Mesorhizobium sp. M0601. The sequence continues at coordinate 136,292 of NZ_JAMYQK010000003.1, forward strand.
GCCTCGCCGCTGGCCCTGCTGCAGCGTTGGCCCTTGCCGCGATCTTGCTCGCTACCGGCTGCCTGCATGAGGACGGGCTTTCGGATGTCGCCGACGGATTTGGCGGCGGCAAGACACGCGACAAAAAGCTGGAGATCATGCGCGACAGCCGCATCGGTGCCTACGGCGCTTGTGCACTTGCTGTCTCGCTGCTGATCCGCTGGAGCGTGCTCTCTGGATTCGCCGGCCCGGCTCATGTCTTCTGGGCCCTCATTGCCGCGCATGCCGCGTCGCGCGGCCTGCCCTCCGCCTTCATGCACCTGCTGCCACCGGCCCGCAGCGACGGCCTCTCGATTGATGCAGGCGCAGTCACGGCCGAAACCGCCGGTATCGGTACCGTACTCGGTGCGATCGCGCTGCTGGCGCTTGGGTTCGGCGCTGCCGTTTTCGCGATCATCCTGCTCGGTCTGTTATTCGCCGCCTTCCGCGCGCTTTGCCTGAACCAGGTCGGCGGCCAGACCGGCGACACCGTCGGCGCCCTTCAGCAGCTGGGCGAGATCGCAATCCTGCTCGTCGCTTCCGTTTCCCTTTCCTGACTCTGTTTCGGAGATTTTGCCCCCATGCCTTTCAAATCGCTCGATGAACTGCGCGCCGCCTGCCTCGACCTGCCCACTGGCAGCGATGCCGCCGCAAATGCCGTCGCCCGGCGCCAGGACACGCTGACCAAGCCGCAAGGCAGCCTCGGCCGGCTGGAGACAGTAGCCGCCTGGCTGGCGCGCTGGCAGGGCCACGACATGCCAAAGCTCGACCGCGTCAAGGTTTTCGTCTTTGCCGGCAACCACGGCGTCACCGCGCAAGGCGTGTCGGCCTTCCCGTCGGAGGTCACCGTGCAGATGGTGGCGAATTTCGCCGGTGGGGGTGCTGCCATCAACCAGCTTGCCCGCATTGCCGGCGCCGAACTCGACGTCATCCCGCTCGACCTCGACCGCCCGACCGGCGACTTCACGCAAGAGCCGGCGATGGACGACGAGGCCTTCCTCGCCGCCGTCTCCGCGGGCTACGACGCGATCAGCAAGGAACTCGACCTCGTCTGCTTCGGCGAAATGGGCATCGGCAACACCACGCCGGCGGCGGCCATCTCGACCGCGCTGTTCGGCGGCGGCGCGGAGCGATGGACAGGGCGTGGCACCGGCGTCGACGACGCCGGCCTCGTGCGCAAGATCGTCGCCATTGAGGCCGGCCTGAAGCGCCACGCCCCGGCGCTAGCCGACCCCCTGAAAGTAGCGGCAGCCCTCGGCGGCCGCGAGCTCGCGGCGATCCTTGGTGCGACGCTGGCTGCGCGCCACCTAGGCGTCCCGGTGCTGCTCGACGGCTTCGTCTGCACCGCCGCCGCCGCACCCTTGGCGAGATTGCACTCTGCCGGCCTCGCTCACACACTGGCCGCTCACGTCTCTGCTGAATCCGGCCATCGCCGGCTGCTGGAGGCACTCGGCCTGCCGCCCTTGCTCGACCTCGGCATGCGGCTCGGCGAAGGCTCCGGCGCCTGCCTCGCAGTCAACATTGTTCGTTCAGCCCTAGAATGCCATACGCGCATGGCAAGCTTTGAAGAGGCTGGGGTCTCGGAGAAGTAAGGTGGAGCCAAGCGCGGATCGCTTTGATGAACAAACGCTCACAGATCTTCGGAGACCCCAAACAGGGGCTTCGCGATATTCTTGCTCGGATCATCAGAGATTTCGACAGCAAGAGCGGCGCTTTTGCCGGGCTGAAATACAATTCGCCGTGGATACTCGCCACCGAGGATTGGGCAGAGCGATCGGGCCATACGGTCGAAGAGCTATGCGAGATGATTTCTCAATGGCGAATCTCAATCTTTTCTGGCGAGCAGACAGACCCGAGCATCGTTCAGATTTTTGAAGATCTTCGCAGCGCCGCGGAAGATTGGCGAACCGAGACAGACTACATCGATCCACCCCTTCCCTTCGATCCTGAAGAGGCAAAATTCCCCAATCGCAAAGAACTGAAAGCGCATACCCTCAGGGCTTGGGGATTCTTTGGGATTATCGACGCAGTGGCATAGCTATGATGCCAAGGACCTTAGGTTCTGCGGAATTTTTGAGAACAGATTTGGTCACGATGTTACAGTCATAATGACCTTTAAGCTTGGATATGGTGGGCCTATCCGGCTGGATTTTCACTTTCCTTACTACGCAGACGATGAACCTACATCCTTTGGACTGGGCGGTCTCTCGGGCGAGGCGCTATTCAATGCACTTCGACTGCCCAGGCATCCTGAACTCGAATGGATCGCAGGCAAGAGCAAAACAAACTTCGATGCCGTCGACGGCGTGATAGCCATAACGCGAGCAATCCTGACCTATCTGAGGCCCACCATCCAATAGTCGGGCGAGCCGACCGCAGCTGGCTGATACGTGCAAACCTGCAAAACGCCGTCTCGCGTTCCCAGCTCGTTAAGGTCCTTCCACCAAATCCTGGAGATTTTTGGTGGGTGCGCACAGGATTGAACTGTGGACCCGCTGATTAAGAGTCAGCTGCTCTACCAACTGAGCTACGCACCCACTCGGCCGGCAAAACCGGCGTTGGCGGGCATATAGCCGCCGATATCCGCCATGTCCAGCCCCGCGGGATTCATTTCCCGACAAATCGCCGAAGTGCCGCGCCCGTCAAACAAAAAGCCTGCCTTCAGCCACCTTCACCGCATGGCCGCCGATGCGGGCGGCCGCCAGTTTGCCGCCTTCGACATTCAGTTCGAGGCGAATGCGCGAAGGCCGGCCCATCTCCAGCCCCTGCTCGATCCACAGTTGTGAAACGCCGTCCGTCGGGCCGTCGAAATGCATGATCGCGCCGGCGAAGGCGGCCGCCGCTGAGCCGGTCGCCGGGTCTTCGTAGGACGGATTGCCGGGCACCATCATGCGGACATGGAAGGCGCTGTCGTGATGCACCGTCTCGCGGCAATAGACATAGGGGCTGGCGAAGGCCCATTCGCTCTTGCGTGGTGCGAGCTCCGACCAGGCCTGGTTGTCCAGCCTGATCCGGGCGGCCGCCTCCAGATTGGCGACGGGGATGGTCACGTAGGGCACGCCCGCCGACCAGAACGAAACGCGGTGGTTCTCGAAGCCGATCTCGTGCGGCCCAAGGCCAAGGGCCGCGCCGATCGCCTCGGGATCGGCCGACAATGCCAGCTGCGCCGGCAGTTTCGCCAGGTCGAACTCGGCAAAGGTCGAACCGTCGTGCTTGCTGACAGCGCAGCGCACCGGGCCAATATTCTCCTCGAGCACGAAGATGCCGGCGGCCTCTCCCGCAATTTCGGCGAGCGCTATCGCCGAGCCGACGGTTGGGTGGCCGGCGAACGGCATTTCATAATCGGGCGTGAAGATACGGATGCGGGCCCGGTGCTTCGGGTTGTCCGGCGGCAGCACGAAGACGGTTTCGGACAGGTTGAACTCGCGCGCCACCGCCTGCATCGTCGCAACGTCCAGCCCATCACAGTCGAGCACCACGGCCAGCGGATTGCCGGCCAGCCGGTTGGTGGTGAATACGTCGTAAAGCAAGTAATTCCGCGGCTGCATCTCAGTAAGTCCTCTGCCTCATTCCAAACATGAGCGAAATTTAATTTGAATTTTGAACCATAAGGCCTGATTTGTGCACCGATGGGATATCACTGAACATAGGGGTCCGGCGTGGACCAGATTGTCAATCTGCCAAAGACGGAATCCGCTTCCGCTATCGAGACGGCGCTCGGGCTCGACCACCAGGGCCTGAAGACAAAACGCCGTCGCGGTTGGGGTTACGCAGTGTTCGCACTGCTTGCCGTCGCCGCGAGTGTCGTCGGCTACCAGTGGTATGCGGGCTCGCCCGCCAAGATCGAGTATACCACGACACTGGCCGCCATGGCCGACCTTACCGTCGCCGTTTCGGCTACCGGCGCGCTGCAGCCTCTCACCCAGGTCGATATTTCCAGCGAACTCTCCGGCGTCGTCCGCTCGGTTTCGGTCAACGAGAACCAGCTGGTGAAGAAGGGCGATGTGCTGGCCGCGCTCGACACCGCAAAGCTGGAGGTGCAGATCGAGCGCGCCCAGGCCTCCGCCAAGGCAGCGGCGGCGAGCGTCGAGGACGCCACCGTGACCCTGGCCGAAAACGAAAAGGCGCTGGTGCGCGCGGCGCAACTGACCAAGCGCGGCATGGCGACGGACCAGTCGCTCGAAGCGGCAACCGCCACCCGCGACCGCTCGAAGGCGGCGCTTGATATCGCCAAAGCCAACCTCGCCATGGCCAATGCCGATCTCAAGGCGCAACAGACGGATCTTGCCAAGAGTACCATCTACGCTCCGATCGACGGCATCATACTGACGCGCTCGGTCGACCCCGGCCAGACGGTCGCCTCCTCGCTGCAGGCGCCGGTGCTGTTCGTCATCGCCGCGGATTTGAAGAACATGGAATTGAAGGCTGCGGTCGACGAGGCCGATATCGGCGCCGTCAAACCCGGCCAGCATGCGCGCTTCACCGTCGACGCGTTCCCCGAACGGCCATTCGACGCCGAAATCCGCGACATTTCCTATGCCTCGGTCACCACCGACGGTGTCGTTACCTACGATGCAAGGCTCGACGTCGACAATAGCGAGGTTCTGTTGCGGCCCGGCATGACAGCCACCGCCTCGGTCGTCACCAAGCAGGCCAAGAACGTGCTCACCGTGCCATCGATCGCCTTCCGCTACCGGCCGGCGCAGACGGCGGAGCGCGGCTGGAGCCTCACCGACCTGTTCACCGGCCGCATGGGACGCCCCGGCGGCAACCGCCAGCACCAGGCGGCGGCGAAGCCCACCGACGGCTCGCGCACGCTCTACGTGCTGGAGAATGGGCGGCCGCATCCGGTCAACGTCAGGGTCGGCTCGACAGACGGAGAACTGACCGAGATCGTCTCCGGCCTGGAGGAAGGCGCGCAAGTCATTACCGCCTCGCAGCAGCGGAGCTGATCGTGGCATCGGGCGCGACCACCCTCATAGGCTTCGACAAGGTCTGGAAAAGCTATGGCCAGGGCGAAGCCCGGGTGCATGCGCTGGCCGGCGTCGACCTCGCCATCAGGCGCGGCGAATTCATCGCCATTATGGGCCCGTCCGGTTCGGGCAAATCGACGGCCATGAACATCATTGGCTGCCTCGACACGCCGACCGCTGGGACCTACAGCTTCGAAGGCATCGACGCCGGCCGTCTCGATCGCAATCGCCGCGCCGTACTGCGCAACCTCTATGTCGGCTTCGTCTTCCAGGGCTACAACCTCTTGCCGCGCACCACGGCGGCGGAGAATGTCGAACTGCCGCTGATCTACCGCGGCGTTGGTGCCCGCGAGCGTCGCGGCCTTGCCATGCAGGCGCTTGCCGAGGTCGGCCTTGTCGGCCGCGAGCATCATACGCCAGCCGAGCTGTCCGGCGGCCAGCAGCAGCGCGTGGCGATCGCCCGCGCCATCGTCACCAGGCCGACGCTGCTCGTTGCCGACGAGCCGACCGGCAATCTCGACACCGCACGCACGCACGAGATCATGGAACTCCTGACGCAGCTGAACAGCGAGCTCGGGCTGACTATCGCCATGGTCACGCACGAAGCCGATGTTGCCGGCTATGCGCAGCGCACGATCCGTTTCCTCGATGGCCATGTCGCCTTGGACACAGCCAATCTCGAGATGGCCTAGCCATGATCTGGGAAACCGTTCGCCTCTCGCTCCGCTCCATCCGCCGCAACGTGCTGCGCTCGTTCCTGACGCTGCTCGGCATCGTCATCGGCGTCGCCGCCGTCATCGCCATGCTGACCATCGGCTCGGGCACCACCGAGAAGGTCAAATCCGACATTTCCAAGCTCGGCAGCAATCTGCTCGTCATCCGTTCCGGCCGTCCGGCCGGGCCTGGCGGACCTGGAGGGCTCGATCAGGTCATCCGACCGCTGGGCGACAAAGATCTCGCAGCGCTTGTCGCGCATCTGGACGGCGCGCGTGCCATCTCGCCGGCGTCGCAAAAGCAGGTGCGCGTCATTTTCGGCACCGAAAGCCTGACCTCGGGCGTCACCGGAACCGACAGCGTCTATCTCGATGCCCGCGACTGGAATCTGGTTTCGGGCCGTCCGTTCAGCGATTCGGAAACCCGCTCGGGGACCGGCGTCTGCCTCATCGGCGAGACGGTGCGCCAGCAGTTCTTCGGCGCCGGCGACCCTGAAGGCGAGATCATCCGCGTCAACCGCACTTCCTGCAAGATCATCGGCTTGCTCGAACCGAAGGGCTATACCGGTTTCGGCCAGGACCAGGACAATGTCGTGCTGATGCCGCTCGCCGCCTATCAGCGTCGCATTGCCGGCAATCGCGACATCGATTCGATCTATGTCGCCGCCGACGACCGTACGCCAACCACGGTGCTGCAGCAGCGAGTCGAGGACATCTTGCGCGACACACGCCGCATCACGCCCGACCGCGACGATGATTTCTCGATCCGCGACATGACCCAGATCGCCGATGCCATGGCCAGCGCGACCACCACCATGACTGGCATGCTCGGTGCCGTCGCCGGCGTCAGCCTGCTCGTCGGCGGCATCGGCATTATGAACATCATGCTGGTGTCGGTAACCGAGCGCACGCGCGAGATCGGCATCAGGCTCGCCATCGGCGCCCACGAAAAGCACATCCTCATCCAGTTCCTGGTCGAGGCAACCGTGCTGTCGCTGCTTGGCGGCATCATCGGCATCCTGATCGGCCTGGCCCTTGCCGGCCTCGCCTCGCTGACGCTGACGATCCCGTTTGCGCCAAGCCCGGCGGTCATCCTGCTTGCTGTCGGCTTTTCCGCGCTGATCGGCATGGTGTTCGGCTTCTTCCCGGCGCTGCGCGGCGCGCGGCTTAACCCGATCGACGCGCTGAGGCATGAATAGGCATTGCAGCAAGTGTCGCCTCCAGACGCTGCCAATTTTTTATGCAACCTGCCCTTGTCGCAGCACATTCTGCAATGATAACAATGCTGTTGGGGACTAAGGGGGGAACAATGGATGAGCAAGAAAGCGCGACTGGCTCTGGCGATTGTGATCGTCGAAGCCGCCTTGGCAGGGCTTTGGTGGAATTTGATCCTTTATGGGATGGAGAATCCCGATCGCGTCACCGCTGACTTCCAGCAGGTAATTGGGCAGACGATGGGAACAGCGATGGGGGCGCTCCTGGGTCTCGGCGTGCTGTTGTATTTTGTTGCCGCCCGCAACGACCGCAAGGCTATTGAAGGTAGGCTACGGCGTTAGAGTTGGAAACCTTGCTCGCTCGCAAAGTGCCATTCGATCAGCGGTCTCATATGCGGCATCAGCCCGTCCGGCAGATCGGCGGCATTGCGGATGATTACAGGGCCTTCGATTTCAGGCTCTGATTCGGCGGCGACGAATGCACTGATCCGCTGTGCGAGGTCGTCGGCGGAGGCCGTCTCGCGGTAGCGGCGAAAGATCACCGTGCCGGTTGCCGTCGACAGGGCGTAATGGCGCCTGCCGCGTGTCGCACCTGATAGATCGAGCCCGGTTTCCTCCAGTACCTCGCGGATCATGTTGAAGTCGACGTCAACAATGCCGTCGCGGAAATCGGTTGGCTCGAACGAACCGGCGGCGAAGTAGACGCGCCCGGCATTGACCGTATGCGGTGCCATACGGATCGCCACCAACGCGTTGTCGCCGGCGACTAGCATGGCGTGCGCGTAGGCATGTTCGGCGCCAGGCACCTGTCGATTGCTGCGCCAAAGCATGAAGGTCGAATAACGCACCGCATGGCAACGGCCGACTAGGCGATTGTCGCGATAGCTGAGAGCGGAAAGCAGCACCACGGTGCCGTCGAAAAGCGCCGGCTTGGCCGCGGTCTCACGCCGCCAGTTCGCCGCGATCGCGTCGGCATGATCGCGCTCGAACGGATGCGGGCCGGAATCGAGCCTGACGTCGATGGCATCGACCGGCAGGATGACGTTGCGCGGCAAATCGAAACTCACGCCTGTCTCACACCATGTCGAGGGCAATTGCTACTGGGCAATGGTCGGATGCCTTCGGCCGGTCCCACCCGGCGCGTGGGAAGCGCTCGACCTCCTGGCCCGCCGGAAATATGGTGCGCCAAGGCTGCCCGCTACGGATGATATCGGGAACGGCGGTGGCGTTCTGCCTGGCTAGCGCCCTCGACAAAAGGATGTAGTCGAGCTGGCAGAGATGCCGCTCTTCCGGTCCGCGCGTGTGATAGAAAGTCCAGCGGTCCATTTCCGGCCGCCGCTCGACCGTGTTTTCGCAAAAACCGCCGGCAGTGAGCACGTCGATGCAGGACCGGGTCTCGTCGATCACCTCGAAGCGATGGCCGTCGAAAACATCGCCAGTGATCTTCACGCGCTGCCGGTAGTCGTTCATGTCGCCGCAGATTGCCCAGCGCTTGTCGGCGGCATTATCCTTACCGAAGCGCTCCTCGATGATCCGGCGCACCGCTTGCGCCTCGGCGATGCGCAGCGGCATTGTTGCCTCGCGGCCGTCGAGGCCGTTACGGGGCGAGCCCATCGACTTGAAATGCACGAGATACAGCGTCAACGGCGCGCCAGCGACCGTCAGATCGATTTCCAGGCAGTCGCGTCGGAAGATGCGTTCATTGGCCTGGTGACCAAGCGCTGCCAATTCCGCCGTGTGCAGGCCGAATTGCTCGAACGTGACATAGGCGTAGCTAGTCATGCGCACGAATTCGATTGGCTGGCCCTGCGCGGTCTCGTTGCGCATCATCACGGCGACGTCGATGCCGCGCGAATCATTGCCGGCGGTGGTGTATTTCTGCCGGTAGCCTTGCCCCACCATCTTGAACAGATAGCCATATTCGAAGGCCCTCAGCGCCTCGATATTGTCGACTTCCTGCATGCAGATGATGTCGGCGCGGGTGGCCGCGATCGCCAGCGCCGTCAACTGGCGCGTGTCGTCGGACTGCGCGATCGCCCGCGCCTGCTCGAGCATCTTGTATTCGGCCTCGCTCTGGATGTCGAAAAGCGCCAGTGTGCGATCTTCGTTGAGCTGATTGCGGTATCCGGAATAATCAAACCTGTTCATTAGGTTTTCGACGTTGAAGGTGGCAAGGCGCAGCGACATGGCTTTGAGCTTTGCCCGCAAGCGCGCCCGAAAACAAGGGCGCAGAAACCAGGCGGCTCTGATTGATCGCGCGCTCGCCATGGTTGACGGAACCTTTTTGTTCATCTTCCGTTCAGATGGAAAGTTCCATCAATAGGCCCTTCCCCGAGGTTTCTGGGCGTGGGGCCTGAATTTCGGAGAGTGCGATGAAACCGCTCTTTTTATCTTCCGTCAGATCCGGGCTGATGGCCCTCGGTCTGATCGCCAGCCTCTCGGCCCCGTCGCTTGCCGGGCCGATGCCCAAACCCCTGCTGCCGGTGGCGGGCAACGCTGCCGACATCGTGCAAATTCGTGAAGATTGGGCAGGCGGCAATGACAGGCAGATCTGGCGTTGGCGCAATCGCGGCTTTCGGCAATGGCACGGCGGCGACGATTGGAGATGGCGGTCCCACAATTTCCGCGGCCGTCATTTTTCGAGACACTGGGACAATGGCGGCTGGGACGACAGCTGGCGCTGGCGCCACCATCGCCGCCATTACCGCGGCGGCTACTATGATGATGGTGCGGGTGCCGCGATTCTTGGCTTGGGCCTGGGCCTCGGCCTTGGCAGCCTGTACAACAGCTACAACTACTACGACGCGCCGCCACCGCGCCGCTATTATCGCGCAGGGCGGCTTTCCAGTGCACATGTCCAATGGTGTTACAATCGCTACCGGTCGTACCGCGCCTGGGACAACACCTTCCAGCCCTATTACGGGCCGCGCCAGCAATGCTACTCGCCCTATAGGTAAGCAGGCCGACAACAAGCATCATTCGGCGCCGTGCTTCGCGGCGCCTTTTTCTTCCAGCCAGGAACCGCGAACATCGCCCAGTCCCGACTGCTGATAACGCTATTTTTATCAGGCAGGTCTAATAATCCTCCCGATCAGAACGCCCGAGACGCGAAAAATGGCTGGATTGCGTGCGATGGCCGAGGACGAACAGAGGGACAAACACCGGCAGCGCGTCTTGAAGGGCGCGACGATCCTGACCGGCGTGAGCAATTCCGAGGTCACATGCACGCTGCGCAACATGCACGCCGGCGGCGCCGAATTGAAGGTCTCGATCGACGCGCGCGTGCCCGATGAGTTCCTGCTCTATGTTCCGACCGACGGCATTGCCTACAAGGCGGTGGTCCGCTGGCGCCGCGAAGATCGTATCGGCGTGATGTTCACCGGTACCGAACCAAAGCCCAGTTGGCACTACGGCTGAGATCCCGGCGCTATCCGGGTGGCAGGACTCGCAGTGTCTGCTCGTCAAACAGCGGCTCATCCTGGCCGACGCGAACGAATAGAAGCTTTCGCAGTTCGGGTGATTGCACCTCGAAATACTGAATGCCGTCCGGGGCTTCGCCCCATTCGCCACAAGGCGGTTCGCCGACCTCGTCAGGGTTGGCGACGGTCTTCAATTCCTCACGATAGGCGGCATCGGGACTGAAAACATACCGGAGGATGCGCGCGGGCGTCGGCCCTTCGGTGTAAGGCATGAGCACGCAACGTGTGCTGATGGCTTTCTCGGTCTTCTGAGTAAAAATGCGCTGCAACGCAGCATCGGCGGCCTCGCCAGGCAGCATATCGAAGACTTCGACGACGGGATCGGCCGGCCCGCCGTCGCTGTATTCGATGGCAAGAGCATTGCCGCCAAGCTCGAAATGAATCCGGCGAAAACCGAAATCGCAGCGCTGCACCCAGGCAGCCAGCCCGACATCCTTGTCCGCCAGCCGTTCCCAAGCGCATTTGTCGACAGGCGGACGCGACGGCTTGCTTTGGTCGGCACGAGCGCCGGTTGCCATGGCCATAAGGACCGGCAGGGCGAACATGCAGGCCGGCGGTCTCTTGCTATTCATCGCTACAACCCGTCAAACTAAAGGCGTCCCAGGCTGAACCGTCGGGATTGGCTTTGGCGAAATCGGGCCATTCGGTAAAAATCGCGCCGAAGTCAGGCAACAGCAACCCTGCCGGTGCCGGCGAGGCTTCGCGGGAATTCAACTGCTCGGCACCGCCTGCATTGAACGCATAGACCTGCCCATCCCACACTCTGCACAGCCCGGTGCCGTCCTCGAGACCAGCCTCACGATCGTCGTCGGTGCAGGTGTGCCGGATCGTGCCCACAGGAAAGGAGTACTTGCCATTGGTCCAGGTAATGTCCGACGGCAGACGAATGTCGGTATTGGGCACGATCAACGAAAAGACCTCGGTCGTCAGCGCGGCCAGCTCGTTGTTGGTTGGCCGGAACTGTATCGTCGCTCCCGAACGCGGCTCGCGATAGGTCGCATGGCTGAGCGAACATTCTGTTGCGTTCGCTGCTTGCAACAGGCTCAGCATGCTCAGAAAAATAGCTGCTGCTTTGCGGATGATCATTTAAGTCCCTTGGAGCAGCATCATTGTGAAGTTTGAGCATCGATGCTTTAGCATGGCCCAAGGCCGCGTCGAAAAGAAAGAATCGATGATGCGAAATCTCTTGATGCTCATTTCGATCTTAACATTTACGTGCGGCAGCGCCTTTGCCACGGAACCCTATGTGGGCACATGGTCCGGGGACAGATCGAACTGTACCGCCGTTGCGGATGTTCAACGCCAGACTGTCTACACATTGTACCGCGACGCGCTGTCGGTCCCTGCTCTCGGCTGCGAACACGCATCGTTTCTCAAGACGCCTACGGGCTGGGTGGCTCGGGCCAGCCAATGCTACGGATCCGACCCGTCGGCCGAAGAGCCGTTCTCCCGTGTCATCCATATTGTGGTCGACGGGGCGACGGTGAGATTGACATGGCCTGGCTTCGACAGCGGAGTTCTTGTCAGATGCTGAAGACAGGCGTCTTTTTCCGCTGGATATGCAGCCTAGGACAGCAGCTTCAGATGACGCCTACCAGCAGCGCGGCTCCACCGAGGAGGCCAACTGCGCAGACCCACAGGAGCCAAAGCCCGCTAACCCTGCATTCGAGAACCGCTGCAACTGGGTTGTCGGGATCGTAGTGGACCTCGACCTTGTCGCCCTGGAGGTAGCACTGCGATCGACCGCTGACGAGGCTCGGCAGCGAAGCCGTCACGTTTGCGCCGAACGCGATGCGATCGGCGGCGTAGCGCTGGCCGGCGACGCTATAGCTGTAGACGACGCGGGATTTGAAGACTGTCCGCCAGGGCCGATAGCCGCCTCCGGACTTGTCGCGGGTCTCGAATTTCTGCAGGCCCGAAGCATCGATGCGTCCTGCCGTGATCGGCCATTTGGCCGCCTGTTCCGCAAGTGACTTCTGGGCAAAGCCCATGCGCAGGACAAATAATCCCATGAAAAGCAGCAGGGCAGCGGCGCCGAGGTTCTGCGGCCTGGGCAAAAACGGCCGGATCGCTTCGAGGAGGCCGCCGACGGAGAAGACCAATACAAGCGCGCCGACCACCAGCCCGGCCGAAAGCTGGACCATGAACTTGAAGGAGCCGTCGGGCATGGTGCGTTCGATCACCGCCTTGGCTGGATCGGCCGGATTGTAGAAGACGGTTACGCCGGCCCCGTTTGGAAATTTCGCAAGGGTTTCCGCCACGGCAAAGTTTCCAAGGTTCTCCTGCACGCTGTAGTGCGAACTGCGAAATGTCTTGCCGTTCACCTTGTATTCGAAGGTGATTGCCGGGAAGTTGCGGATTTCGGTCGACCCTCTGCTGTCCGAACCGGATCCCGAACTGGTCACCTCGCGGGCCTCGACCCGCGACGAGATGATCTTTCCCGGCGTCGGAGACCAGCGGCTGACCGCCCTCACCTCCCACCACTTCAGCAAGGTGACGAGGGAGAGCATGCCGGCAACCGCGCAGGCAAACCCGATCAACAGAAATTTGAGTTCCAACTCTCACCCCCTTGGCACTTTTGTGCCATGCCCCGCACAGGCATATCACGGTGATGAGGATAGTGCGCCTGTCCAGAAGCCTGGAAACCACACGATCTTGATGCGAAAAGGCCGGCGGATCGCTCCGCCGGCCTTTCTTGATCGGCAATGAAATTGCGATCAGTTCTTGGCCTTGTCGACCAGCTTGTTCATGGAAATTCCCACGCGCCCGCAGGGCGAAGCCCGAGGACGGGTAACGAAACGAACGTGGATGTCCTTCAGTTCTTGGCCTTGTCAACCAGCTTGTTCTTCGAAATCCACGGCATCATCGCGCGCAGCTTGGCGCCGACTTCCTCGATCTGGTGGCTGTCGTTGTTGCGGCGGATGCCCTTGAAGCGCGACATGCCGGCGCGGTATTCCTGCATCCATTCCGAGGTGAACTTGCCGGTCTGGATATCCTTCAGCACGCGCTTCATCTCGGCCTTGGTCTCGGCGGTGATGATGCGCGGGCCCGAGACATATTCGCCCCATTCGGCGGTGTTCGAGATCGAGTAGTTCATGTTGGCAATGCCGCCTTCATAGATCAGGTCGACGATCAATTTGACCTCGTGCAGGCACTCGAAATAGGCCATTTCCGGCGCGTAGCCGGCTTCCACCAGTGTCTCGAAGCCGGCGCGGATCAATTCGACCAGGCCGCCGCACAGCACCACCTGCTCGCCGAACAGGTCGGTCTCGCACTCCTCGCGGAAATTGGTCTCGATAATACCCGAGCGGCCGCCGCCAACGCCGCAGGCATAGGAGAGCGCCAGGTCGAGCGCATTGCCCGAAGCGTCCTGGTTGACCGCGACCAGGCACGGCACACCACCGCCCTTCTGGTATTCGCCGCGCACCGTATGGCCAGGCCCCTTCGGCGCGATCATCACGACGTCAACCGAAGCTTTGGGCTCGATCAGGCCAAAATGCACGTTGAGGCCGTGGGCAAAGGCGATCGCTGCGCCATCGCGGATGTTCGGCGCGATCTCGGATTTGTAGATGTCGGCCTGCAGCTCGTCCGGCGTGGCCATCATCATCAGGTCGGCCCACTTGGCGGCATCGGCTACGCTCATCACCTTGAGCCCGTCGGCCTCGACCTTCTTGGCGGTCGCCGAGCCGGCCTTGAGGCCGATGGCGATGTCCTTGACGCCGGAATCCTTAAGGTTGAGCGCATGCGCCCTGCCCTGGCTGCCATAGCCGATGATGGCGACCTTCTTGCCCTTGATCAGGTTGAGATCGGCATCGCGATCGTAATAGACACGCATTTTTGTTCCTTCCCGTTTTGAATTCAGAGGCCTTGCGGCTCGGTTTTTGCCCCGTAAAGAGCGAGAAACTGCTGCGTCGCCCGGACGGCATCGCCGCCGATCGCCGCACCAGTCAATTCCAGCCGGTCGCCAAGCAGCAGGCGGATCTGCACGTCGCGGGCGACCAGCCCGAAAAAGGTGCGGAACGCCGTCTCCGCGTCGGAAAACTCGAGGAAACCAGCTTCCTTGCCTGCCTCCAGCACCGGTTTAAGGCGCCGGGCCAGTGCGAAGCGGCCGTTCTCCAGCACGATGGCGCCGAGATCGTCCTTCCCCGAACTAGCATGGCCGACCGCCACCCTGTTCAGCGCGATCGAGGTGTCGCTCGAAATTACCTTGAGCCAGTCCGAAGCGAAGCGTTCGAGGCTCGCCGTCAGCGAAGGGAGGTCGAGCCCCTTGCGGTCGACCGGCACTACCCGCACCTTAGACGCCTGCCATTGTACCGTTGCCGTCAACAGCCCGTCGCGATCGCCGAACCATTTGTAGAGCGTCTCCTTCGAGCAGCTCGCCCGCCGCGCCACGGCGGTCATGGTCAACTGATCGCCCTCTTCGACCAGCAGGCGAAGGGCGGCGTCGAGCACGTCCTTCTGCCGCTCCGTCAGCGCCTCGCTGGTGTCGATGTCGGTCACAGCGTGCAACACAGTTTTTCCTCAGGAGGCAAACTCACCGCAGTTCTGATATGAGCTCGATGGCGTACCGTACGTTACGGTTCGGCTTTATGGCGTATTGTCCGACCCGACGCAAGCCTTTATTTCTGTAGCCTGCTCCATGCGGGGCATCACGGGAGACACTGATCATGCTCGCCGGATTGCTTGCGTTGACCGTTACCGCAGTGTTCGCGGGTGCGGCTATCTACGTCAGCGTCGCCGAACAGCCGGCGCGGCTTCGCCTCGAGGACAAAGCATTGCTGCAGGAATGGCAGCCTTCCTACAAGCGCGGCGCCGCCATGCAGGCCTCGATTGCCGTCATCGCCTGTATTCTAGGCCTCGTCGCGTGGTGGCTGACCGGCAATCTCGCTTATCTGGCCGGCGCCGTGCTGATCATCCTGCCTTGGCCATGGACGCTGCTGGTGATGATGCCGGCAAATAGGTTGCTGGAGGCGATGGACGCGAACTCCGTCAATCCTGAGGCTCGGACATTGATCGCCAAATGGGGCAATCTGCATCTGGTCCGCATCGGGCTTGGCGTTCTGGCGACATTGGCATTCCTCTGGGGCAGTGCCTGACCTCGCCAATCGGTCGCCATCTTCGTCATGAAGGCGTGTCACTCCAGGGCGGGCGGATCTCGCAGGCGCCCAAGCAGAGCTGACAGCGCGTCCAGCTCAACATTGGAAAGCCGGGAGCCGACCAACTCCGCGATCGACCGGCCGTAGACAGCCCACATGCGGCGGCGCGTCTCGCGTCCCTTGTCTGTGACGCGGACTGTTTGCCCGCGGCCGTCATCGGCAACTGGAAGCTTCTCGACCTGCCCGTCGGCTTCGAGCCGCGCCAGCAGCCGGGAGATGTTGTACTGCGCAAACAGGGTGCGCTCGGTGAGTTGGAACGGCCGCAATCCGCCCTCGCCCGCCTCGGCAAGCTCGTGCAGGATGTCGTACCAGGCAAGCGGCGGCAGGCCACTGTCCTTCAGCGCGTCCTCGGCTCTTTCCAACAACTGGCGCGAAACCCGCATCAGGCGAGCCCAGGCCTTGATGGCTGGAGGTGAAGGAATCCCGGTCATGATTGCATCGTAGGCGATAGATGCAATTGCATCAAGCTTGACGATCGATGCAAGTGCATCTATATAGATGCAATCGCATCAATCACGAGAGGCAATTCCGATGAAGCATGAAATCTGCAAGATCGCCGACATTCCGGAAACAGGCAGCCTCATCGCTCCGTTTTTCGGCCGCGAGGTCCATGTCTACCGCAGCGGCGAGCGTATCCGCGCCGCCGCCAACGTCTGCCTGCATTTCGGTGGCCCGCTCGACTGCAAGGACGGGAAGCTCGTCTGCCAGTGGCACGGCGCCTCGTTCGACATGGCTAACGGTGATCGCCTCGAAGGCCCGACGCCGAAGGGCTCCCGCCTGATGTTCCTCTCCACCCGCGTCGAGGACGGCGCATTGAACTATGTCTGGGGAGAGTGAGATGACCGACAAGCTCATCCTCGTCAGCCACCATCTTTGTCCCTATGTGCAGCGCGCGGCGATTTCACTTCGCGAAAAGGACGTTCCATTCGAGCGCATCACGGTCGATCTCGCCAACAAGCCTGCCTGGTTCAAGGCGATATCGCCGCTCGGCAAGGTGCCGCTGCTCCGCGTTGAGCATGACGGCCAGGAAACGGTGATCTTCGAATCGCTCGTCATCCTCGAATTCCTCGAGGAAACCCAGCCCAATCCGCTGCATCCCACCGACCCCTACGCCCGTGCCCGGCATCGCGCCTGGATCGAGTTCGGCTCGGCAATCCTCAATGCCATCGGCCGCTTCTATTCAGCTCTCACCGAAGCCGCCTTCATCGCCGAACGCGGGGCTCTGGCAGCAATGTTCGATCGCCTGGGAGTGGAACTGGCGAACGGCGCGGCTGGGCCATGCTTCGACGGCGAGCGCTTTTCACTGGTCGACGCGGTCTACGGCCCGATTTTTCGCTATTTCGACGTCTTCGACCGGATCGGCTATTTCGGCATCCTGGACGGAAAGCCGCATGTCCAGGTGTGGCGCGAGGCGTTGCGCAAACGCCCATCCGTGAAGGGCGCGGTCGCTCCCGATCATCCGCAACGCCTCCATGCATTCTTGCAGGCTAAGGGTTCGCACCTTTCGGAAATCATCCGCCAAAACGATCCGGCCACAGCGCTTCCGCAAGCCCTATCGGCTTGAATGGATTGAGCACCGTTCCTGTAACCATGGAAGCAAGAAACTGCGGCGCCGGCGGGACTTTTGCCAGCGTCGCCACCAGCCTGTCGCGGACGAACGGCATCACAATCGAGTCCGATTGATAAAACGGCGTCAGCACCAGCGACAGCGCCTGGAAGACCCGCACATGCCATCGCCGTGTCCGGACATAGGCCTCCAGTGCAGTATCGATACGGTCCGTTCCTATTAGTGCGTAGTTGAGCGCGGCTGCATCGAGCAGCGCCATGTTCGCGCCCTGGCCGAGCTGCGGGCTCGTTGAATGGGCCGCGTCGCCGATAACGGCCAATCGCCGTCCGGCTGGCGTCTTCATCGTGTGATGGCCATAGCGCGCCAGCGAGAGCTGCTCGAAACTGTCGATCTGGTCGATGAAGGCCGCGCATTCAGGCCACAGCCCGACCAATCTCGCCTTCCATGCCTCGAGACCTGCCGCCCAGACGCGCTCGGCATCCGCCGGCTTGAGGCTCCAGAAGAATGCCGCCATCTTCTGGGCATCCGGCTCGGGCCGGCCGATTGGCAGCACGCCGATCATCACGCTCGCGCTGTCGTAGCGCTGCAGCAGCGCGTGCTCGTCGAAACCCTCGCCGCGCCAGCCAAGCGATGCCCAGAACGCGCCATAGGCGAGCGATCGCGGTTCGCCCGGATTGTTCACGCACCGCCGCAGTTTGGAGCGCGAACCGCTGGCATCCACTACCAGGTCGAACGACCCTATCCGTTGTCCGTTGCCGCAGATCAATGTTGCCCGCTCGCCGGTTTCCAGCGTCTCGAGCTCGATACCTGTCTCAATGGTGAGCGCCTGGCGCCGGGCGGCGCGGAAAAGCACGCCGAACAGAGCCGCGCGGTGCACCGCCAGCCCGAAGCGGCCGCCACTCCGGGCATCGTAGCGGACGTCGAGCACTGTGCGGCCGGTCTTGGCATCTGCACCATGCAGGCGGTCTATGCGGCTGCCCAGCGCCAGAATGTCATCGAGCAGGCCGAGATCGGCAAGCACCGTCAGCCCGGTCGGCTGCAGGATCAGCCCGGACCCGACCGGTTGTGGCTGGTCGAAGCGCTCGAAGATGGTGACCCTATGTCCGGCGCGCGTGAGATAGAGCGCGGCGGCAAGTCCAGCCGGCCCGGCGCCGGCAATCGCGATGTCCAGAGAATTGCCCATCTGCCCGCCCCAACCCAGGCCGGACAATCCTTCAGCACCGCCGCTAAATCAAGCCGCCGTCTCGGCCTGGAGGCTCAGCCTTCGGCAGCATCGAAAACCTTCCGTGCCTCGCGTACAGCGCCGTGATTGAGCTCGGCCCATTGGATCAGCTGATGCAAGGGTCCAAACATCGAGCGCCCGAGATCGGTGAGGCTGTATTCGACGCTCGGCGGTTTGGTCGGAAACACCTGGCGATGCACATAGCCGTCGCGCTGCAGATCGTGCAGCGTCTGGGTGAGCATGCGCTGTGAAATATCGGGCACCAGCCGCCGCAATTCGCCGAAGCGGTACGGCTTCTCGGCCAAGGCCTCCATCAGCAGTGAACTCCATTTATTGCTTATGCCCTGGATCACGTCGCGAACCGGGCAATCCGCAAGGTTTCCGCCACCGCTGCCTGCTTTGTATATCTCGAGCTTCGATCTCAGATTGACGATCTTGCCGTCCATGGTTGGTTCCCTGGGTGTGCCTACCTCCCGCAAAACTGCCTTCTTTACGAGGATGGGTCAATTCCTATTTTAGTGCTGGTCTCTTTTTGAGACTAACATATGCACCCGCCGCTCCGGCGCAACGTCAGGACATCTCATGACCGACACCCTTCTCGTCACCGGCGCCTCCGGCCAGCTTGGCCGCGGCGTCATTAATCATCTGCTTGACACGCTCAAGGTCTCCCCTCAGCGCATCATCGCCGCCACCCGCAACCCGGAAAATCTGGCCGATCTGGCAGCCCGAGGCGTCACCATCCGGGCAGTCGACTTCGACGACGCCACGTCGTTGGCCAGTGCATTTACCGGTGCGGGCAGGGTTCTGATCATTTCGACAAACGAGCTCGCCGTTCCGGGCAAGCGCCTGAAGCAACATGAGGCTGCGGTCGCCGCAGCAAAAAGCGCCGGCGTTTCGCATCTGCTCTACACGTCGATGCCCAGTCCGGAGCCAGGATCGCCGGTACTGTTTGCGCCCGATCACCACGGCACCGAGCAGGCGATCAAGGCGAGCGGTATCCCCTACACCATCTTCCGCAACGGCTGGTATCAGGAGAACCTGTTCATGGCGCTGCCGCACGCCATCGCGTCGGGGCAGTGGTACACATCCGCCGGAGACGGCCGCATTGCCCATGGCGCGCGCGACGACATGGCCGCGGCGATCGCCGCCAGCCTTGCTTCGAGCGGAACCGAAAGCACGACATACACGCTGACCGGCCCCAAGGCCCACACGATGGCCGAGATTGCAGCCCTCGTCACCGAAGTTACCGGCAAGCCGATCGAGGTCGTCCAGCTTTCGGACGAAGCGCTGACCGGGGGATTGAAGGCAGCCGGCGTCCCCGAAGGTTTCGCCCCGGTCATCGTTTCGTTCGACACCAACACACGCTCCGGCCGCATCAGCATGGTGACCGACGCGGTCGAGACGCTGTCCGGCAGGAAGCCGCGGCCGCTGAAGCAATTTCTTGAGGCAAATAAGGCGGCTCTGGTGAGCTGAGCCTGACAAATGGCCGTGCCCTTCGAAGGGCACGGCCATTTATTTAGATAGCCACCTGCGTTCCGATCTCGACCACCCGTCCGGTCGGGATCTGGAAATATTCCGTCGCATCGGCCGCCGTGCGCGCCAACCCGATGAACAGCTTGTCCTGCCAGACCGGCATGCCGGAATTGGGCGAGGCCTTGAGAGAGCGCCGCGACAGGAAGAAGGACGTCGTCATGATGTCGAACTTCCAGCCCTGTTTGCGGCAGATCGCCAGCGCACGCGGGATGTTGGGCTGCTCCATATAGCCGAAGGTCAGCGTCACCCGCATGAACAGCTCGTTGACCATTTCCATCTTGACGCGCTCGCTGTCGGGCACAACCGGCTGCGGCGCCGTCACCACCGAAAGGATGACGTTCTGCTCGTGCAGCACCTTGTAGTGCTTGAGGCTGTGCATCAGCGCCGTCGGCGCGCTCAGCGGGTCGCTGGTCAGGAACACCGCGGTACCCGACACCAGATGCGGCTTCTTCTTCAGCAGATTGCCGGCGAGGAAATCGAGCGGGATCTCGTTCCGGCGCGTCTTGTCGAACAAATAGCGGCTGCCGCGGATCCAGGTCCACATAGTCATCACGATAACTGCGGCGATGGCAAGCGATGCCCAGCCACCTTCAAACACCTTGACTATGTTGGCGGCAAAGAAGCCGGTATCGACGAAGGCGAACACGGCCATCAAGGCGATCGCGACGCCGAGCGGCCATTTCCAGATGCGCGTCATCACAACAAAAAGCAGTACATTCGTCACCAGCATGTTGCCGGTCACCGAAATGCCGTAGGCCGAGGCCAGGCGGCTGGATTCGCCGAAGCCGACCACCAGCAACATCACCACCAGCGCCAGCATCAGGTTGATGCGCGGCAGATAGATCTGGCCCGACTGTTTTTCCGACGTATGCTGGATAACGAAACGCGGCAGCATATTGAGCTGCACCGCCTGTCTGGTCAGCGAAAAAGCGCCGGAGATCACCGCCTGGCTGGCGATGACGGTCGCCGCCGTCGCCAGCACGACCATCGGAATAAGCGTCCAGCCCTGGTTCATCTCGAAGAATGGATGACCGACAACGCCGCCATTTGCCAGCACGAAGGCGCCTTGCCCGACATAATTGAGCAACAGACAAGGGAACACGATTGCCAGCCAGGCGAGTACGATCGGCTTGCGGCCGAAATGGCCGAGGTCGGCATAGAGCGCCTCGGCGCCGGTGACGGCGAGGAAGACCGCACCAACCGTGACGAAGGCGACATCGGGCGAGTTGACCAGGAACGACACGATGTAATGCGGGCTGATCGCCAGCAGGATTTCCGGATCGGCGATGATGTGGTTAATGCCGGAAAGGCCGATGGCCAGGAACCACAGCGCGGTGACTGGCCCGAACACCAAACCTACGCCGCCGGTGCCGAATCGCTGTACCGCAAACAGGATCGCCAAGATGGCCAGTGTCAGTGGCACCACATAGGGCTGGAATGTCGGCGTGACGACGTTCATACCTTCGACCGCCGACAGCACCGAGATCGCCGGCGTGATGACTGCGTCGCCGAAAAAAAGCGCCGCGCCGACGATGCCGATGCCGAGGATCACCGCCGAGCGCGTCGGGAAGCTGTTGCGCGCCAGCGCCATCAGCGACAGCACCCCGCCCTCGCCTCGATTGTCGGCGCGGAGCACGAACATGATGTATTTGATGGTGACGGTGATCGTCAGCGACCAGATGATCAGCGACAACACGCCGAGGATGTCGCCACGGTTGGCGACGTTGCCACCGGCCGATGCGTGCAACGCCTCGCGAAATGCATAGATCGGGCTGGTACCGATATCGCCGTAAACCACGCCGAGCGCGCCCAGCATCAGCACCTTGGTGCTGTGCTGTTCGACCTCAGAATGGCTGGATTGTTCGACAGGTTCTGCCTCGTTACCAGCATTGGTAAGGGCCATGGACGACACTCCGGTAAGCGGGCGGTGCTCTACGCTTGCTGCGCTGCAATATCAAGTGCCGTCACGTAATGGCTCCGTCCCGATATTGCGAGCCCTCCACGACTTGGCAGACTCAGTCCGATCGGCAGACCACCTGGAATGTCGCAACGGACACGTTTTTAAATAGCCACCTGCGTCCCGATCTCGACCACCCGTCCGGTCGGGATCTGGAAATATTCCGTTGCATCGGCCGCCGAGCGCGCCAGCCCGATGAACAGCTTGTCCTGCCAGACCGGCATGCCGGAATTGGGCGAGGCCTTGAGAGAGCGCCGCGACAGGAAGAAGGACGTCGTCATGATGTCGAACTTCCAGCCCTGTTTGCGGCAGATCGCCAGCGCACGCGGGATGTTGGGCTGCTCCATGTAGCCGAAGGTCAGCGTCACCCGCATGAACAGCTCGTTGACCATTTCCATCTTGACGCGCTCGCTGTCGGGCACAACCGGCTGCGGTGCCGTCACCACCGAAAGGATGACGTTCTGCTCGTGCAGCACCTTGTAGTGCTTCAGGCTGTGCATCAGCGCGGTCGGCGCGCTCAGCGGATCGCTCGTCAGGAACACCGCGGTGCCCGACACCAGATGCGGCTTCTTCTTCAGCAGATTGCCGGCGAGGAAATCCAGCGGGATCTCGTTCCGGCGCGTCTTGTCGAACAAATAGCGGGTGCCGCGTATCCATGTGGACATGATCAGCCCCATGCCGCAGGCGACCGTGATCGACACCCACCCGCCTTCGAGGATCTTGACGACGTTTGCGAGGAAAAATCCAGTATCGATCGTGCCGAACAGCAGTGTGAGCGCGGCTGCCAGTGCAAGCTGCCATTTCCACCGGAACCGCATCACCACGAACAGCAGGATGGTTGTCATCAGCATTTCGCCAGTCACCGAAATGCCATAGGCGGAAGCCAGCGAACTCGAGCTGCCAAAGCCGACCACCAGCAACATCACGCCGAGCGCGACCACCAGATTGACCCGCGGCATGTAGATCTGGCCGGATTGCATCTCGGAAGTATGCTGCACCTCGATACGTGGCAGCAGATTGAGCTGTACCGCCTGCCGCGTCAGCGAGAAAGCGCCGGAGATCACCGCCTGGCTGGCGATCACCGTCGCTGCCGTGGCCAGCCCAACCATGGGCATTAGCGCCCAATCCGGCAGCATCTGGAAGAATGGATTGGTGGGTTTGCCGCCGTTGGCCAGAACGAACGCGCCTTGTCCGAAATAGTTGAGGAGCAGACAAGGGAACACCACGGAGAACCACGCCAGCACGATCGGCCTGCGGCCGAAATGGCCGAGATCGACATAAAGGGCTTCGGCCCCGGTGACCGCCAGGAACACAGCCCCGACCGTGACGAACGCACCGGTGGGCGTATTGGCCAGATAAGCGACCGCGTAATAGGGATTGATCGCCAGCAGGACCGACGGGTCGTCCAGCAGATGGTAGACCCCGGCGGCGCCGATCGCCAGGAACCACGCTGCCGTCACCGGTCCGAACACGGCCGCCACCCTGCCGGTGCCAAAGCGTTGCACGGCAAAAAGCATTGCCAGGATGATCAGCGTGATCGGAACAACATAAGTTTCCAGCGTCGGGGTCACCACTTCCAGGCCCTCGACCGCCGAAAGCACGGAGATGGCCGGCGTTATGATGGCGTCGCCGAAAAACAGCGCCGCGCCGCAAAGTCCGATCCCCAGAATGAACCGGGCTCCCTTTGGATAAGCGTTGCGCGCAAGCGCCATCAGCGACAGCGTGCCGCCCTCACCCTTGTTGTCGGCTCTGAGCACGAAAGCGACGTACTTTATCGTGACGATGATCGTCAGCGCCCAGACGATAAGCGACAGCACGCCGAGAACATCGTTGCGCGCTACCGGTCCCGACGATGCGTGCAGCGCTTCCCGAAACGCGTAGATTGGGCTCGTGCCGATATCGCCGTAAACCACGCCCAACGCGCCCAGCATCAAAACTCTGGTGCTGTGCTGCTCGGCCTTGGAGTGGCTGGATTGTTCGATGGGTTCTGCCTCGCTACCAGCGTGGGCAAGGGCCATGGACGACACTCCCATAGACGTGCGGCGCTCTATGCTGCGGGATGGAAAGGACGCGCTGCCGTGCCGGGAACGCATGGCCTATCGGCTCGCCTTTCTCTACCAGCCACAAGCCTTCAGAAACCGCCTGACCGTTGCGGCCATGCCATACTCCAACGCATCGGCTGTCAACCCATGTCCGATCGACACTTCGGCCAATGCCGGGATGCGCCTGGCCAGCGCCGGCAAATTGCTCACCACAAGGTCGTGCCCGGCATTGACCTGGAGCCCTGCGGCCAATGCGGCATCCGCCGTCTTTCCCAATTTCTCCAATTCCTTCGCCGCTTTTGCCGAATCGGAATGATAGCTGCCATATGGACCCGTATAGAGTTCGATCCGGTCGGCGCCGGTGTCGCGAGCGGCTTTCACGGCAGCGGGATCCGGATCGGAAAACAGCGATACGCGAAAGCCTCCCTTCTTCAGGCGCTTGACGACCGGTGTCAGGAACGCAGCCTCGGCGGCGAAGTTCCAGCCATGGTCGGAAGTCGCCTGCGCCGGGTCGTCGGGCACCAGCGTCACCTGCTCGGGCTGATGCTTTTCCACAAGCGCCAGGAACTCCTCGGTCGGATAGCCCTCGATGTTGAATTCCGCATTCGGGAACTCGTCGTCGATCAGCGCCCTGATCTCAGGCAGATCGGAATGCCTGGTGTGCCGCTCGTCGGGTCGCGGGTGCACCGTGAGCCCATGCGCGCCGGCGGCAAGGGCGATGCGTCCGAGCCCCGTCACGCTTGGCCACGGCAGGTCGCGCCGGTTGCGCAGCATGGCGATCGCATTGAGATTGACGGAAAGCTTTGCAGGCATTTGCACGGCTCCAGGCTGATCTTGGCGCGCATCTATACCGCCTTTAATGGGAACAGACAGAGGGTTTCAGGTGTTCCAAGGTTTGCGAAGGAAATCGAGCGCAAGGAGTTCCCTGTTGAATTTTCTCGAGGCCGTGCCGGCGGTTCGCCGCATCGACACCGATCGCGAAGACCTCTTCGCCATCGATGTCGTCGGCCATGTCGCAGCGGCTGACGCCGAAAACCTGTTCGGATTGCTGGAGGCGGCCTATGCGCTGCATCCGAAGATCGACGTGCTGGTGCGCCTGATCGACCATGAGGGTGTCGACTGGGCCGACGTATCGGACGAGACGATCGAACAGGGCATAGCTCATGCCGTGGAGCATATCGGCCGCTGCGCGGCGATCGGTGAGCCGAACTGGATACCGGAGGCAAGAGCCTTTTTGCCTGCCTCTTTGCCTATCGAACTCCGGCATTTCGAGGCCAAGGACGAAGCCGCCGCCTGGGAATGGCTTGACGCCAGACCGATCGCCCAGCGCTGATACGACGGACCTGACAGCCCTATCGGACGATCGTCAACCGTTCGGCCGCGCGCGTGATAGCGGTATAGAGCCAACGCTGGCGAGTTTCCTTGAATGCCCAGCTTTCGTCGAAAAGCACGATCTCGTTCCATTGCGACCCTTGCGCCTTGTGCACGGTCAGTGCATAGCCATAGTCGAAATCGTCGAAACGTTTCTTCTGCTGCCAGGGAATGTCGGCGTCCGGATCTTCGAATGCCGCCTTGAGCAGCTTGATCTTGGCGACGCCGCGATCCGGGTCGTCTTCCTCCGGCGAAACCAGCAGATTGATGCCAGGCTTGACCGTCTCGCGCGACGAGGTCATCACCTTCCACAACGAGCCGTTGAGCAGTCCCTTGGCCGGATCGTTGCGCAGACAGACCAGCTTGTCGCCGGCTTGCGGATAATCGGCGTTGAACCCCTTCAGCTCGCGCAGCCGCTGGTTGTAACGGCGGCGCGTGCGGTTGGTGCCGACCAGCACCTGGTCCGCTTTCAGCACCAATTCCTGGGTGACGTCTTCCTTGCCGATCACCTGCGCCGCGCCATAGTCGCCGCGCATGAACTCGCGGCCCTCGCGCACGTCAAGCGCCAACCGGATGATCGGGTTGTCTCGCGCCTGGCGATGGATTTCGGTGAGCAGAATGTCCGGCTCATGGTCGGTGAAGAAGCCGCCGCCGGAGATTGGCGGCAACTGGCCGGGATCGCCGAGCACCAGGATCGGCGTGCCGAAGCTCATCAGGTCACGGCCGAGTTGCTCGTCGACCATCGAGCATTCGTCGATGACGACGAGCTTGGCTCGCGAGATCGGGCTCTGCCGGTTGAGCGAAAATGTCGGCGACATCGATGTCTTGCCGGTCACCTCGTCCGCTACCGATTCCTCGCCCTTCGGCCGGTAGATCAGCGAATGGATGGTGCGGGCATTGACCGCGCCCTTGGAACGCAGCACCTGCGCCGCCTTACCGGTAAACGCGGCGAACTGTACCTGGCCGTCGACATGCTCGGCGAAATAGCGCGCCAGCGTCGTCTTACCGGTGCCGGCATAGCCGAACAGCCGGAACAGCTGCGGCTTGCCGGCTTTCAGCCAGCCGGCCACCGCCTTCAGCGCCTCGTCTTGTTGAGGAGAGAATTCCATCAGCGCGACAGACCGGATTCGCGAGGGAAAGACAAGGTGACTGCCGTCACCGGCAAATTTTCATCGCCGGCAATCACGCCGCTGCGACAGGGTCAGGCTATCAGTGACGAACAGGAACGTAAAGAGAACAAGGCCAGGCGACCGCAGCTTACCCGGCCCGCTGTGGATCGTTCTCCAGCTGGATCGGCTTGCCATGCGGTGTTGCGTGCGCGGCGCGTTCCCAGGCAGCGGCGAGCGCATCGACGTCGCGCTTTCCGGCAACGCCCTTGGCCAAAAGCAGCTTTTCCAGCGCTGCCAGCCAGTGCTCGTAGTAATCGTGACCGTCGCGCGCGGCGCCCGGCCGCTTCACCTCTGCCGACAAAGCATCCGCCCATTCGCTCCACGAAAACAGCCCGTTGTCGTGCAGTGCTACCGTCATGGCAAAGGCCTCTGCTTGCCACGGCTCGGCAAACACAGGCGCCTCGACACCGGCGGGCAGCATGGCGGCAACTGAGCCCGTCTCACGCCGGCTCAAGGTAGCTCTCCCAGGCGTCGATCGACACGACAAGTGTCGGATCGGCGCCCTCGCCCCAGATTTCGCCGCCGGTGAAGGCCACCGTATAGACCCATTGCGGGTTTTCGCCCTGGCCGTGCGCATTGGTGTCGGGAAAGACAAAGCCGTCGCGCACAGCCTCGACGACGCCTCGCTTGCCGCGTGCATAGCGCGGCAGTCTGGTGTGGCCGGTCGGATGAAAGTTCTTGGTTCGCACGGGGTCGCCCGCCTTGAACCGCGCAGGCGCGGCGACAGGCCGATCGCAGTGCCCGCCCTTGGCCAGCACCGCCGGAACGTCCTTAGCCTTCAGCACCCGTTTGGGTGTCGCTGCCGGGTCGACTGCGTCGCCCGTAGTCAGGTCCCGGTCGCTGACCAAACCATGGCGTTTGAGCAGCACCTCCA
Organism: Mesorhizobium sp. M0601; assembly: GCF_040320845.1. Classification (NCBI taxonomy): domain Bacteria; kingdom Pseudomonadati; phylum Pseudomonadota; class Alphaproteobacteria; order Hyphomicrobiales; family Phyllobacteriaceae; genus Mesorhizobium; species Mesorhizobium sp. M0601. The sequence continues at coordinate 163,580 of NZ_JAMYQK010000003.1, forward strand.
GCGCCTTGATCCATATCTGGTAGTAGCTGGAGGCATAATAATCCGCTGGATGCAGCGATTCCCGCGCGTGCCGGCTCTCGTCGATGGTCCAGGCGCCCATGGCGCCGGCGCACAACGTCACGCCCAGCGCCCGCCTTTCCCAATCGGCATGGAAATAGGGTTCGTCAGGTTCGGGCGCGACCGGCCCGAAACCCATCTGGCCGCCGAGATCCTGCGGCCCGTTCATGCCGGTTCCCGCACCAACGCCGTGCCGATCATGGCATCGCGCGTCACCAGATCGGCGAGCCTTGCCTCATCCCAGCCCTCCGTACCCCGGGGGCGCATCGGCACCACCAGATAGCGCAGCTCGGCGGTCGAATCCCACACCCGGATTGTCGTCCTCGCCGGCAAGGTCAGACCGAATTCCTCGAGCACGCCGCGCGGATCGATCACTGCGCGCGAACGGTAGGGCGGCGCCTTGTACCAGACCGGCGGCAGGCCGAGCACCGACCACGGATAGCAGGAGCATAGCGTGCAGACGACGAGGTTGTGCGTGTCGGCCGTGTTGAACACCGCCTGCATGTGCTCGCCTTGCCGGCCGGTGTAGCCAAGCGATTCGATTGCCGCCGTCGCATCACGCTTCAGCCATGCGGCAAACCCGGGATCAACCCAGGCCTTCGCCACCACCTTTGCGCCGTTGCGCGGCCCGATCTTAGTCTCATAGGTGTCGACGATAACATCGATCGCCGCCGGATCGATCAGGCCTTTGCGGGTGAGAATCGTCTCCAGCGCGCGCACCCGCGCCGCAAAGGGATCAAGCTCGTTGTCGTGGTCGTGATTGTGCGGCATGGCGTCAAATTACGATCGCGGACCTCCGGCCGCAAGCACCACGGCTTGGGCCAGCGCTATTCGGCTGCCGCCTTTTGCGGCACCGGTTCTTCCTCCTCGTCGAACAGTGACGGCTGGTCGACCGCTTCGACCGGGCTCGGCTCGCCCCGGCGCCGTGCCCACAGCCTGACCAGCCAGCCGGAAAAATGCTCCATGTAGACGTAAATGACGGGCGTGACGAACAGCGTCAGTGCCTGCGAGGCGACAAGACCGCCGACCACGGCCACGCCGAGAGGCTGGCGCAGTTCCGCGCTGGCACCGGTGCCGAGCGCGATCGGGATGGTACCCATCAGCGCGGCAAGCGTGGTCATCATGATCGGCCGGAAGCGCATCAGGCAGGCCTTGTGGATGGATTCGACGGGCGACATCCCCTCGCGCCTGAGTTCCAGCGCCACGTCGATCATCATGATGCCGTTCTTCTTGACGATGCCGATCAGCATCAGGATGCCGATCACCGCGATCACCGACAGATCCATCCCCGCCAGCCGCAGTGCCACCAGCGCGCCGAGCACCGCCGACGGAAGCCCGGTCAGGATGGTGAGCGGGTGGATGAAGCTCTCATAGAGCATGCCGAGAACGATATAGATGGTCAGGATCGCGCCGCCGATCAGCAGCCCCTGGTTGGAAAGCGAATCCTGGAACGTCTTGGCCGTGCCCGAGAAGGCGGTCGAGATCGTCGGCGGCATGCCGATCTTGTCCTTCAGCGCGTTGATGTGGCTCACGCTGTCGCCGAGGGCCACGCCTTGCGGCAGATTGTAGGAGATGGTCACAGCCGGAAGCTGGCCGAGCTGGTTGACGGTCAAAGCACCGGCGGTCCGATCGACGCGGGCGAACGCACCGAGCGGCACCAGGCTGCCGCTCGCCGTTCTCACCTTGATGGCCAGCATCCGCTCGGGCGACCACTCGATCTTCGGATCGAGTTCCATGATCACGTCGTAGCTGTCGGCCGAGCCGAAGATGGTCGACACCTGCTGGGTGCCGAAACCGCCATAGAGACTGGAGCGCAGCGTGTCGGTATCGACGCCGAGGTTCGCCGCCTTGTCGCGGTCGATCACCAGCGTCGCCTGTAGCGCGTTGTTCTGCAGGTCATTGGTGACGTCGGTGAAGGCGGCATGATCGGCAGCCATCGCGTCCGTCAGCCTTTGCGCCCAGACGTTCGTGAGGCCGGTATCGAGGCCCTGCACGGCAAGCTGGTAGGCACTCGCCGAAGAACGCGCGCCGAGCCGCAGGTTCTGCACCGGTTGCATGTAGGTTTCGATGCCGGGCACATTGGCAAGCTGGCGCCGTAGATCCGAAAGCACCTTGTCGATGTTCGGTCGGTGGTCCTTGTCTTTCAGCTGCACAAACAGCTGGCCCTGGTTGAGCGCATTGTTTCCACTGCCCGCCGACCAGCCGACATGCGCGACGTAGGGCGAATGGGTGAAGACATCCGCCACTTGCCCCTGCAGCTTCACCATCGCGTCAAACGAAATGTCCTGGCGCGCGATGGTCGTCACCGAGACCTGGCCGATATCCTCCTGCGGGAAGAAGCCCTTCGGCGAAATCTGGATCAGCCATACCGACAGCCCGGCGGTCACGAGGAAGACAAGGAAGACAAGGAAATTGTGGCGCAGGCAGAATGTCAGCAGCCTGTCATAACCCCGCATGAAGACGTTTTGTCTATGGCCTTCACCGTGCGCTGCTTTCTGCTCGGCTTTCGATAATGACAACAGCCGCGAGCACAGCATCGGCGTCAGCGTCAGCGAGACGAACATCGACGCCAGGATGGCGACCGTCACCACCACCGCGAATTCGTTGAAGATGCGCCCGATCACGCCGCCCATCAAAAGCACCGGAATGAACACGGCGACCAGCGAGATCGAGATCGAGATGATGGTGAAGCCGATTTCGCGGGCGCCCTTGAGCGACGCCTCGAGGGCAGAGAGCCCGTCCTCCTCCATATGGCGGAAAATGTTTTCGAGCATGACGATTGCATCGTCGACGACAAGACCGACCGCCAGCGTCAGCCCCATCAATGAGACGTTGTCGATGGAAAAGCCGAACAGGTACATCACGCCCAGCGTGGCGATGAGCGAAATCGGTACCGCCACCGCCGGGATGATCGTCGCCGTCACCCGGCGCAGGAACAGGAAGATCACCATCACCACCAGCGCGATGGTGAGCAGGAGCGTGAACTGCACGTCATCGACCGCCTCGCGGACCGATGTCGAGCGGTCGTTTAGCAACTGGATGCTCGCCGCTGCCGGCATCTGATCGTCGAAGGAAGGCAGCATCGCCTTGACGCGGTCGACGACGTCGACGGTATTGGCATCCGGCTGGCGCTGCACCGCCATAATGATGGCGCGGGTGCCGTCATACCAGCTTGCCGTCGTCGTGGTCTCGACCGAATCGATGACGCGGGTCACCTCACCGAGCCGCACCGGATGGCCGTTCTTGGTGGCGATGATGATGTTGGAGAATCCCGCCGCATCGGTCAGCTGCGTGTTCGCGGTGATCGTCAGCTGCTGTTTGTTGTTCTTGAGCACGCCGAGCGGCGTGTTGCTGTTGGCCGAGGCAATGGCCGTCTGCAGCTGGTCGATCGAGATGCCGCGTGCGGCGAGCGCCGTCGGATCGATCTGGACGCGCACGGCATATTTCTGCTGCCCGTAGATCGACACCTGCGCAACGCCGTCAATCGTCGACAGCGACGGCGAAATCACATTCTCGGCAAACGCGTCGAGATCAGTCAGCGGAATTGTGTCGCTGACCAGCGACATCAGCAGGATCGGCGCGTCGGCTGGATTGACCTTGCGGTAGCTCGGCGGGCTGGTCATCTCCGGCGGCAATTGTCGTTGCGTACGTGCGATCGCTGCCTGCACGTCGGCGGCGGCTGCATCGATGTCGCGGTTGAGTACGAACTGAATGGCGATCGAGGTCGAGCCGAGCGAGTTGGTCGTCGAGATCGAATCGATGCCAGCGATAGTGGCAAACTGCTTGATCAGAGGCGTTGCCACCGAGGTCGCCATGGTTTCCGGCGAAGCCCCGGGCAGCGAGGCCGAGACGTTGACAACCGGAAATTCGGCGCTTGGCAGCGCCGCGACCGGCAGGAATTTGTAAGCAAATAGTCCGCCCAGAACCAGGGCGAACGACATGAGCAGCGTGGCGACGGGCCTGCGGATGCAGAATTCGGAAATCATGGCTGTGTTCCGCCCGTCCGGTCAGCCTCGGCAACCTTCGGAGCCGCCCGATCGCCTGTGCCGGTCGAAGCCTTGCCTTCGCGCACCGCCGCGCCGTTCTTCAGTTTGGTCTGACCCTCGACGACGACACGCTCGCCGCTTTTCAATCCTTGGCTGATTGCGGTGTTGGTGCCTTCTGTCAGCGCGACCTGCACGGGCCGCATTTCAACGGTGTTGTCCGGCTTGATTACATAGACGAACGGGCCCTTCTGGCTGGGCTGGACGGCGACCGTCGGAACGGACGTCATTTGTGGCATGATGCCGGCATCGAGCACGACGTTGACGTATTGGCCCGGCCATAGCGAAAGATCGGCGTTGGGCACACTGGCCCGCGTTGCGATCGTGCCGGACGCCGTGTCTACGCTGGAATCGACGAAATCCAGCGTTCCCTTGCCGATCGGCTTCGGGTCGCCGTCCTTGGTCAGCGTCACCGCACCTTGCTGCGGCGCTGCCAGCGCCTTGTGCAGCAAGGCAAGATCGCTTTCGGGGAGATTGAAGTTCACCTGCAGCGGGTCGACCTGCGTGATCGTCACCAGTGGAGTCGACGTGCTGCTGCCGTTGCTGGTGGTGACGAGATCGCCGACGGCGACGTTGACTGCGCCAAGCCTGCCGGAGATCGGCGCCCTGATCGTGGCGAAGCCAAGCTGGATTTGGTCTGCATCGATCGTTGCCTTGTCGGCGTCGACGGTGGCCGCGGCGGATTTCTGCGCCGCGACGGCCTGATCGTAGGTCTGCTGTGTTCCGGCCTGCCTGGCGACGAGATTTTTGGCGCGCTGAAGATCGGCCGTGGCGCTGGCAAGCAGCGCCTGGTCTTTCGCGAGCGTCGCCTGATCGCGTGCCAGTTGTGCCTTCAACGAGCGATCGTCCAGCGAGAACAGAAGGTCGCCGGCCTTCACCATCTGTCCGTCCTTGACCGCGATTGCGACGATCTGACTCGATATCCGCGCGTTGATGCTGACCACGGCAGGAGAGGACACAAAGCCGATGGCATAGCGCCGGACCGGGAAATCGGCCGTCGTAGCGGTGGCGGCAACCACCGAAGTCGTACGCGCGGCATTTGCCGCTGCAGCGGGCTTGTCCGCTGTCGCCGTCTGCTTCGCCGACAGCATCTGCTGAAGACCGCTCATTGCGCTGGGCGAAAGATAGAGCCACGCCGCGGCAACGCAGGCTGCAGCGATCACCGCTAATACGATCTTTCCGCGCATCGACAAAAGACCTCTCGATCCGACACGCCGCTATCCGGTGGCCGTAGTCTAGCTCAACTCGCAGCCTCTTGCCGCGCTTTTGCCAGATAATAGAGGATGCCGAAGGCGAAAAAGGGCCAAAACCCGTCATTACGAAGATTTAATGTGCAGTGCACAATAGTACGGCAGCTAACGCAGCATCGGCCACAGCGTCGCCGCAAGCATCACACCCATGACGATGTTGAACCATTTGAGCCGCACCGCATCCGCCAGAAAGCCGCGCAGCGCCATGCCGAAACCGGCCCAGGTCGAAATGCTCGGCAGCATGACGACGGCGAAAGCGGCTGCGATCAGCACCACCGACACAAACGGGCGTTCCGGATTGGTATAGACGGCCATGGCTGTAATCGCCATCACCCAGGCCTTGGGATTGACCCACTGGAAAACCGCAGCCTCGATGAAGCGCATCGGCTGGCCCTTCGCCTCGCCTTCGCCGCCGAGCGAGCGCGACATGGCGATCTTCCAGGCGAGATAAAGCAAGTAGAGGCCGCCGGCGATCTTCAACCCGGTATGCAGGACCGGAAAGGCCGTCAACACGGCGCCAAGCCCGAAGCCTACGGCAAGCAACAGCACGAGGAAGCCGATGCCGATGCCGAGCATGTGTGGCACGGTTTTGACCAAGCCGAAATTCACGCCCGAGGCCAAAAGCATGAAATTGTTCGGACCCGGCGTGATCGAGGTCACGAAGGCATAAACCAGCAGAGCAAGGAATGCATCGAAGGTCATGGAGGATCGCAAAGATCAATAATACTGAAATACTGACTTAAATCGATGAGGTGCTGAGTGCAATTGCAATTCGTTGGTCCACGCGCCCCAAGCGTTCCTTCATATCTTAGGCCAATATCCGCTGAGAACATCTATCTGCGGTAGGGCTGCACCGACCATAGATCTGAATCCGGGGCAGTTTCGCGCTGACGGCGCACGCGTCGCAGCCCTTTTCGTCTCGGCGTATTCTCCGGAATCTTGACGCTGTGCGCCAGACCCAGGATCGCCAGAACCTGAATGAATAGCCAGCCGAGATCGATCTGTCCGTGTTCCAGACCAAGCCGTGCAGACTCGGGAAACGCGTGATGGTTGCCGTGGAAACTCTCGCCGAACGTTACCAGCCCGAAACGCGGCAAATTGTATCCTTGCACGGCAACGTCGTCGACGCGCCATCCTTGCTCCCCATCTCGGTGCGCAAAATGCCCAACCAACCAATGCCCGGTAAACGACACTGAAACGCGCACCGCTATTCCCCATACCACCCAATCCCAGCCGCCAAGCGCGAAAAAGAGGATCGCCCAGGGCAGTTGTTGCAGCATCCAGGTGCGTTCGACGAACTTGTAGAACCGGTCATTCGTGATCGAGGGTTCGATGACGAAGGTGGGTGGATTGCGCAAAGCGACCGCGCAATGCATCTGCCAGAAGGCATCGGTGAAAAATGGCCGACGATGGGCATGGAGATCGTGACATGCGGTCTGGCGCTGAGCCCAGTCACGAATATCGTGAGCATAGATCATCCCAAAAGGACCGGCCATGCCGACGAGCACTCCAAGGTAGACCAGCGCATGCTCGACCCAGATATGAACCTTGAACGACCGGTGGATGAGCAGACGGTGCATCCCCACCGAGTGTCCGGCGCAGATTGTAGCCGCCGTTGTCGCAACGAATAAGGCGAAGGCACTCCAGCTAAATGTCATCGGTCCCAACACAATGGCGACGATCGTCATCGCCCCGACCCAGATCGACTTTGCCGGCACCCACACGACTTTGCCGTCTTCGGCGTCACTGTCCTGTTGGGAAATCATTCTGCCCGTGGATATGGTTTTCATCGGTACCCCTCCTCCCGCATGAACATTTCCGGACCACAGCCTTGCCTTCTGGCGCGTCTTCCATTACTTAGGCAGTAAGCTAACCATCTACTATTACGAGTTAGGTATTTAGGCAATAGTCTAAATGAAAATAAGAAAAGCGGACCGAGGCGCAGCCAACGCCTCGGCATCACAAGGTGGCAGACAGTGATCGAAGATGCAGAGCACGCAGCGGATGCCGAAACGGCTGCTCACGCAAATGGCGCGATACAGCGCGTGTTTGAAGCGCTATCTTCAGCGCCCCGGCGCAAGATCCTCGCCTATCTTGCGCACTCTTCCCTAACGGCGGGCGAGATCGCGGCGCGCTTCGAGATGTCGAAGCCGTCGATCTCGCAGCATTTGAGCATTCTGGAGACGGCCGGGCTCATCGCCAAGGAGCGGCACGGACAGTTCATCCACTATTCTCTGGTCCAGAACAATCTTGTGAACACGCTGAATGGATTTGTTCAGGATGTCTGCCCGGTATCGCGCCCTATCAAGAGAGAAAGCAAAGAACTTGGTCGAGGCGAGGCAACGCAAAGATCGCACTTGCGCAAATCTGAAAAGCCCTAGCGGCTTTGCATCGTTTTCATGAGCGCCTTGGCGTATCGGCAGGCGTCAAATTCCACAGCGATCTCGCAAGACTTTTTGTAAGCGGCCATCGCCTCGGCTTCGTCCGCAGAGACGCCTTCACCATGCTGAAGGGCGCTGCCATACATGGTGCAACCCCAGGCATCGCCCTCATTGCAGCTCAGCTTGAATGTGCGATAAGGGCAAGATTCGTTTGCACTACCGGCGGCAAGCAGTTTGTTTAGCCCAAGCCGACCCAAGAGAATTCCCGCGCCGCGATTTGTGCAGCCGCCGATACTGCCAGTAGCGCAGGCCTGGGCGAACATCTCCCCGGTCCATTGCTTGTCTTCTGGCGAGTGCTCCTGGATGACCCTGGCCGTCTCGAAACAGGCTTCGCCCCTGCGTCCGTCGAAACACCGCCTGGCACAGGCCAAGACGTCTTTCTCACAACCTTGGTAATCTATTCCCGGCGTGGAAAAGAGCGCGTCATCGACGCCCGACGCCCTGCGCCAAATATCGGCCGGGCATTGTTGGAAATAATAGCTCGGTGTGCCCCTGCGGTCGATTTCTTCAAACAATTTCGGCAGCACTGACTTGTCGAATACCGGCTCCTGGCTGGCCGCCGCCGTCGTGACCGCAAGAACGATTGCGCCGGCGCCTGCTAGAATTGCCGCCGCGAGCATCATGATCACATCCCTTGTGGGCCGCGGTTCATCGCCGCCACTCCGGTACGGCAGATTTCAACTAGCCCGAGCGGTTTCATGATGGCGATGAACTGATCGAGCTTGGAGCCCTTGCCGGTGATCTCGAAGATGAAATGCTCGGTGTTGGCATCGATGACGCTGGCGCGGAATGCATCGGCGAGCCGGAGCGCCTCGACGCGGGCTTCGCCGGTGCCGGCGACCTTGACCAGCGCGAGTTCCCGCTCCAGTGGCCGCTCTTGTCCGAATTCCTGCGACCGCACGGTGAGATCGACGACGCGGTGCACCGGCACGATGCGCTCGAGCTGGTGCTTGATCTGCTCCAGCACGTGCGGCGTGCCGCGCGTCACGATGGTGATGCGCGACAGGTGCTTTTCGTGCTCGGTTTCCGAGACCGTCAGGCTCTCGATGTTGTAGCCACGTCCGGAAAACAGGCCGATGACCCGCGCAAGCACGCCCGGCTCGTTGTCGACCAGGACCGAAAGCGTGTGGTTCTCTGGTTTTTCCGTCTCCTTGGCGATGAAATAGGCGGAGCCGGTCGGTTGCAACTGTGCGTTCATGACATAAATCTCGATTTCAAACTTTTGCGCTAATCTGCTGTTTCCGCACAGCTTCCTCCAACCAGACTACACCAGTTCCCTGCCCTTGGCGTCGATCGCGTTGGCCACAGCTTCGTCCGTCGCCTCGTCCGGCAACAGCATCTCGTTATGCGCCTTGCCGGACGGGATCATCGGGAAGCAGTTGGCGAGCGTCGCCACGCGGCAGTCGAACAGGACGGGCTTCTTGACCGCTATCATCTCCTTGATGGCGTCGTCGAGCTCGTCCGGCTTGTCGCAGCGAATGCCGTGGCCGCCATAGGCTTCGGCGAGCTTGACGAAATCCGGCATCGCCTCGGTATAGGAGTGCGACAGCCGGTTGCCGTGCAGCAGCTGCTGCCACTGCCGCACCATGCCCATATATTGGTTGTTGAGGATGAAGATCTTGATCGGCGCCTCGTGCTGCACCGCCGCGCTCATTTCCTGCATCGTCATCTGCACCGAGGCGTCGCCGGCGATATCGATGACCAGCGCATCCGGGTGCGCGATCTGCACGCCGAGTGCCGCCGGCAGGCCGTAGCCCATCGTGCCCAGTCCGCCAGAGGTCATCCAGCGGTTCGGCTTCTCGAAATGATAGTGCTGCGCCGCCCACATCTGATGCTGGCCGACCTCGGTGGTGATGTAGGTGTCGAGGTCCTTGGTCAGCGCATAGAGCCGCTGGACGGCGTATTGCGGCATGATCACCTCGTGGTTCATCTTGTAGGCGAGCGAATCGCGCGCGCGCCATTTGGCAATCTGCTCCCACCACGGGTGAAGCGCTTTCTTGTCGGCCTTGGCGGTTGCCCGCCACAGCCGCACCAGATCCTCCAGCACACGCCCGACATCGCCGATGATCGGCACGTCGGTGTGGACGTTCTTGTTGATCGACGACGGGTCGATGTCGATGTGGATCTTCTTCGAATTCGGCGAAAACGCCGTCAGCCGCCCGGTGATGCGGTCGTCGAAGCGCGCGCCGATGCAGAGCATGACGTCGCAATCGTGCATCGCCATGTTCGCTTCATACGTGCCGTGCATGCCGAGCATGCCCATCCAGTTCTTGCCCGACGCCGGATAGGCGCCGAGGCCCATCAGCGTCGAGGTGATGGGAAAGCCGGTGAGGTCGACCAGCTCGCGCAGCAGATGGCTCGCCTCCGGGCCGGAATTGATGACGCCGCCGCCCGAATAGATGATCGGCTTTCGGGCAGCCCCCATCAGCTCGACCGCCGCCTTGATCTTTTCCAGATCGCCCTGGACCTTCGGTTGGTAGCTGGTGCGCGGCGCCGTCTGCGGCGGGACATAGATACCCCTGGCGAACTGCACGTCCTTCGGGATGTCGACGACGACCGGACCGGGGCGCCCTGTCGTTGCCACATGGAAGGCCTCGTGGATCGTTGCCGCGAGCTCGTTGACGTCCTTCACCAGCCAGTTGTGCTTGGTGCAGGGCCGCGTGATGCCGACCGTGTCGCACTCCTGGAACGCATCCGAGCCGATCAGCGAAGTCGGCACCTGGCCGGTCAGGCAGACCAGCGGGATCGAGTCCATCAGCGCGTCCTGCAATGGCGTCACCGCATTGGTGGCGCCCGGCCCTGAGGTCACCAGCATGACGCCGGCCTTGCCAGTCGAGCGCGCATAGCCTTCCGCCGCGTGGCCCGCGCCCTGCTCGTGGCGGACGAGGATGTGCTCGACCTCGTCCTGCTGGAAGATTTCATCGTAGATTGGCAGAACCGCGCCGCCCGGATAGCCGAAAACATGCTTGACGCCATTGTCCTTCAGCGCCTGCACCACCATTTCGGCACCCGTCATTTCGCTCCTTGGCATTTCAGTTCTTGGCATTTCGCGCCGCTCATTCTGTCCACTGCTCATCGTTCTGGTCCCGTACTGTTCGCCATCTGGCGATTGCTCGTCGTTTAGTCGTGTTTCGGGCAATAAAAAAGGCCCCCGAGGGAGCCTGTGTCTTGCGCATGGGAGGTCACCGCCCGGCGGTTACACCGCCTTGCCCACGCGCTTTCCTACGAGAATGAGTGCCTTTTTCATGGTGGCGGACAATAGAATTGGTTTGACGCCGCTGTCAACGGCGAATGTGCACTTGGCCTGACGTCGGCACATCCGCCCATTATGCACCCGCGCCGCCTTTCCGCCGCGCGGGTCTTCCGTTTCAAGCGCAGAGCACCACACACCTCGCCTTGGCCCAGCGCTCGATGATCTTGCGCTCCTCGAGCGAGGCGAGACGGTTGCCGAAACCGCGCACCTGCACCGCACGGTTTTGCGGGTCGAGTTCGATCGTCAGCAACCGCTCGATCTTGCCCAGCGCCGAGCGCCGCAGCACCCAGATCGAGGCATTGCCGGCGATGCATTTGGCCGCGTATATCGAGACGCAATGATGCATCGCCCGGCTCTCGGCGACCAGATCCTCAGCTGTCTTCAACTGACGGACGAAGAAACGCTCGCCATGCGCCTTTGCCTCCTTGGTCGACGGCTGCCAGTCCCAGTCGTCCAGGCACGAGCCGTCCCAGGCGCGACCCTGCGACTGCGTCCCGGCAGTACGCGTGGTCCGCCCGGCAGCGCGGCGGCGCATTGCCTCGATGCGTTCGATCGCGGCAATGTCTCGATGCCATTCCAGCATCTGCCGACGCAGCGAGGCGAGCGTGCGACCCTTCAGGCTGTACGCCGCATCGCGCTGGTGCACGGCGCCGATATAGTCGCAAAGATCGTCGATCTCCTCCTTCGACGCGGGTTGCCCGCAGAAGAACCGTGTCACCTCGCGCCAGAAGGCCAGATCGTTACGTGGCGTGCGCGCGATTTTCGACTTGGCAAGTCGGGCCGCCAACCCGGAATCATCCGTGTAGGACCGGGCGATCACCACCCAAAATGCCTCGTCGAACGTGAAATCGCCGGGCAAGTTCAAGAAGCAATGCACCTCCTTGCGAGACAGCCACGCACAGGCGCCCGCCTTGTAAAGCGAGTCACCACGCGCCACTGCGGTATACCAAGCCTTGCGAAGCGCAATCTCGCCGGCATTCAACCCCGAGCTGTCCAGCCAGATCCCCTCGAGCGCGGCTGTAACCGGGTAGCGCGCATAGAGATGGCGCGCCGCGGCCAGCCGCAGCCGCGCGGGGTCGCGCGTCTTCAGCTTTGGACGCCACAGCGCGCCGTCGCGGATCGCCATGCCGGCAAAGCCCCGACGTGCCTCGTCGAGCGCCCGCTCGAAATCCGGAGCGGGACGCGGGACAGGAAAAACCCGCCGCAGCGTTACGGCATATGCTTCAATGCGTTCGCGCTCGGCATCCTGCCTGCGCTGGATCATGGACTTTGCCATGGCCGTTCTTCCTGATTGGAACCCTGTCAGCCGCACGCAATTCCAGCGTCGGCACGGAATGTGTCGATCTGGATCGCCGGGTCATTGACAGGTCTCCTTTCAGGACGACGGATCAGAATGGGCGGCTTCTCTAAGCTCGCCGCCAATTTGACGCAAGAGCTATTCTTTCCACGCCCGCGATGGTCTGACGGGTGTTGCAAAGGTGCATCGTTGTCGCCATCAGCGTGTCCGGCCGACGCGTTTCCAGTAGATGAGGGTGCCTGTGAGCCCGCCATGCGGCTTCAGCGCATAATCCGGTATTTCGCCGGCCAGCGTGAAGCCGAGCTTTTCATAGAGCCCGGAAGCCCCCTCCTCTTTTGCCGTGTCGAGGACCAACAGCGTGCGGCCTTTCTCCACAGCAACGGCTTCCGCCGCCTCCATCAGGCGGGTTGCGATGCCCTTGCCGCGGTAATCGAGGCGGATCATCAGCTTGGCGATCTCGGCCCGGTGCGGCTGGTTGGGAGGGCAGTCGAGCAGCAAGGTGATGGTGCCGACCAGAGCCTCGCCGTTCCAGGCCCCAAGCACCGCCCTTTCGCCTCTGGCGGCCGCCTGAAGCGACTTGTTCCAGAAGGCCGCGGCCATCTCCGGCACCAACGGATGCATGAAGCTGACCGAGCCGCCGGCAGCGACTGTCCCGATCAGCAGTTCCGTCAGCATTTTTTGCGTTCCGTCAGCATTGCTGAGTGGCCTGATTTCGATCGAACTCATGTCGTTCCCCTGTCGCCGTCCGTCAGTCGAAACGACTGGTCCGCTTCCGCTTCCTGGCCCGCCGGATTTCCGCGATGCGATCGGCGTCTTCCTCTTGCAGATGTCGCCCGCGTTCCAGCAGTTCGAGCGTGTATTCCTCATAGGTCAGGCCCAGCCGCTCGGCCTTGTGCAGCCGCATCAGCATGATCTCGCGGCTCGGCACTTTCCATGCCTGGGCATGGGCGGTCTGCCAGGCAAGAAACACATAGGGGTCGCCCTTGCCCCAGGGCGGACCGTCATAGTCGTCGAGCGGCGGACCGCCATTGTCGCAGCGTTTTGGACGGCGCGCCTTCACCTCAGCTCCTGGCCAACACAACCAGATAGTCGGCGGCGTCCGGCCCCGGAGCGTGAAAGACGCAATCGGATGGCGCGCCGAGCGCCAGGCAGTCGCCCGGTTCGAGCCGGTGAACGATGTCCCCCTCTGTGAATTCCAGCCGCCCGGAGATCAGCCATATCTGTTGCCTGATGAAGGCATAAGACGCCGCCGGGAAACTTACCTTGGCGCCGGCCGGCAACTGGATCCGGATCAGTTCGAGGGGCATGTCCGAAACCGGCGAAAGATGCCGCCGCACATATCCCGTAGCCGGATCGCGCCAGAGCGGCTGGTCACGTTCGCGAAGCAGGCCACCGCCCTGCAATTCCGCCCTTGCGATCAATGTGGACAGCGTCATGCCGAAGGCGGCCGCAATACGCACAAGGAGTGCCGCCGTCGGGCTGGTCATGCCGCGTTCTACCGTGCTCAGCATGGCTTTCGAAACATCGGACCGCTCCGCCAGTTCTGCCAAGGACCAGCCTCGAGCCACTCTTTCGGTATGTATTCTTCTGCCGATGGTCGAGGAGATGTCGTTCGCTATATCATCCATTAATCCAATATATCGAAATTCTTCTACAGAGCAACGGCCGTTTCATCCAGTTTTCGCAAACTCCTTAATGTCCGCTAAACCATCCGGCCTCATCCCACCTTAACCCCGTTCGCCTAGGCTCATCGCTTGGGAAAAGGGGACCGGCGTATCCATGCTCGTTGAACGCGAAGCCTCCATTGGGGAACCGACTTTGCTGGAGCGCCGCAGGGCGGAGCAGAACGACAAGCGCATTCTGGGCAATGTCGTACAATGCGACGGCGCGCGCGCCACCATCAGCGCCTATGCCGACGATATCGAAGGCACGGTCACCGGCCTGTGGAGCGTCGGCAAGATGATCTCGATCAATCTCGGTACATCACGAACCGTCGGCCTGGTCTATGAAATCGGCAAGTCGGATCGTGCGTGGAGCAGCGAGGGCCAGAATCCGATCGAGGTCAGCATCGAATTGATCGGCGAGGTGCGCGACGGGGCCGAACCCGGCGCGAAGCCGATCTTCGACCGTGGCATCACAACCTACCCGCATATCGGCGCCATTGCCCATCGTATCCGCAGCCGCGACCTGCAGGCCGTCTACGATCTCGCAGGTCGTCATTCGATCACCATCGGCACGCTGTCGCAGGACGAGGCGATCGACGCCAATATCGCCATCGACGATACGCTGGCGCGGCATTTCGCCATTGTCGGCACCACCGGGGTCGGCAAATCGACCGCCGTGTCGCTGCTCTTGCGCAAGTCGATCGCCGCCCGGCCCGACCTGCGCGTGCTCATCCTCGATCCACACAACGAGTTCGCCGCGTCGTTGCCCGAATATTGCGTCAGGGTCGATTCGACGACGCTCGACCTGCCCTTCTGGATGTTCAAGCTAGAGGAATTTGCCGAGGTGCTGTTTCGCGGCCGCGAGACGGTCCCGGAAGAGGTCGACGCCTTGCGCGATCTCATCCCCGCGGCCAAGAACCTCTACCGCAATCCGAACTCCGGCAACTATCTGCGGCGCAGCACCGATGCGCTGACCGCAGACGCGCCGGTGCCCTATCGCATTGCCGACCTCATCAAGCTGGTCGACGAGCGCATGGGGCTGCTGGAAAGCAAGAACGATCGCCCGACCCTCAGGTCACTGAAGACACGTATCGAATCGGCGGCATCCGATCCGCGCTACCGTTTCATGTTCAACTCGCGCCTGATCGAGGACACCATCCACGAGACGATCGGCAACATCTTCCGCGTGCCGCATCACGGCCGCCCGGTGACCTGCTTCGAAATGGCCGGCATGCCGTCCGAGGTGGTCAATTCCGTTTGCTCGGTCCTGGCGCGGCTGGCCTTCGACCTGGCGTTGTGGAGCGAAGGCCGCCTGCGGCTGCTCTTCCTGTGCGAGGAAGCGCATCGCTATATGCCGGCCGATCCGCGCCTCGGTTTCGCGCCGACGCGGCACGCGCTGTCGCGCATCGCCAAGGAAGGCCGCAAATATGGCTGTTATCTCGGCGTCGTCACCCAGCGCCCGGGCGAACTCGACCCGACCATCCTGTCGCAGTGCTCGACGTTCTTTGCCATGCGGCTCGCCAACGAGCAGGACCAGGCGATCATCCGCTCGGCGATCGCCGATTCCTCGGCTTCGACGCTCGCGTTCCTGTCTTCCATGGGCCAGCGCGAGGCTATCGCCTTCGGGGAAGGCGTGGCGACGACGATGCGGATGAAGTTCGAAAAGCTCTCCGAGGATTTGATCCCCGGCACCGCCAAACGCGAGAATGCCTTGCCGTCCGAAACCGGCGACGAGGTCGACCTCGTGGCGATCGTCGAACGGCTGCGCAATGTGCCGAAATCACAACAGGCAATGCCTTTCGCGGAAGTCGTCGATCCGGGCCGGCAGGCCGGCGATTCGGACTATCGCAAGCCGTCGGCCGCACGCACCCAGCGAAACGACGATTTCGACTTGCGCTACGGCCTCAAGCCGGCGACCTTCGGCCTGCGTCCCCCAGAATGATTGAGCCGAGCGACTTTTAGGCAGCGCTCGCAGATATCAAAGCTGAGTTTCGATGGCTGTCTTGTCTATAACTGACCACACCTGGCGAATTTTCCCTCTCTGAAGCTCATAAAATACGTTCTCGGCAAACGAAATTCTCTTCCCGCTTACATCGAGCCCAAGGAACGTTCCCCTTGGCGCGCAGTCGAAGCTTAGCCGGCTCGCTACATAAGGCGGATCGGCAACCAATAGCTGAATGTTGAAATAAAGGTCCGGAATTTCGTCGAAGTCTCTCACCAACATCTCGAGATAGCCGGACAATCCGAGCTTGCGACCGTTGTGGGTCACTTCATCATGAACAAACCTCCCCAGATTTGGCCAATGCTGCTTGTTCAGGCATGCAATATAGCCTCGGTAAAGACCGGAGAGATCGGATTTAGTCACGGCAACACCTCTATTTCCGGCAAGCCCCGCAAAGGCAGCATCTCAGCTTGACGGGGTGATGTCGGTCTGCGTGCACCGGAAACGAAGAAAACGATACCAGACGGCCGGAATCACGAATTCAATGACGGAATTCAGGCACAGACGCGGTTGCGCCCTTGCCTCTTCGCCTCATAGAGCTGGCGATCGGCGCGGCGATAGAACTCCTCGGCGGTTTCCTTGCGATCCCAGACGGCAAGCCCGACGCTGGTGGTGATTTTCAGTCGGACATTGCCCGTCAGCACCGACATGTTGGCGATCGCCTTGCGGATGCGCTCGGCGAATTTGGATAGCAGCTCGGCGTCCATATTGGGCGTGACCACCGCGAACTCCTCGCCGCCCAGGCGCGCCACCACGTCGTGATAGCGTGTCATGTCCTTGAGACAGTTGGCGACCGCCCGCAACACCTCGTCGCCGACATCGTGGCCGTGGCTGTCGTTGACCTGCTTGAAATGGTCGAGGTCGAGGATCATCAGCCCTACTGGTTTCTCGATGCGGCGGAACTCTTCGAGATATTCCTTCAGCGCATCGTCGAAATAACGCCGGTTCTGCATGCCGGTGAGGCTGTCGGTGAGCGCCGCATGCTCCAGCGTCTCCGAACGCGCGCTGAGCGAAACGGTCATGGCGCGCAGCTTGCCTTCTTCCGTCGCCTGCTTTCGGATCAGCGGGTAGATGAAGAAAATGCCGAAGAACAGCGCAGTCGCCAACAGCACGCCCGTCGCAAACAGCAGCTTGTTGAGATAGACGATTTCATCGAGTTTTGAAGGCGTATTGCTAATGTCGGCGGCCAGGGTTTGCAGGAGCCCATAGGCGTAAAGCGTCACCAGGCCGGCGGCCAGGATCACAAAAATAAAGACGAAAAAGGCTGATTCCGCCTTGTGGAAACGCATCTGCTCCCCGTTGGAAAGTTCGTAGCGATCTTATGGCATGCGGGAACTTACGGACAGTTAACCTGGACAACTTCAACGCGAAATGTCCCCTCGGTGTCGACTTTTCAGGTTGCGCTCGAAGGAGGGAGTGAGAGCATCGAGTCGATCCCCCCATCAGGACGCAATCTCTGCCATTCCGGGCCCAATTGGTGCCTGAACCAGGTCGCCTGCCGTTTGGCATATTGCCGCGTCGCGATTTTCGCGCGCTCGATGGCCTCGGGAAAACTGAAGGCGCCGGCCAGCGCGGCCTGAAGCTCGCGAACACCGATTGCTTTCATCGCCGGCAGGTCGGGATCGAGGCCGAGCGCTGAAAGTTGTTTCACCTCGTCCAGTGCCCCCTCATCCAGCATGCGGTCGAAGCGGGCATCGATCCGCTCCACCAGCGCCGCTCGCTCCGGCTCGATGACGAAAAAACGCGCGCTGCTGCCGTCGATCAACGGCCGGCCACGCGCGGCCTGCCAGTCCAGGATGGAACGGCCCGACGCGTCGAGCACCTCCAGCGCCCGCACGATGCGCTGGCCATCCGTCGGCTTCAGCATCATGCCGGCCGCAGAATCCTCGCGCAACAGGATGCGGTGCAATCTCACTGCGCCCTGTTCCTGGAGCTCGTAGCGCCAGCGGTCGCGGATCGACTTCGGAATGTCGGGCATCTCCGAGATACCTTCCGTGAGCGCCCGGAAATAAAGCCCGGTTCCGCCGACGAAAATCACTGGCCGCTCCGAAAGCGTGCCGTCGTCGATCAGCTTTATGACATCACGCAACCAGGCGCCGGTTGAATAGGCGGTGGACGGATCGACGTGTCCATAAAGAAAGTGGGGAACGCGGGCGAGTTCGGCAGGACCAGGCCGCGCCGTCAGCACGTCGAGCACCGAATAGCCTTGCATGGAATCGGTGTTGACGATGACACCGCCATTGCGCTCGGCGAGGTCGAGTGCGAGCGCCGACTTGCCGCTGGCGGTCGGCCCGGCTATCAGGATCGCGTTCTTCACGCGGCCTTCGCCCGCCTGTCCGCTGGAATTTTCGATGCCGCTGATCGCCACGCTTCTATCCCATCCCGCCGGCCGCGCATTGACGCCGACGCTAGCGAATATGGCCTCGCGGTCGGTCGGCGCAAGCGCTGTTCGCTGGCTGGCCGAAGGCATCGCCTGCGAACTCGACTTGCCGGAGACCGCCGACGCTTCCGAAATAACGGCGCGCCTGCAGGCCGCGCTTGCTTCCGAACCGATCGACGTGGCCGTCCAGCCGGCCGAGAACAGGCGCAAGAAGATCCTGATCGCCGACATGGATTCGACGATGATCGACCAGGAATGCATCGACGAGCTTGCCGACGAGATCGGCGTCAAGGATCGCGTCGCCGCCATCACGGCGCGATCGATGAACGGCGAGATCGCATTCGAGCCGGCCTTGCGCGAGCGCGTGGCGCTGCTCAAGGGTCTCGATGCCGCAATCATCGACCGCATCATCGACAATCGCCTGACGCTAGCCTCCGGCGGCCGCACGCTCGTCCAGACAATGGCGGCCAATGGCGCCTGGACGGCGCTGATCTCCGGTGGTTTCGACATCTTCACCACCCGCATCGCAGCATTGCTCGGCTTTCACGAAAATCGCGCCAACCGCCTGATCGAGCAGGATCGCCGCTTCACCGGCCTGGTCGCCGAACCGATCCTCGGCCGCGCCGCCAAGGCCGAAGCCCTTATCGAGATTTCCGCCCGCCTCGGCCTCACGCCTGCCGATGCCATTGCCGTCGGCGACGGCGCCAACGATCTCGACATGATCCGTCTTGCCGGCATCGGCGTCGCCTTGCATGCCAAGCCGGCCGTCGCAGCCGAGGCAAAGATCCGCATCGACCACGGCGACCTCACCGCCTTGCTTTATCTGCAGGGTTATCGCCGGGAGGAATTTGTCGAATGACGCCGATCCGCACCGAGCGCCTGATCCTGCGCAACTGGGAAGATCGTGACCGCGAGCTCTTCCATCGCATCAATTCCGACGAGTTGGTCATGGAATTCTTTCCGTTTCGCCGCGACCGTGCCCAGTCGGACACCAAGATGGAGGAGTTGCGCGCGGCTATCGATCGCGACGGCTTCGGCTTCGCGGCCGCTGAGATCGCAGCCACAGGCGAATGCATCGGCTTCGTCGGCATAACCCGAACTGATCATTTGCCATTCCTGCCGCCCGGCACGATCGAGATCGGCTGGCGGCTGGCACCCGAATTCTGGGGCCGCGGCTATGTCACCGAAGCAGCCGAAGCCTGGCTCACCTATGGCTTTGAAAGACTTGGCCCCGACGAAATCGTGTCCTTCGCAGTCAAGGATAACAGCCGGTCCACTGCCGTTATGGAGCGCCTGGGCATGATCGCCGACCCCGCCTCCGATTTCGACCATCCCGGTGTTCCGGACAGCCACACCGCACTCAGGCGACATGTCTTCTACAGGCTGTCACGCACAGACTGGCAGGCAAGAAAAAGAGCGGCCCGCTAGCCGCCCTTTTTCGTTTCAAGATCAGAGCATTGCAGGCTCTTCCGGACTCAATCCATCCGGATTGTCACAAACCTCAGCTCGCCGGTCTTCGACGCCAGCATCAACAGCGCGTTCTTGCGCCCCTGCTCCTTCAGCGCGCCGATCCGGTCCATGACGTCCTTGGGCGTTGCGACCGATTCCTGCGCGATCTCGGTGATCACCTCGCCCGGCTGGATGCCGCGTTCGGCAGCCGCCGAATCCTTGGAGACGTCGGTCACGACGACGCCGGAGACGTCGGCGGCGATGCCGAATTTCGTGCGCGTCTCCTCATTGAGCTCGCCGATCGTCATGCCGAGCACGGCAGCCGTCGAAACCGCAGGCGCCTTGTCGGCATCGTCCTGGTCGGCGTTGCCGTTTTCACCGCCGCTGGCAAGCTTTTCGCCGTCCTCGAGCCGGCCGAGCGTCACCTTGACGGTCTGCTCGACCCCTTTGCGCACGATGATCACGTCGACCGCCTTGCCGACCGGGCTCTCCGCCACGACGCGCGGCAGGTCGCGCATTTCATGGATGTCCTTGCCGTCGAATTTGATGATGACGTCGCCGGCCTGGATTGTGCCGTTGTCGACCGGCCCGCCCTTGATGACGCCGGCGACCAGCGCGCCCTTGGCGGTCGCCATGCCTAGGCTTTCGGCAATGTCGTCGGTCACCGGCTGGATGCGCACGCCGAGCCAGCCGCGCCGCGTCTCGCCGAACTGGCGAAGCTGGTCGACGACGCCCGAGGCAAGCTGCGACGGGATCGAGAAGCCGATGCCGATCGAGCCGCCCGATGGCGAGATGATTGCCGTGTTGATGCCGATGACCTCGCCGCTGCTGTTGAACAGCGGTCCGCCGGAATTGCCGCGGTTGATCGCGGCATCGGTCTGGATGAAGTCGTCATACGGGCCGGAATTGATGTCGCGATTGCGTGCCGAGACGATGCCGACCGTCACCGTGCCGCCGAGACCGAACGGATTGCCGATCGCCATCACCCAGTCGCCGACACGCATCGTGTTGGAATCGCCGAACTTCACCGCCGTCAGCTTGTGCCCTTTCGGATCGACCTTCAGCACCGCGACATCGGTCTTGGTGTCGGTGCCGACCAGCGTCGCCTTGAGCGTCACCCCATCGGAGAAATTCACCTCGATGTCGTCGGCATCGGCAATGACGTGGTTGTTGGTCACCACGATGCCCTGCTCGGCGTCGACCACGAAGCCGGAGCCCAGCGACTGCACCTTTTGCCCGCCGCCGCCCTTGTCGCCGCCACGGTTCTTGAAGAAATCGTCGAAGAAGTCCTGGAAGGGCGAGCCCTCCGGCAGCTGCGGCATCGGCACTGCGCCCGGCCCCTCAGTGCCTTTAACAGTCTGCGACGTCGAGATGTTGACCACGGCGCCAAGCAGGCCGGCGGCGAGATCGGCAACCGAGGGCGGCCCGTCGGCTGCCATCGTCGGCGCCACGAACGACGGAACGGCAATGGCGCCGACCAGAAGCGCAGCGGCCCCGGCGATGAACGTCCGCCTCGCTGCACGCAGAAGGGTGGTGGATGTCATCGAAAGGCCTCCGGGTGTTCTGAAAAAAGCGCTTCGGCAAAAACGCCGCGTCGCGTCATGTTGGCAAGAAATAAGGCACGTTTGCGGCTATGGCTACCGCCAGAGAATAAATCCTCTGTTACGCCGGCTATCCCTGCACCGGCCCTACTGGCCGGTGCTTGGCTGAGCCGCCGGTGGCGCGGGAGCGGCAGGTGCTGGCGGTGGTGCCGCCGGTGCCGCAGGCGTTTCCTTGCTGTCCGGGTCGCGGAAGAAGCGGAAGAACTCGGAATTCGGCGACAGCACCATCGTCGTTCCTGCGCTGTTCAGCGCCGTGCCATAGGCATTCATCGACCGGTAGAAATCGAAGAAGGCCGGATCGCGCTGATAGGCCCCGGCAAACGTCGCGCTGCGCTGGGCTTCACCTTCACCGCGCAGGATTTCAGACTCTTTCTGCGCTTCGGCGACGATTTCGACCACTTCGCGGTCGGCGCGAGCCCTGATCCGCTGCGCTGCCTCGTTGCCGCGCGCCCTCAGCCGCTCGGCTTCGGCGAGACGTTCGGCCTTCATGCGGTCGAAGGTCTGCTGCGAGACTTCGGCCGTGAGATCGGTGCGGCGGATGCGGACATCCTCGATCTGCAGGCCAAGCGAGGTGGCATCAGGCCTCAGCTGATCGCGCACCTCGCGCATCATCACGGCGCGCTCTTCCGAGAGTGCCGCCTCGAAGTCGCGCAGGCCGTAGACGCGGCGCAAGGCAGCGTCGAGACGCGTCCTCAGCCGGGCCTCGGCCAGTTCGATCTGGCCGGAAACCGCGGCGCGGAACACACGCGGGTCCGAGATACGATAGGCGATAAAGGCATCGACCTCATAGAATTTGCCGCCCGAAACCTGGACACGGATGTTGTCGAGGTCGAAGCGCAGGACCCTGTTTTCGATCAGCTGGACGGTGTCGGCATCGAAGAAGGAGAATGGCGCCTTGAAATAGATGCCCGGCTGGTTCTTGACGTCGACGATTTCGCCGAACCTGAGCACCAGCGCCTGCTGGCGCGCATTGACGACGAAGACCGACGAATAGAGCAGGAACAGGATGACCGCGGCGATGACCGCAATGACGGGAAGACGGTTGGCCATCACTGGTTTCCTCCGGTGGCCGGTGCCGGCGCCTTCTGCTGCAATGCCGGCAGCGGCAGGTAGGGAACCACCCCTTGCCCGTTGCCTTGCTCGACGATGACCTTGCTCGAATCCTTCAGCACCCTCTCCATCGTCTCCAGGTAGAGCCGCTTGCGCGTCACTTCCGGCGCCTTTGCATATTCGTCATAGACCGAGATGAAGCGCTGCGCCTCGCCTTCGGCCTCCTGCACGACCCGGTTCTTGTAGGCGGCCGCGTCTTCGCGGATCTGTGCGGCCGCACCGCGCGCCTGGCCGAGCTTCTGATTGGAATACTGATTGGCCTGCTCGACGAACTTGTCCTCGTCCTGTTCGGCCCGCTGCACCTCGTCGAACGCGTCTGCCACCTCGCGCGGCGGCGCGGCGTCCTCGATGGAAATTGCGTTGACGTTGAGGCCGGCCTTGTAGCCGTCCAGCGTCGTCTGGATGATCTCACGCACCGACGCCGCAATGCCTTGCCGGTCGTCGCGGAAAATGTCCTGCGCCGGGCGCCGGCCGACCGCTTCGCGCATCGCGCTTTCGGCGACCTGCTGCAGCATGCCGCCCGGGTCGGACACGTCGAACAGATAGGCCTTCGGGTCGGAAACCTGATAGGCCACCGAGAATTGCACGTTGACGATGTTCTGGTCGCCGGAAAGCATCAGGCCATCGCCGCTGGTGCTGCCGCCGCCGATGCTGACAAGCTGCTCGGCGATGTTAGCGGTCTCGACCGTTTCGATGGGCCACCAATGGAAATGCAGGCCCGGCTGCGACAGCTCCGCCTTCGGCTTGCCGAACCTGAGCTCCACCGCAACTTCATCTGGCTGGACGGTGTACACTGCCTTGAACGCCCATAGCACCACCAGCGCCGCGGCAATCAGCCCGAACACGGCAGGGCTCGCGCCACCGCCGCCCGGCAGCGCGCGCCGCAACCGGTCCTGCCCGCGCCGGATAATATCCTCGAGATCGGGAGGCGAGCCCTGCGGGCCGCTGGGTCCTTTTGGTCCCTGACCCCAAGGCCCCTGATTGTTGCCGCCGCCCCACGGGCCGCCGCCGCCGCTCTTGTCGTTCCAGGGCATGAATGTCCTTTCGCTTGGAATTCCCTCAAGCGCCGGCTCACCGGCGCAAAATCCAATATTATTCTTCTATAGGGATGCGACGGCACGCTTTCAACGCGATCGGCTGCCGCCACTGTCCGCCTTTGGGTCCATCTAGACCTGTCGCGACCCCTTTGTCGCCTTCAATGCACGTCGCGGCGCCGCTCGTAAACCGAATAGCGTGTCGCATGGCTGTCCTTTTCGCCAGCCTCCACCTCCTGCGAGCGGACGATCCGCCACAGCGCCGGATCGATCGGCGGGAAATGGGCATCGCCGTCGACCGCGGCCAGAACATGGGTCACGTGCAGCCGATCGGCCAACGGCAGCGCCTGAGCGTAGATTTCGCCGCCGCCGATGACGCAGATCTCGTCGGCGCCGGCCATGCAGCGCCCGCGCACCGTCGCCAGCGCGATTGCGTCCTCGATCGAGTGCGCGACTTCGACGCCCTCGGCGCGCCATGCCTTGTCTCGTGTCACCACGATGTTGAGCCTGCCCGGCAATGGGCGGCCGATGCCTTCATAGGTCTTGCGGCCCATGATGATGGGCTTGCCCATCGTATCGGCTTTGAACCGCTTGAGATCGGTGGACAGCCGCCACGGCAACCCACCCTCGCGCCCGATCACGCCGTTCTCGGCGATGGCGACATAAATCGCGAGGTTCATCAGCCGCCGTTTCCGCCATCCGATGGCTTCAGCAGCAATATGTCGATGTCGTGCTCGGGGTAGAAGTTCTGCGCCTTCATCTCGAACGTCGTCGGTCCGATCTTCCTGACGTTTTCGCCGCAAAACGAGACCAGGTTCTTCGCATCGCCCTTGTCGACGGTCAGCTTGAAACTGCCGATGTTTCCCGACGCCCAGTTGCCGCCCGTGGTCAGGATATAGGCGATGCGGTTCTCGAAATATTTGGGATAGCCGTCGGGATCGTCCTTGGCTGCCTTGCGCACGGCATTCTCGAAGGCATCGTCCATGCAGTAGCGTGTCTTGTAGGCGGCATACTGACCCTGGAACTGGCCGTCATAGAAGAAGCTGACCGAGGAGGTGCCGCCGACGCTCGGCTTGTAGCGATGCGAGACATGGACCGCCTTGTTGGCCGGAAACGTCGAGCGCCACCAATAGGTCGAGCGCAATTGCCAGAACGGCGTATAGACGGTCTTCATGCCCGAACCGTCGTCAGCAGTGTCCTCGATGATGATGCCGCGGTTGACCCAGTCGTCGGCGACCGCTTGCGGCAGCTTTGCCAGCGCTGCCTTGGCCGCATCGCCGAACGGATAGAACGGCACGCCCTGCGCCTTCAGGTCAGCGCCGATGTCGATGCCGAGCGCGAACACCTTCTGCTCGAGCTGCGGCTTTGCCGGCTCCCCGTCGATCGTCACTTCGAAGCCGAGGAAATTGTCGCTCTGCGCCTCCGGAATCGCTGGTATTTCTTCGGGGTCGCCTTCGATGTCGGGCATCGGAAAGGCGACGATCGCATCGACATCCTTGTCGGTATTGTTGCGGAAGACGTAATCGACCATCACTTTTTCCGGCGAGATGTAGAGATCCTCGCTTTCCATCGCCACCGCATCGCTGCGCGAAAGAATCAGCCCACCGGTGCCGAGTTCGGCGACCGAATCATTGGCGAGCGCAGGCGTAGCCGAGAGCGCCAAGGCTGCGGTCAGGACGTAACGGAACATGGAAACTCCCCCGGCGAGAATGCCAACATGACTCTAGCTGTTCAATGTGGCGTTTCAAAGCCTTTCGGCAAATGCGCCAGCGCCTGCCGGCATGTCGTGTCGGTCTAGACACGCCGGTCCCGATCGGGCAGGAGTTCGCCCATGCGCAAGCTTCTCGTCATCGGCATCGGCGCCGGCAATCCGGAGCACATGACGGTCCAGGCCATTAACGGTCTCAATCGGGCCGACGTGCTGTTCATTCCCGACAAGGGCGCCAAGAAGAACGATCTCGCCGAATTGCGCCGCCAGATCTGCGACCGCTTCGTCATTAATCCGGACTCGCGCCGTGTCGAATTCGACGTGCCGGTGCGCGCCGAGCCGGCGCCTTCCTACCGCTCGACCGTCGACGACTGGCACGAGGCGATCGCCGCGATCTACGAAGGCCTGATCCGCGACGAACTCCCTGAAGATGGCTGCGGCGCCTTCCTGATCTGGGGCGATCCGTCGCTCTACGACAGTGCGCTGCGCATCCTCGAGCGCGTGCGCCTCAGAGGCAATGTAGCGTTCGAGCTGGAGGTCGTCCCTGGCATCACCGCCATCCAGGCACTCGCAGCCAGCCACAAAATGGCATTGAACCGGATCGGCGACGCCATTTTGATCACCACCGGCCGCCGGCTCGCCGAGGAAGGTCTGCCCGAAAACGCCGGCAGCACCATCGTCATGCTGGACGGCAAATGCGCCTTCAACACGCTGGACGACAACGACGTCACCGTTCACTGGGGCGCCTATCTCGGGACGCCCGACGAGATCGTCATCTCGGGCCGGATTGGCGACGTCGGCGACAAGATCGTGAGCACCCGTGAGCAGGCCCGCCGGAAAAAAGGCTGGATCATGGACACCTATCTGCTGCGCAAGCCGGGCGAGCCTAAGAAGTAACAGGGATCACACGCGGCAGAATTCCGCCGCCGTCACGCTGCGTCGATCTCGGCTTGCAGCGCCTCCATATGCGCCGCCGCTGCTGAAGACGCAGCCCGCTCGATCGCGCGGAAGCGGCTGACCACAGCAAGCCCGACCGACGTCAACTGGGCGCCACCGCCTTTCTTGCCGCCTGTCTGCGCCGCAACCAGCGGTTTGCCGAACACGCGGTTCATGTCTTCGACCAGATCCCAGGCGTGCTTGTAGGACATCTCCATGCCGCGTGCCGCGGCCGAAATCGAGCCGAAGGCGGCGATCTGTTCCAGAAGCTCGATCTTGCCCGGTCCGATGCGGCCATCTGGATCGAGATTTATCCGCAAACTCAGCGACGGCATTTGCTCCTCCGCGGTCACGCTATTCTACAAGTTCCGCGCCGATACCGCTATTCCAAAACGATATAGCGAATCATCGGCCGTTCACTCATCCGCCTCGGCGGGCAGGCCGGCGCCGGTATTCGCCCGGTCGAAACTCACCGTCTTGACCACGGCGAAGACCTGTCGACCAAGCCGAAGCTCCAGTGTCTGCCGCGACTGTTCGGTGATGCGGGCAAGCACGGTTGCGCCATTGCAGTCGATGCCGATCTCGACCGTGGGCCCTTCGCCCGGCTCTATCGCCACGATCGTGCCCGGCAATATGTTGAGCGCGCTGAGGCCAACCGGCTGCTCGGTGGCGATCATCACGTCGCGGGCACGGATGCGGACACGCACCGGCGCACCGACTGGCGTTGCCAGAAGCGGCACCCGGATCTCGCCCGCCAATGAGCCGAGCACCGTCATGCCGAAGGCTTCGTCGTGGCGCAGAACCGCGGTATCCAGCACGGCACCGCCCTCGCTGCGCTCTTCGGCCGGCAATAGATCCAGACGCTGCATGATCGCTCCGGTCGGACCGGAAGCGGCGACCTTTCCTTGCATCAGCACCACGACGTCGCTCGCCAGCCGCGCCACTTCGGCGATCGAGTGGCTGACATAGACGATCGGGATTTTCGTCTCGTCGCGCAGCCGCTCGATATAAGGCAAGATCTCGGCCTTGCGCCGCTCATCGAGCGAAGCCAGCGGCTCGTCCATCAGCAGCAATTTCGGACTGGCAAGCAGCGCCCTGCCGATTGCCACACGCTGCTTCTCGCCACCGGAGAGTTTTGCCGGCCGCCGGTCGAGCAAATGGCCGATCCCGAGCAGTTCGACCACGCCATTGATATCGGCGTAACGCTCGGCAGCCGGCGTGAACCAGCGGCCATAGCGCAGATTGCTCGCCACGCTCATATGCGGAAACAGCCGCGCATCCTGGAACACCATGCCGATCCGCCGTTTGTGCTTCGGCACGAACAGACCGGCATCGCTATCGACCAGCACGCGGCCCTCGGCCGCGATGCGACCTTTGTCGGGGCGGATCAGCCCGGCAATCAAATTGATCAGCGTCGTCTTTCCGGAGCCGGAAGGCCCGAACAGCGCAGTCAGCCGCCCGGCGCTTTCGAAACGGGCATTGACGATGAAATCGCCAAGCCGGTGGCTGATGTCGACCTGAACCGTCATTCGATGTCCATCCGCCGGCCGACACGCCGCGCCAGCACTTCCGAGGCAACAAGTGCCGCCATCGAGATGACGATCGAGATCAGCGTCAGCCTGAGCGCGCCGGCGTCGCCGCCGGGAACCTGCGTGAAAGTGTAGATCGCCGACGGTAGCGTCTGCGTCTCGTTCGGGATGTTGGAGACAAAGGTGATCGTCGCGCCGAATTCGCCCATCGCCTTGGCGAAGGAGAGGATCGCACCGGCGATCAGCCCGGGCAGGATCAGCGGCAGCGTGATCGTGCCGAATACCCATAGCGGATTGGCGCCGAGCGTGCCGGCGGCCGCCTCGATTTTGCGGTCGACGGCCTCGATCGACAGCCGGATGGCCCGCACCATCAGCGGAAAGCCCATCACGCCGCAGGCGAGCGCGGCGCCAGTCCAGCGGAAGGAAAAAACGATCCCGAAATGTTCGGCCAGGAAAGCGCCGGCCGGACCACGCTTGCCGAAAGTCAACAGCAGCAAATAGCCGGTCACCACCGGCGGCACGATCAGCGGCAGATGCACCAGACCATTGAGCAGCGTCTTGCCCCAGAACTGGCCGCGGGCAAGCACAAGAGCGATCAGGATGCCCGGCGGCAGGCTGGCAATCATCGCCACGGTCGCCACCTTGATCGACAGCCGGACCGCATTCCATTCGTCGGGAGCGAGATCCAGCAGCCAGTTCATGTGCGGTGCCGTACGTCAGTTGCTCGGCGCGAGGATTGTAAAACCTTGCGCCTTGAAGAGTTCGCCAGCCTTGGCGGATTGCAGGCATTTCAGGAATGCCGGCGTATCCCTGCTCTTCGAATCCGCAAGCTGGGCGACTGGATAGATGATCGGCGGATGGGTACCCGCGGGGAAAGTGCCGACCACCTTCACGCCAGGCTCCGCATGCGCATCCGTGGCGTAGACGATGCCGAGTGCTGCCTCGCCGGTCGACACCAGCTTTAGGGCGGCGCGGACATTCTCGGCCTGCGCCACCTTGCCTTCGACCGAAGACCAGGCACCGAGCGATTCGAGGGCTGCCTTGCCGTATTTGCCTGCCGGCACAGCTTTGACATCGCCCATGGCAAGTTTGCCGTCACCGACGAGCTTGGCAAGATCGAAACCCTTTTCGATCCTGGTTTCAACCTTGGAATCCCGTGGCGCAACCAGAACGATCTGGTTACCGAGCAGTTTCACTTCGGTTTCGGGCTTGGTCAGCTTCCTGTCAGCAAGATATTTCATCCAGTCGAGATCGGCCGAGATGAACAGGTCTGCTGGCGCGCCGCTTTCAATCTGCCTGGCCAGCGCCGAGCTCGCCGCGTAGGAAATGGTCGCCGGCTCGCCGACATCGGCCTCGCAGGCCTTGTTGACGGCATCGAGCCCATCCTTCAGGCTCGCCGCGGCAAACACGACCACCTTGTCATCGGCATGGGCCGCCGGCACCGCGGCCATCAGGATGGCGGCGAGACCCGCGATGGCAATCGTCGTCGAACCTTTGCGCGCCAGCATGAAACTCTCCTCGTCTCGGAACGCCCGAAGCCGTCCATCGATATATCCATGTGAACATAACAAGGAAAGGCTCTTTACCGCCTACGGCATTCTGAGCTGAGGTTTTCCCGGCCTGCGATAATCTTCGTTGGATACAGCGGCACCGAGGCCGAAGGAAATATTCATATGAAAATCAGCGACCAGGGATTGCGCGTCAAGTCGACGTCGGCCGATCGAGATGGATGCTGACAACGCCCGAGGGCGCAGCCGCAATAGGCAATGTCGATATGCACGGTCGGCTATGGTGCTAGACTGCGATCGGTGCCTTGATCGTCGCGTCGGCGAAATAGTTCTCGAGCCGGAAATCCTCGAAGCGGAAGGCAAAGAGATCCTTCACCTCGGGATTGATCCACAGCGTCGGCAACGCCTTGGGCGTGCGCCGCAATTGTTCGCGCGCCTGCTCGAAATGGTTCGAGTAAAGATGCGCGTCGCCGAGCGTGTGGATGAAATCGCCGGGTTTCAATCCGGTCACCTGCGCCACCATAAGCGTCAGCAACGCATAGGAAGCGATGTTGAACGGCACACCGAGAAAGATATCGCCCGAACGCTGGTAGAGCTGGCAGGAAAGCTTGCCTTCCGATACATAGAACTGGAACAGGCAGTGGCAGGGCGGCAAGGCCATGGCCTCCACCTCGGCCGGGTTCCACGCCGAAACGATCAGCCGCCGCGAATTAGGATTTTTGCGTATCTCCTTCAGAAGATTCGCGATCTGGTCGATAGCGCCGCCATGGCCGTCCGGCCACGACCGCCATTGTTTGCCATAGACCGGGCCGAGATCGCCGTTCTCGTCGGCCCACTCATCCCAGATCGAGACGCCGTGATCGTTGAGATATTTGATGTTGGTGTCGCCGGCCAGGAACCACAAAAGTTCGTGGATGATCGACTTCAGGTGCAGCTTCTTGGTGGTGGTGACCGGAAAGCCGCGGGCCAGGTCGAAGCGCATCTGGTAGCCGAATACCGAGCGCGTTCCGGTGCCCGTGCGGTCGCCGCGATCAGCGCCGTTTTCCAGCACATGCTTCAGAAGGTCGAGATACTGGCGCATCGGCTCCGGTCCGATTCGGGTTGTCAGCCATCATAGCCGAATGACCGTCGGCCGAACACAGCAAAGCGAGACGATTCCAGCAGAAGCCTCACCAGCACCGGCGGCGAGGTTGCTCAGAGCGAGCCGAGCATGCCCAGATCCTTGGCGACGAGGTAATAGAATGTCACCCGGCTCTTGCTATTGTCGGCCGCCATAGCCTTGCAGGTCTTTTCGATAGCCGCATCCGCCTTGGCACCGTCGGTGACGCCGAGCTTGCCGGCGACCCAGCTGTTCCTGACGCGCTTCAGTTCCTCCGGGTCGGTGCAGGACACCAGCGAGGAATCGCGGTTCCTGAGCGCGATGCCCAGATGCTTGACGATCTTGGCGACCGCGTCGGCATCCGCCGCCGCATCATACTTCTTTACGTCTGCGAGATAATCGGCCATCGAATTTCCCCTCGTCGGCGCCACGGGATCCGGTCGATGAGGATTGTGGCGCGCTGCCGCAAGTATGCGCTAGGTCTCCTCACCGCCACAAAGCTTCGGTTGAGACCGGCTGCAAGTCAACCCTTCATGATCCACTTTGGCACGGACGAAAGTGGCATTCCGGCCTTTCATTTTCCACCGCCAGTCCCTATATTCGCTTCGTCGGCTCGACCGACTATGGCGATAAACAGGCGATGAAATAAGCCGTTCGGACCCGGGGGCGGTACCCGGCGCCTCCACCAAAAACCGCTGCTCAGGAGCGGCTTTTGCTGGGGGCGAAATAGGATCGACGAAGGTGTAAAGATCGTACTTTTGCCCGGCATTGTACCACCGTTATCGGGCTAAACTTATAGTTGCCAACGACAACTATGCGGAAGCACGTCTCGCCGCGTAAGCGGTGCGATAGCTTCAATTCAAGCCCTAGTGGTTCGCACTTCTAGGCGGGGTTCGGAGGTACCTGGCAACAGAAACCTCCATTTCTCCCCCTTTTTGATATGCGCAGCCGCAGGCTCGCCCGATATGTGCAGCTGCGGGCCTGGGCTTTTTACGCCCTGATACGCCCTGGCGCCGCTGCGTTCATACCAGTCCCTGGCTGATCGTTTCGATCGCGCTGCCAAAGATCTCGTCGGCAGCCTCATGTGACATCTCATTGTGCGCCCTGCCCGTCCTGATCATCGGAAAACAATTGGCGAGCTTGGCAACACGACAGTCAAGGAGCACCGGCCGGTCCACATCGATCATTTCCTGGATCGCATCATCAAGGTCGGCTGGTTTGTCGCAGCGCAGGCCGACCGCTCCGAACGCCTCGGCCAATTTGACAAAATCGGGCAAAGCCTCGGAATAGGAATGCGCGAGGCGGTTGCCGTGGAGAATTTGCTGCCACTGGCGAACCATGCCCATATATCCGTTGTTCAGGATGAAGACCTTGATCGGCGCGTCGTACTGGACTGCCGTCGACATCTCTTTCATGGTCATCTGAACCGATGCGTCGCCGGCGATATCGATGACGAGGCTGTCCGGATGTGCGATCTGCACGCCCAGCGCCGCCGGCAGGCCGTAGCCCATCGTCCCGAGGCCGCCCGAACTCATCCAGCGGTTCGGCTTTTCCAAGCCGTAGAATTGGGCCGCCCACATCTGATGCTGGCCCACTTCAGTGGTGATGTATGTGTCGCGATCCTTCGTCAGCGCGTAGAGACGCTCCACCGCGTATTGCGGCATGATCACATCCTTGTTCATCTCATATGAGAATGAATTGCGTGCTCGCCAGCCGGCGATCCTTCTCCACCAGTCCTGGAGGCGGCCTCCATCCGGTTTCTGAGACAATGCGCGCCATAGACGAACCATGTCATCCAGAACATTGCCGACATCGCCTTGTATGCCGATATCGACGTGGACGTTCTTGTTGATCGAGGACGGATCTATATCGATATGGATCTTGCTGGAGTTCGGCGAAAAAGCGTCCACACGCGAGGTCACGCGGTCATCGAAGCGCGCGCCGACACAGATCATGACGTCGCAATCGTGCATCGCCATGTTCGCCTCATAGGAACCATGCAGACCGACCATTTTGAGCCAGTTCTTGCCGGAGGCGGGGTAAGCCCCAAGGCCCATAAGCGTCGAGGTGATCGGAAAGTCGGTCAGTTGAACCAACTCCCGCAGCAATCTCGATGCTTCCGGGCCGGAATTGACGATGCCGCCGCCGGCATAAATAACGGGACGGCTGGCATTGGCCATCAATTCTATCGCCTGGCCGATCTTGCCGATATCGCCCTGCAGCTTCGGTCGATGGTTCTTCAGCGCGACAACGTCTGATGGCGGCGTGTACACGCCGGACGCAAACAGAACGTCCTTTGGCATGTCGACGAGAACAGGCCCCGGTCGCCCCGACCGGGCGATGTGAAACGCCCTATGGATTGCTGACGCCAGGTCATTGACGTCTTTGACCAAAGAGTTGTGCTTGGTGCAGGATCGCGTGATGCCAATCGTGTCACATTCCTGAAAGGCATCGGAGCCGATCAATGTTGTCGGCACTTGTCCGGACAGACAGACGATCGGCACTGAATCCATCAGCGCGTCCTGCAGGGGCGTCACGGCATTCGTTGTGCCTGGGCCTGATGTGACCAGCATCACGCCGACCTTGCCCGTGGACCGGGCATAACCCTCCGCGGCATGGCCGGCGCCCTGTTCGTGGCGCACGAGGATATGCTTGATGTCGTCCTGCTGGAATATCTCGTCGTAGATCGGCAATATGGCCGCGCCGGGATAGCCGAAAATATGCTCCACACCATTGTCCTTGAGTGCGCGGAGAACGATCTCCGCTCCTGTCATGCGGTTGCTCGTATGCTGAATGGAATTATCGCCTGTCATGGTTCTGTCCCGTAGCGTGATGAGGATGGGTTGACGGGGCATCGCCGAAATCGGGCGTAAGAAGAATTTCGGGCATAAAAAAAGGCCCCGTCGGGAGCCTGTTCGTCGCGCACGGGTGGCTGTCGCCGGATGGTTACACCATCCTGCCCGTGCGCTTTCCTACCACTGCAAGAACCATTACGATCTTCATGATGATCGCTGCTACACAGAAAATCGCGCATCGTCAACGTCTCAGGCTGAGGCGTCTCAGGCTGAGGCGAAAGCCCAAGGGCCTCCCATCATCGGAACCTCCGATGGCAGCATTCGTTTCTTCCCGTTTCCCTTCTTCCACGCCTTTGCGGGACAAGGCCTCAGTTTCTCGCCGCGTGTGGTCATGCCCGGCGAGCTGCCTCATGGAGAGATAAGATGAACCAGGAAACCACACCAAAACACGAACGCATCCTGATCGTTGGCGGCAGTTCCGGCATGGGGCTGTCGCTGGCCGAACAGCAGCTTGCCGCCGGCGCCGAGGTTACGATCGTCGGCCGCTCCGAGGACCGGTTGTCGGCCGCACGGCAGCGGTTGCCTCACCCGGAAAGGCTGAGGACGATCGCAGCCGACGTCACAAGCGAGGACGAGGTCCAGCGCCTGTTCCAGGATGTCGGCACGCTCCACCACATCGTCTCGACCGCCGCCGACGTTACCGGCGTCTATGTGTTGCTTCCCGAGATGGATATCTCGGTGGCGCGGAAAGTGATGGATTCCAAAGTCGTCGGACCGCTTCTTCTTGCCAAGCATGGCGCGCCTCGTCTGACGCCCGGGGGATCGATCACGCTGACCTCGGGCATCGCCGCCTATCGTCCGGCGGCGAAAGGCTCGGTGGTGGCAGCCGTTAATGGGGCACTTGGCTCACTCGCCTACGCGCTTGCCGTCGAACTGGCGCCGATCCGCGTCAACGTCGTTTCGCCCGGCTGGGTTGACACGCCGATTTGGGATGCCGTCGTCGGCAGCGGAAAGACAGCCGCGTTGGACGCCATGGCAAAGCGTCTGCTCGTTGGCCGGATCGGCCAGGCAGCCGACATTGCCCAAGCCATCACGTCCCTCATGCACAACGGCTTCATCACCGGAACCGTGCTTCATGTCGATGGTGGCCAGCGACTGGTCTAGCGATGGCCAAAATTTCGCGGACCATTGCAAGGAACAGCCGCAGCACCGGCGCTTGAATGCGCCGGTGGCGCCATACCATGGTGACCGGCGTCACCGGGCTGCTTCCGACCCAGGGCAGCACGACGATATTGGCGTCAGCCGCGGAAGCCACCAGACGCGGGACCAGCGCGCATCCAAGACCGCCTTCAACAAGGCTCCGTATCGCGCCCATGCTGGCGAACTCGCCGACGAGTTTTGGACGGTCAGACAATGTTGCGGCAAACGTTTCGTCGAACATCCGCCTATAGACGCAACCGGGCTGGGTGACGAGGAAGGCCTCGTCGGCCAGATCGTCGGGCGTTATGGCAGAATATCCGGCCAACCGGTGATTTGCCGGCATTATGGTGACGAGCTCTTCTAATGCCACTTGCTCGCTTCGCAGCTCCGGCGCCGCCGCCGGGACGGCTCCGAAATGGAAAGATACGTCCAGCGCCCCGCTTGTCACGCCGGCACGCAACCCACTGCTATCGTCCGCCCTGAGGTTCAGTTCCACATCGGGATGGCGCCGATGGAATTCACCCAGCAGAGCTGGCAAGCGTGTCGAGCAAAGCGTCTCCAGGCCGCCGACAGTCAGGCGACCGGCAACCGTGCCGCTCGCGTCGGCGACAGCGGAACGGGCTTCGTCCGCGAGGTCGAGGAGATCGTTTGCATAGTCCAGCAGGCGTTGTCCCGCCGCCGTCAGCTTCAAGCCACGCCGTGATCTGTCGAACAGCGACGTGCCTAGATCGCTTTCCAGCGCCTGGATCTGTTCGGTCACGCTCGATTGGGCAAGATGAACCCGCTCGGAGGCGCGTGTGATGTTCAAGGTGGTGGCGACCGCCACGAAGGTTTTGAGATGTCGAAGCTGCATGTCCTGAACCCGTCATATAGGCATAGGCTGCTTTGAACCGGGACCGCAAACGTGAAAAGGCCGGGAACATCGCCCGGCCTTTTTGTCTCGATAGGCGAAGTTTACTCCGCCGGCGCTTCCGCGATGTCCCGGCTGCGGCCGAGCGTTATTTTGGCCAGTGTGAAGGAGATCGCCGCGCAGAGCGTGATGCCCGCCACCATCGGCAGCGGCGTGCCGTCGAAAAACACGCCGGCGACGCCCATGGCGACCGCGCCGATGGCGAAGTGCAGCGTGCCCATCAGCGCCGACGCGGTACCGGCGATCTCGCCATGCTCTTCCATGGCCAGCACCGACGTCGTCGGGATGACCAGGCCGAGAAAGCCGTAGCCGATGAACAGCAGCGCCGCCATCACGTCGAGCCGGTCGACACCCGATGCCATCACCGCGAACAGCACCACCATCGTCGTCGCATAGCCGGTCACCGCGACGCGCACCACGCGCTGCAGCCCGAACCGCTCCGACAGCAACCCGGTCAGCTGCGACATGCCGATAAAGGCAACCGCATTGATCGAGAAGAACACGCTGTAGACCGAAGGCGACAGGCCATAATGGTCGATCAGGATGAAGGACGAGCTCGACAGATAGACGAAGAAGCTCGCAATGCCGAAGCCGGCGATGGCCGTCAGGCCAAGGAAGTTGCGGTCGCCCATCAGGAAGCGGTAGCCGGAAAGTGCCGTCCCGAAGGACGACCCGGCGCGCTCCTCGACCGGCCGTGTCTCCTTGAGCGAGGTCGCCAGCAGGATGGTGGCGAGCACGGCCGCGCCCGTCACCGTCCAGAACACGGCGCGCCAGCCGAAATTCTCGATGATCTGGCTACCGGTCAGCGGTGCCAGGATCGGCGACACCGAAAACACAAGCATCAGCAGCGACATCAGCTTGGCGGCCTCGGTGCCGGTATGCAGATCGCGCACGATCGCGCGCGGCACGGCCATGCCGGCGCTGGCGCCGAGCCCTTGCAGGAAGCGGAAGGCGATCAGCAATTCGATCGAGGGAGCCAGCGCCGAGCCGACGCCGCCGACCATGAACAGCGCCAGGCCGCCGTAGAGTGGCAGCTTGCGGCCGACCATGTCGGAGATCGGTCCGACGACGATCTGGCCGAAGCCCATGGAAAGAAAGAAGATCAGCAGGCTCATCTGCACCGCGGCAGTGCCGGCATGCAGATCCTCACCGATTGAAGGCAGGGCCGGAAGATACATGTCGATGGCAAACGGGCCGATCGCGGACAATAGGCCGAGCACGACCGCAATGCGGAGGAATTTGGCGTTCATGATAGCAGACTCTTTCGAATTCTGGTTGCCGCCGAGGACCGACGTGTAACCCTAGGACGTTCCATCCCGTGGAGTTCCGACTCTTCTGCGGAACGAAACCCCCTTCGTGCAAGTCCACAAATTTAGACAGGCTTGTCTAATTCGTCAACCACCTCTATATAGTTTTGCATGAAGGCCAACGTTTCTCCTGACATTTTCCCGCCGCGAGGCCACGAGGCCAAGCGGATGTCGATTGTCGATGCCGCCGCCTCGGTCTTCTGCCGCGAAAGCTTTGCCGGTGCCAATATCGACATGATTGCCGCCGAGGCCGGCGTCTCCCGCCAGACCATCTACAATCATCACGGCGACAAGGAAAAACTCTTCATTGCCATCGTCCGCGACCTCACCGAACGTTGCAATGCCGGCATCTTTGCCACGATTTCCACTTTTCCCGATCAGCCGAAGGATCTCGAGGCGGACCTCATCGCCTTTGCTGTGCGGATGAACCACAACTGCATCTGCAACCGCGACGGCAAATTCCTGCGCAAGCTGATCCAGACCGAGGGCGGGCGCTATCCCGAGTTGTTCGCCGAATGGCGCGAAGAGGGACCGGGCAGGACATGGCCGGCGATCGCCGCCCGCTTCGCCCGCCTCGCTCATGCGGGCTTCCTTGATATCGACGATCCCGATGTCGCAGCGCGCCAGTTCATGGCGCTTGCCAATGCCGAGTTGCAGACGACGTTCATGCTCGGCGGTACACCGACTGAGGACGAGGTGGTGCAATCGGCGACAAATGGCGTGCGCACCTTCCTGCGCGCCTTCGGCAAGCGGCAGCCTATGGCCCGGGCGAGCAAACAGGGCGCGCTCGCCAGCGCTTGAAGATCAAAGCCGTTTGACGATCAAATCGTCGCCACTGGGCTTCGCTTCCGCACGCCGGCGATCTATATCCGGTTTACGCCGCGCTCAAGCTTGATTACAGCTATCAGGACGATTCAACGGAACCCGACAGCCACATGGCCGACGACCACATCCGCTACGACATTCTGGCCCAGGAGGCGTTGCGCGGCGTCATGCGCAAGGTCCTGGCCGAAGTCGCGCGCACCGGTCTCCCGGGCAACCATCATTTCTTCATCACCTTTCTCACCGGCGCGCCGGGCGTGCGCGTGTCGTCGCGGCTGCGCGAGCGCTATCCCGAACAGATGACCATCGTCATCCAGTTCCAGTATTGGGACCTGAAGGTGAGCGACACCGGCTTTGAGGTCGGGCTGTCGTTTTCCGACGTGCCGGAGAAACTGGAAATCCCGTTCTCGGCCGTACGCGGTTTTTACGACCCGTCCGTCAACTTCGAGCTCGAATTCGACGTCAAGACCGATACCCCGGCGGAACAGGAGACAAAGGCCAAGCCTGCTCCCGAACCGCTGGCCATCGTCGCCGAGAAAAAGCCCGAGACGAAGAAGAAAACCGCCGAGGCGGAAAAGAAGCCTGCCGCGGCCGACGCCGGCGCCAAGGGCGCCGACGTGGTGTCGCTTGACGCCTTCCGCAAGAAGTGACCCGACGGGCGGCGTGACATGGCCGAGATCGTCAATCTCCGTCAGGCACGCAAGCAGAAGGCGCGAGCCGAGAAGGAGCGTCTGGCCGAACAGAACCAGGCGCTGCATGGCCGTTCCAAACCCAGCCGGGATCGCGACCGCCTGATCGCCGACAAGGCCGATAAATTCGTCGCCGGCCATCGCCGCGAAAATTCGGGCGATTCGGACAAATCCGATGCTTGAAGTGTGAGTAGGATCGTCTCGTGAGCCCGGTGAAAAAGCGCTCGGTCACCATTCGCGGCCACCGCACCAGCTATTCGCTCGAAAGGCCTTTTTACGACGACCTGGTCGCCATCGCGGCCGTGCGAAAACTGACGCTCGCCGCCCTTGTCGCCGAAATCGACGAGAGCCGTCCGCGGGATGCCAATCTCTCCTCGGCGCTCCGGCTCTATGTGCTGGATTGGGCCAAGCGCAGCAAGTTGTAGCCTTCAGGCAACGCTATCCTGTTTCCTGCGCCGGATACGGAAGCTCAGCAAAGCCGAGCGGTCGCGTTCTTCGGCCTGCCAAGCAGCGTATCCTGCAGTTTCAGGTCGGCGAGCGTGAACTGGCCAAAATAGGCGATGTTCGTGGCAAGCCGGATCAGCTTCAAGAGGGCAATGCCAGCAAACAACCCCGCCGTCGCAACCACCACCGCTATGCCGGCAATGAGCAGCACCCGGGCATCGGTGGTAAAATCGCGCAGATGGCCGGGGTTGGCGTGATCGGACTTCATTTGCAGACCTTGCTTTCTGGCGGCGTGCCGACTTGCGGATGGGTCGCCGGCCGGGCCACCGAAGATGGCGGGCACGAGCGATGTTGGTGACACCACGCCAGCATCAGGCCCTGCTTGCAATCAAAGGGTTCCCCGGCGGAGGGCCGGTGACCATTGGCGACCTCGCGGAGCGCCCGCGCATCCGCCATCACAGCGCAGTGGAATTGGTCAACCGTCTTTGCGAAGCCGGGCTCGTCGCGAGGAACCACGACGAGGAGGACCACCGCCGCGTGCTGCTGCGGCTGACCGAGCGCGCCGACGACAGTCTCGCCGATCTGTCAGCCGCTCATCTCGACGAACTCGGGCGGATCGAGCCGATGCTGAAGCGCTTGCTTGCTGGACGCGACACATAAGGGATGCGCCGTCACCCGCCATTCAGCGATTTCAGCAGATCGTCGATCGACGAGGGATCGAGCTTGAGCTTTGGCGGGGGCTGCACTGGCGGTGGCACGTTGTTTGCGGCCGGTGGCTCCCGTTCCGCGCGCTCCGCCGCGGCCTTGCGTTCGGCGTCGAGCCTTGCCTTCTCTTCCGAGGCGATCCGCAACGCCTCTTCCGCCCTCTGGCGTTGCTGTTCTTCGGCCTGCGCTGCTTCCTCGGCAGCCTGTTGCGCCGCCTTGGCTTTGGCTTCGGCATCCGCTGCGGCCTTTGCAGCCGCCTCGGCTTTCGCCCTGGCCTCGGCTTCGGCTTTCGCCGCTGCATCCGCCTTTGCCTTGGCTTCAGCCTGCGCCCTGGCCTCCGCTTCGGCTTGGGCCTGCGCCTCAGCTTCGGCCTTTGCCTTGGCGTCCGCTTCAGCCTTCGCCTTGGCTCCAGCCTGCGCCCTCGCCTCGGCTTCGGCCTGGGCCTGAGCCTCGGCTTCGGCCTTTGCCTTGGCGTCGGCCTCGGCCTTCAGCCGCGCTGCTTCCTGTTGCCTGCGCAGTTCCTCCGCCGCTCTTTCACGCTCGGTTTGCAGCGCAGCGTAGTAGCGCACCTCACGCCGCAGCCTTTGTTTCTCGAGCAGTGCGGCTTGCATGGCTTCGACCCGCTGCTGCTCCTTTTCCAGCGCACGCTGGGTCAGGAACTGTGCCAGCGGCTCGCTGTCGAACTGCCGTTTGGTGGCGCCAAACGGCCCGTCGACG
Organism: Mesorhizobium sp. M0601; assembly: GCF_040320845.1. Lineage (NCBI taxonomy): Bacteria > Pseudomonadati > Pseudomonadota > Alphaproteobacteria > Hyphomicrobiales > Phyllobacteriaceae > Mesorhizobium > Mesorhizobium sp. M0601. The sequence continues at coordinate 203,530 of NZ_JAMYQK010000003.1, forward strand.
CTGAAATTCAAAATCGGTTCGGAGCCGACCAGCGCCTCATCGCCGGGCCGGTAGGCGATCTCGCCCTTGGCATCGACGGTGCTGGTGTTCAGATCGGCGGTGATGTCGGCGGACAGCGTCGCGCCCGGGCTTTCGAATTTGACCGGCGGCGCCCTTAGCGTGCCGCCGGCGATGGTGAAGGCAATATCGGTGTCCTGCGCCGGAAAACTGCCCGCCGCGGCGATCTGCGGCACAAAGCCGGCGGTCTTCGACGCGTCGATATCGCGCCCTATCGCGTCGGCCTTGGCAATGAATGCGCCAAAGGCATCGGGATTGAAGCCGGCAATAGTCATGCCCTTCAGCGTCGCCGTGCCGGAACCGGACAGCGCCGCGACCATCGCGTCGACCGATTTGCCGCTGGTCGAAAGCGCCGTCGAGAACTCGCCGCTTCCGCTGATGCCGGCCTCCGGCAGCACGGCTGCCAGATCGGCGCCGGCGAGTTTCATCTGACCGGAGAAAAGCCCGGTGCCGTCATTGTTCTTGAGCTCGAACAGGCCACTCAACGCGCCGCCGAGGAACTTTGCCTTGAGGTCGGAAACGCGGATGCCCTCCTGGTCGAGCTGCAGCGACAGCGCAGCGTCATAGGCGGTGGCAAGCGGACCGGCGGCAAGCGACGCCGCCGTCAGATCGAGATCGGCGGTAAATGGCAGACTGGATTTCTGGCTGAACGGTGCCGTCGGCCAGGTCCTGTCATTGACAAGGAAGGCCTGGTCGCCGAACAGCATCACCGCCATCGGATCGAGGTCCAGCTCGTCCAGCGACAGCGCGCCGGCAAGATGCGGCAGCCCCTCGTTGATGTCGATATTTACGTCACCGGAAACCGCCGCTTCGTTGACGGCGCCGCTGAGGCCGCTCAGCACCAGGAGACCATTGCCGTAATCGGCATCGGCTGCAAGCGACGTCGACATGCCGGTGCCCATGCCGGGCAGGCCGACCCCGGTCGTCATCAGCCATGGCTCGATGTCGGCCGTTTCAAGTCTGACCTTGCCCTTGGCGGCCGCGCCTTGAGGCGTGTCGGCAATTGTCCCGTCGAAACCAGCTTTGAAGTCATTGCCGGCCAGGCTGAATCGTGTCGCCAGGCCGCCGCCAAGCGTGCCTTTGGCCGAGACCTCGGTGGTCGCCTCGCCGAGCATGCCGAGTGGCAGCGCCGGCAGACCGTAAAGCGCCAGAAGCGCGGTGGCGTCGGCGTTCCTTGCGTTGAAGGTCAGCGTCACCGGCGCTTCGAGAGGCCGGTCGAGCGCCCCTTTGCCGGACAACGACGCCGAAAAGGCCGCGCCACCGGCCTTGCCCTGTGCGCTCATTGCCAGTCCAGTCGTACCGTCGCCATTGTCTGCGGCACTCGTGACCGCATCGATACGCGCATCCTGGAACAGCTCGGGATAGGCAGCAGCACGCTCCGCCAGGCCCTTCAGCACTGCATTGTCGGGATAATGCTGGACGGCGACGTCGATCAGCGGCTTGAGGTCGACGGCGACCACCGAGGCGTCGAGCTTGCCAGTCGGGCTCGCCGGGAAATCCTTGATTCGACCGGTAGCGCTGATCGAGGCGCCGGCAAGTCCGCCGACCGACAGGCGATCGATCTCAAGCAGCCCATCGCGCAATCTAAGCGCGGTGTCGACGCTATCGGCGGTCAACCCGCCGGCGCTGACCGGCCCGGCCTTGATCTGGAAATCGAGGTCGCGGTCGGAAAAGCGGTTGGCGCCCTTGTCGCTGACGAAGATCGAGGCGAAGGCGGCGAGCCCGTCGACATCGAGTTCGCCACCTTCCAGTTGCATCAGCACCGATGGCCTTGTGTCGTCGGGCTGGCTGGAATCGATGCGGCCGGAGAACTTCGCCTTGCCGAGGATGAGTTCGAGATCGCTGAAGGCCTGGTGCTTCTCGCTCAAATCCACCTTGGCCTTGAAGCCGGCGGCCGGCAAGCGGCGGATCGCCTCGTCGACGTCCTTCGACAGCCATGCGGCGAAGCCGGAGGGCTGCGCCACCGCCAGAAGCAGCGATCCGGTGAAACCGAAATGGTCCTCGACGCTGACCATGCCGTTGGCTTCCAGCTTGGCGCGGCCGGGCAGCGTGGCGGCCAGCGATTTTACCGCCCAGCCGCCCTCGGCTGGCTCGGCGGACAGGTGCACGTCGCGAACGGTGGTATCGCCTGCCACCACCGCCGGCAGTTTCACCTCGACCGTGCCCGGTATGGTCGGCTTCGGCAGGTCGAGCAGCGCCTGCTCCAGCGCCGCCACCCGCTCGGACAGCGTCAATCCGGCACCGGCCGCCGCCCCCACGGCCTCGTCGAACTGCACCTGCGCGCCATTGGCCTCGATCGAGAAATGCGGCTTCAGCCCAAGGTCGACCGCAGCCTTGCCGTCGGCAGTGTAGGGATTGTCGCGCGGCCCGGTCTCGAAGCGGAATTCGTCGACGCCGAGCTTCTGGTGGTCGAGCGAAAACTTGCCGTTCAGCCTGAAGCCCGGGTCCGGTTTGCCGGCGCTGACTTTCAGCGCCTCGCCGCCGGTGCCCAGCTGCCGCGCCGCAGTCTGGTCTGCGCCCGATATCTTGAACTGGCCCGAATAGACGGCGGCGCCCTCGACGAGGCCCACATTGCCGTCGGTCTCGATGACCAGCGGATAGGCGTCCGGATCGGCCTTGAGCCTGAGCCGCATTTGCCCGTCCGGTTCGGCCTTGCCGGTGGAAGCGGCGATCGTCGTCCGCAACCCGTCCAGCAACAGCGAGCCGTCCAGCCGCCAGGGGCCGGCCAGCGACTTGGCCGAGATCGTCGAGTTGATCTCGGAAATAAGATGGCTGCGCCCGCCGGCGGCGTGGCTGAGCGCGATCTGTCCTTCCGTCACCGTCAGCTTCTCGATGGAGATCTGGCCGGGATCGAAGGGCGAGGACGGCCGTATCGTCCAGTCGACCGTGCCGTAGGGCGGGATGTCGATAGTAGCCGCCCGCCGCACCAGGCGCATGTGGAAGATACTGCACTCGCCGCGCAGGAATGGCCCCAGTTCTGCATCCATCGAAAACGGTTCGACGGTCATCGCCGGCTGGCCGTTAGGGCCACCGGCAACGGCGACGTTGGAAAAGGTCACCGAGGGGAACGGCAACAGCCTTGCCGTCGCATCGCCTCGCACGGTCACCTTGCGGCCCAGGACGGCACTGGCCTCGCGCTCGAAATCGGCACGGTAACCTGTCCAGTCGACAAAGTACGGCACCACCAGCGCCGCACACAGCACCAGCACAAGAAGCCCACCGAAGATCACGAACAGGCGTGCGAGCATGAACTCCTAGACAGTTGATAGTAAAGTCAGTGGCACTCTACCCGCATCAGCGTGTCGATAAAGAGGCAAATCGGGGCGCGGCAGCGGCCTGATGTCAGTCCTTTCCCGGCAGTATCTTCCCCGGGTTCATGATGTTCAGCGGATCGAGCGCCTGCTTGATCGTGCGCATGATGTCGACGCCATGGCCGAGCTCATGCCGCAGGAAGCCGATCTTGCCTTGCCCTATGCCATGCTCGCCAGTGCAGGTGCCGTCCATGGCGATGGCGCGCATATTGAGCCGCGCCACGAATTTTTCCGCCAATGCGATCTCCTTCGGGTCGTCCACGTCCATCAGCACCAGCACATGGAAATTGCCGTCGCCGGCATGGCCGACGATCGGGGCGATCAGGCCCATCTCGGCGATATCCGCCTCGGTCTCCGTGACGCATTCGGCAAAGCGCGAGATCGGCACGCAGACATCGGTCGACAGGCCCTTGGCGCCCGGCCGCAGCGTCAGCGACGACCAGTAGGCATCGTGCCGGGCTTTCCACAATTTTGTCCGCTCTTCGGCGACGCTGGTCCACAGGAACGGACCGCCGCCATTTTCCTCGGCGATCATGCCGAAGGTCTCGGCCTGTTCGGCGACGCCGGCATCGCTGCCGTGGAACTCGACGAACAGGCAGGGGCTCTCCGGATAGTCGACCTTCGAATAGGTCTTCATCGCCCGCATCTGCAGCGCGTTGACCAATTCTATGCGCGCCACCGGAATGCCCATCTGGATGGTCGCGATCACCGCGTTGCACGCCGCCTCGAGGCTGGGAAACGGGCAGACGCCGCCTGAAATCGCCTGTGGAATGCCCTGCAGCTTCAAGGTCAGCTGGGTGATGATGCCAAGCGTGCCTTCCGAACCGATCAGCAGCCGCGTCAGATCATAGCCGGCCGAGCTCTTCTTGGCGCGCTTGCCGGTCGTCACTGCTTCCCCGTCGGCCATCACCGCCGTCAGCGACAGGACGTTCTCGCGCATCGTGCCGTAGCGCACCGCGTTGGTGCCCGACGCACGCGTCGCCGCCATGCCGCCGAGCGAGGCATTGGCACCCGGGTCGATCGGAAAGAACAGGCCGGTGTCGCGCAGGTGCCGGTTGAGATCCTCGCGCGTCACGCCGGGCTCGACGGTGCAGTCGAGGTCCTGCGGATTGACCGCAATGATGCGGTTCATGCGTGACGTATCGAGCGAGATGCCGCCGCCCGGCGCATTGGTGTGGCCTTCCAGCGAGGAACCGACGCCAAAGGCGATCACCGGCACGCGATGCGCCGCGCATGCGCGCACGATCTCCTGCACCTCCTCCGTCGTCTCGGCAAAGGCGACGCCGTCCGGCGCCTGCGTCGGAATATAGGTCGTGGTGTGCGCGTGCTGGGCCCGGATCGCCTGGCCGGTCTGGAATCGCTTGCCGAGCCGCTGCTTGAGGATGCCGAGTACGGCGGCAATGCCTTCTTCGTTGCGCTCGACCGGATTGAGGTCGCTTAGAGCCATCGATTCCTCCGCGAATGGACCAGCGTCCACCCTTGTTCTGCATCTACGGATGCGTAGTCTCACCAACCACGCTCTGTCCAGTCCACGCTCATCCCGGCATGACGAGAAGGAAGTTTCCGATGCCCATCCCCGCCCCTTTCGTCTCCCGCGCCATGGACATCGAGGAGGCCTGGATCGACTACAACGGCCATCTCAACATGGCCTACTACAACGTGCTTTTCGATCGTTGCTCCGACGAAGCCTTCGAGATGATGGGGATGGGGCCGGATTACGTGAAAGAACGACGGCTGACCATCTACACGGCGGAAGTCCATGTCTGCTACGTCCAGGAGTTGCATCTCGACCACAAGGTCACCGTTTCGTTCCAGCTGCTGGACCATGACGAGAAGCGGCTGAGGGCCTATCAGGAAATCCGTCATGTCGACGGTTGGCTCGCCGCCACTTCAGAAACATTGTCGCTGCACGTCGACATGGCTGGCCCGAAGGTAGCGCCCTTCCCCGCCGACGTCCTGGCCAGGGTGGAAGCGATGCGCGCCGCCCATGCCGCCCTGCCGATGCCGGAGCGCGCCGGCCGCTCGATCGGTATTCGTCGTAAGCCGGCTTGAACCGCAACCCAACCGCCGTTAACCTTACCGAGGTTTTAACGTGAACAAGCCGAATTGAGACGTTGAACGACTCAGCGCGGCGTTGGAAAACCGTCCGCATCGAATTGCGATACGGGCGGCGGAGCAGCAGCGGTTCGGGGAACGTGCATGAAAACCGACATCAAGGTCGAGGCGGACAGGCTGGCGGCTGATCCACGCATCACCGACTATGATTTCTGGCGCTCGCTGAAGAACCTCAACAACGAGATCTTCCACATCGCCAACAACAACGAGCCGATCCCCTTCGCCATGATCCGCTGGCGCGCCATCCTGAAGCAGGCGCGGATGAAACGCGGCCACGCCTGAACGGTGGGGGAAAAAACAGACCGGCCGTCCGGTTTGCATTTCTGATGATGTGCTGACGAACGATCCCAAGTGTCAAGGCTGGCGCTTCACCGCACCCAGCGGCGATCGCGGCACCACCGGCGACGACTGGATGATCGCCGTGTTGGTCATCGCGAACGGAATGATCCGGTCGATCACCCGCTCAAGTTCCGCGACCGAGCCGACATGCGCCAGCGCGATGAAGCAGTCTTCACCGGTGACCCGGTCGCATTGGGCGATTTCCGGTAGGTCGCGGATGATTTCGGCCACGACAGCGAGTTGCCCCGGCACCGGCCTTATCCGCAGCCACGCCGACAATTTCATGCCGAGCGCGGCCGGATTGATGCGCACAGTGTAGGCCTCGATCACGCCGCTCTCCTGCAGCCGCTTGATGCGCTCGGCAACGCTCGGCGCCGACAGGCCGACCGACCGCGCCAGTTCGGCGGTGCTGGTGCGCGCATCCTTTTCCAGCAGGCGCAGGATTTTCAGGTCCGCCGGATCCAGATCGCTATTTTCATTTCGAAGGCGTTTCAGCGCAATGCTCCTTGCTTTCGGAAAGGAAATGGCCGAAATGCCCGGCCATTATCCATATCAATGGCAAAAATCGCCTGCGATACTGATCCCATGCAAGATCGGACGCAAGCCCCCGCAGCAAGTCCGGCACTCGCCGGCCCCGCCTTTATCTTGGCAAACGCGGTCCCGCCGCATCTCTGGTTCGGCGTCAGCGCCGTGTTCCACTATCTTGGACCGGCCTTCGCGGTGCTGCTTTTCCCGCATGTCGGCGTGCTCGGCATGGCGTGGCTGCGCATTGCCACGGCAGCGCTCGTCTTTGCGCCGCTGACCCGACCGTGGGCGGTCTTCGCCCGCGCCGATCGCTCGACGCAGATGCTGCTTCTGGCCTTCGGCGCCTGCCTTGGCGTGATGAACTGTTCTTTCTACCTGGCGCTCGATCGGCTGCCGATCTCCCTGGTGGCAGCGATCGAATTCGTCGGCACGATCGGCGTCGCGCTTGTTGGCCTCAGAAGCCCGCGCAATCTCGCCGCCCTCGCAATCGCTGTCGCCGGCACCCTGCTGCTGATCGACGTCAAATGGTCGAGCGATCCCGTCGGCCTGTTCTGGGCCTTCCTCAACGGCACGCTGTTCGTTGGCTACATCGTTCTTGGCCACCGCGTCGCGCGCGCCGGCGCTGGTGACGGCATCGCCGGGCTGGGTGCCGCCATGGCGGTCGCCCTTCTCGTCGTTCTGCCGATCGGTTTCGCCGATGCTCTGCCGGCTTTCTCGGCGCCGCCGCTGCTGCTTGCGGCGGTCGGCGTCGGCATCTGCTCGTCGGTCATTCCCTATATTTGCGACCAGCTTGCCATGTCGCGGCTGCCGCGCTCCAGCTTCGCGCTGATGCTGTCATTGCTGCCGGTCACCGCAACGTTGATCGGCGTCATCGTGCTGCGGCAGGTGCCGAGCCTCACCGACTGCCTTGGCATCGCCCTGGTGGTGGCCGGCGTGGCGTTCCATAAGCCGGCGCCGGACTGATCAGGCCAGCTTCTCCTTGAGGAAAGCGATCGTCCGGCCCCAGGCGAGGTCGGCCGCCTTCTTGTCATAGCGGGCCGCCGACGTGTCGTTATTGAAGGCATGGTTGGCGCCTTCATAGACATAGACCGAGTATTCGACATGAGCCGCGTCGAGTGCCTTCTTGAAGGCATCGATACCGGCATTGGTGCGGGTGTCGAGCCCGGCATAATGCAGCATGAGCGCGGCCTTAATCTTCGGCACGTCCTCGGCCTGTGGCTGCATGCCGTAATAGGCGACGGCGGCGGCGAGGTCCGGCGCGTTGACGGCCAGCATGTTCACCGTGCCGCCGCCCCAGCAGAAGCCGACGGCGCCGACTTTGCCGTTGCCGTCCTTGTAGCCTTTGAGGTAGGCGACCGTTGCCACGGCATTGGCGGCGACCTGTGCTGGATCGAGCTGGGAAAACAGGTCACGTGCCCTGTTTTCATCGTCCGGCGTGCCGCCGAGCGATGTCATGAAGTCCGGCGCAAGCGCCACGAACCCTTCCAGCGCCACGCGCCGCGCCACATCGCGAATATGCGGGTTGAGACCCCTGTTCTCGTGCACCACGATGACCGTGCCAAGCTTGCCGGTCTGCTCCGCCGGCCTGACCAGATAGCCCTTCATCTCGCCGGCGCTGCCGGGATAGCTGATGTCCTCGCCTTTCACACGCGGATCGTCTTCCGCCACGATTGCCGCCTGGGCCGAGTTCGCCGCCAGCAGCGGCGCGATCGCGGCAGCTGCCGCACCCGATCCGGCAAGCCTGGTCAATTGCTCCATGAAGCGCCGCCGGTCGAGCGTCAGATGCGTGTATTCGTCATAGGCGTCGATCATCGCCTGGGTAATGACAGGCTCGGCGGCAGTGGGTCCGGCAGGTGTTGTCATGGCGCGCTCCTCGTCGGCGCCCCCCGCGGCAACATAGAGCCGAAGCTTGCCTGGTCCAGTCACGGCTGAGTGAGGCTGCCATAAGTCCCTGCACGAGGGCCGTGATGCCGCTGGCCCCACTGTCGTTAAATTTTGGTCCTTTGTGGCAATGCTAAATGCACGCACCACAATGTAAAAAGAAGTTACCGGGCTATGCCTCACTCGGGCCATTTGGCGAACGACAATGGCCATTTGGCGGGAAAAGAATGCCTGATTGACGAAGGAACACGCCCATGACCTTTCCCTCCCCGCTTCTGGCAAGTGGGTTCGCCCTCGCCGCTATGGCTTTGCTGGCGCTGCGGTTCACTGCCTTCACCGCCTTCAAACGATCGTTGATCAAGATCCGCGCCAACCGGCACCCGCCCGCAAACACCAAAGCCTGAGGAAAGGTCATGGACGTTCAGGACATCATCAACACCGTCTCCCAGAAATCCGGTCTCAACCAGGCTTTGACGGAAAAGATCGCCGGCACGATTTTCTCGGTGCTCGAACACGAGGCGGAAGGCACGACTCTGTCCAGCTTCTTCGCCAAGATCCCGGGAGCCGACGCCCTGGCCAAGCAATATGATGTCATGGCTCCCGGCGCGGCTTCCGGTGGTGGCCTCCTGTCCTCGCTGGAGGGCGCGCTCGGCGGCGCTCTCGGCGAAAAGACCGGCGCGCTGATCAACGGCGTCGCCATACTCAAGGCATCAGGTCTTACGCTGGCACAGATCAGCCAGGCCGGCACGATGCTGGTCCAGCAGGCCGAGACAGCCGCCGGCCCGCAGCTGACCAGTGAGGTACTTGCATCGGTACCCGACCTGAAAGGGCATCTCGGGCTCTGAAGGAACTTCTCTATTTCGGCAGCGTATAAGCCATCACATAGTCGCCCGGCTTGGTACCGACCGAGCCGTGGCCGCCGGCAACGATGACGACGAACTGGCGTCCGTCGGCTACCGTGTAGGTCATCGGTGTCGACTGCCCGCCCGCCGGCAGCCGCGCCTGCCAGAGCTGTTTGCCGGTCGTCAGGTCATAAGCGCGCACATAGTCATCGACCGCCGCACCGAGGAAGGCGACGCCGCCGGCAGTGATCATCGGCCCGCCAATGCCGGGCACGCCGACCTTGAACGGCAGCGGCAATGGCGTCATGTCGTAGACGGTGCCGTTGCGATGCTTGTAGACGATCTTTCCGGTCCGAAGGTCGGCACCCGCCACATAGCCCCAGGGCGGCGCCTGGCAGGGAATGCCGAGCGGCGACAGGAACGGCTTCAATATCACTGCGTAAGGCGCACCGTCATTGCGGTTCAGGCCTTGTTCGCTGCCCTTGGTGTCACCGGGCGGCGGCACGTCGGCGCGCGGCACCAGCTTGGAGATGAACGCCAGGTATGTCGGCATGCCGAACATCACCTGCCGGACCGGATCGACTGCCACGCCGCCCCAGTTGAAGGTGCCGAAATTGCCGGGATAGATCAGTGAGCCTTGCAGCGACGGCGGCGTGTAGCGGCCCTCATAGCGCAACTTCCGGAGCTCGATCCGGCAGGCCAGCTGGTCGAACATGGTAATGCCCCACATGTCGGCACCGGTCAGCGGTTTCGGACTGAAGCTGAGATCCGAGACCGGCTGCGTCGGCGAGGTATGGTCGCCCTCGATCGCGCCGCCCGGTGCCGGCACTTCCTTGACCGGAACGATCGGCTCGCCGCTGCGCCGGTCGAGCACATAGAGGTCGCCCTGCTTGGTCGGCCCGACCAGCGCCGGCACCACGCCACTTTCCGTGGTGATGTCGACCAGCGTCGGCTGCGCCGGCACGTCCATGTCCCAGAGATCGTGGTGCACGGTCTGCCGCACCCAGCGCAATTGTCCGCTGTTGAGATCGAGCGCGGTGATCGACGAGGAGAATTTCTCGTCATTGGCGCTGCGCCCGGCGCCGAGCTGGTCCGGCGTCTTGTTGCCGAGCGGCACATAAAGCAGGCCGAGCTTCTCGTCGGCGCTTGCCGTCGACCACATGTTGGGCGAGTTGTTGGTGTAGGTCTGGTCCGGCGGCAGCGGCGTCGTCTGGTCCGGATTGCCGGAATCCCAATTCCACAACAGCGCGCCGGTGTCGGCATCGTAGGCACGGATGACCCCGGACGGCTCCTGCGTCGAATAATTGTCGTTGACCGCGCCGCCGACGATGATCTTGTTGGCGACGATCAGCGGCGCCGAGGTCGAATAATAATAGCCCGGCTTCGGATATGGCATGTTGGCGAGCAGGTTCAGCGTGCCGCCTTCGGCGAAAGTCGGGCAGACCTGGCCATTCGCCGCATCGAGCGCGATCAGCCGGGCGTCGGATGTCGGCAGGTAGATGCGTGTGGCACAGGGCTGGCCGGCGGCGACCTTGGCATCGGCATAATAGGACACGCCGCGGCAGGTCTGGTGCTGGCGGTCCTTGTTGAGCTTGACCTGCGGATCGAAGCGCCATTTCTCCTTACCGCTCGCGGCATCGATGGCGATGGCGAAATTATGCGGCGTGCAGATGTAGAGCGTGTCGGCGATTTTTAGCGGCGTCACCTGATAGGTCGTCTCGGCGATGTCGCCGGGCCCTTTCACGTCGCCGGTGCGATAGGTCCAGGCCGGCTGCAGATTGGCAACGTTTTCGGCGGTGATCTGGTCGAGCGGCGAATAGCGCTGGCCATATTGCGTGCGACCGTAATAGTGCCATTCGCCAGCCGGCACGTTGCCGCCGAGATCGGCCGTCGGCGTCACCTTGTCGGTGTTGAGTTCACCCGCAATATCCTTTGGATCGGTCGTCATCGAATAGCCGGCGACGGCAAGCGAAGCCAGCACGGCGAGGATCAGCGGCGCGCGTCCGTCGGGACCGGTAAGCCCGCGCCGCGCCCATGGCGTCAACAGCCATAGCGCGACAAGCACGATGATGCCGCCGCGCGGGCCGAGCTCCCACCAGTCGAAGCCGATCTCCCAGACCGCCCAGGCGAGCGTGCCGAGCACGATCGCCGCGTAGAGCCACAGCGCCGTGGATCTGCGCCTGTAGAGCAGCCAGGCCGCGACAAGGAAAGCTAGACCGACGATGACGTAGTACCAGCTGCCGCCCAGCGTCACGAGCCAGATGCCGCCGCCGCCAATCGCCAGGCCGATGAGGAAAAGGATCAGGGAGGTGATGACCACAGCCAAGACGGTGCTCCTTCGACTGGTGCGCTCCGCGACGCGTCCATGGGCAACCCCGCATTGCGTTCCTGCCCCCACGCAACTTTCTCCGGCCCGCTTCCCCTGTCAAGCAAGCTCGGCGTTTTACGGTGCCGGCCCATCGCAAGCCCGGCGTTTTGGTTAGCAGACCCATTCAGATTGTGAGTCTACCGACTGGACAGAGAACAAAACGGAGACACTTCTGGCCTTTCGCTGCCGAATCACTACATTCGGGGGGAGATGTCCGGCTTTTCGGAAGACATGCCCTTTTTTGACGAACCGAACGCGCGGCCCGTGGCCCCGTCGGGCATTGCCGCGCGCGCCATGGCTGCCCGCAGCAACCAGAACAACGCGCCCGATTATCTCAACGGCCTCAACCCCGAGCAGCGGCTGGCGGTGGAAACCACCGAAGGCCCGGTGCTGGTGCTGGCCGGCGCCGGCACCGGCAAAACGCGCGTCCTGACCACCCGCATCGCCCACATCCTTGCCACCGGCAAGGCTTTCCCCTCGCAGATCCTCGCCGTCACCTTCACCAACAAGGCGGCGCGCGAGATGAAGCAGCGCATCGGCCTGTTGATCGGCGAAGGCAATGTCGAGGGCATGCCGTGGCTCGGCACCTTCCACTCGATTGGAGTGAAGCTGCTGCGCAGACATGCCGAGCTGGCCGGGCTCAAATCCGACTTCACCATTCTCGACACCGACGATGTCGTGCGCCTGATCAAGCAGCTTATCCAGGCCGAAGGGCTGGACGACAAGCGCTGGCCGGCCAAGCAGTTCGCCCAGATGATCGACGGCTGGAAGAACAAGGGCCTCGGTCCCGCCGACATCCCCGAGGGCGATGCCCGTGCCTTCGCCAACGGCAAGGGCCGCGAGCTCTATAAGGCCTATCAGGAGCGGCTGAAAACGCTGAACGCTTGCGACTTCGGCGATCTCCTATGCCACCCGATCCGCATCTTCCGCGCCAATCCGGACGTGCTGAAGGAATACCATAAGCGCTTCCGCTACATCCTCGTCGACGAATATCAGGACACCAACACCGCCCAGTACATGTGGCTGCGGCTGTTGGCACAACGGCCGCAATCCTCCCCCCTTGAGGGGGAGGTGCCCGCGAAGCGGGGGGAGGGGGTTGCCGCAGAAGGCACCGCTAGAGCGTCGAGCACTGCCGCCGGTAGGTCGAGCACTGCCGCACGGACCCCACCCGACCGGGCTTCGCCCGGCCACCCTCCCCTCGAGGGGGAGGGAAGCCCGCGCCTGTCCACCGTAAATATCTGCTGCGTCGGCGACGACGACCAGTCGATCTATGGCTGGCGCGGCGCCGAGGTCGACAACATCCTGCGCTTCGACAAGGATTTCCCCGGCGCCACCATCATCCGGCTGGAGCGCAACTATCGCTCGACCGCGCACATCCTCGGCACCGCCTCCCACCTCATCGCCCACAATGAGGGCCGTTTCGGCAAGACGCTGTTCACCGAAAAGATCGCCGAGGACGACGAGAAGGTGCATGTCCACGCCGCCTGGGATTCCGAGGAGGAGGCCCGCGCCGTCGGCGAGACCATCGAGGCCTATCAGCGCCAGAAGCACAATCTCAACGACATGGCGATCCTCGTCCGCGCGTCCTTCCAGATGCGCGAATTCGAGGACCGCTTCGTCACGCTCGGCCTCAACTACCGCGTCATCGGCGGCCCGCGCTTCTACGAGCGCCTCGAAATCCGCGATGCGCTGGCTTTCTTTCGCGTCGTCGCGCAAGGCGCCGACGACCTCGCCTTCGAGCGCATCGTCAACGTGCCGAAGCGCGGCCTTGGCGAGGCCACCATCCGCCAGATCCACGACACCGCACGGGCGCTGCGCATTCCGATGCTGGAGGCGGCGGCAAAACTCGCCGAAAGCGACGAGCTGAAGCCGAAGCCGCGCGCCGCACTGCGCGAGGTATCGGCCAATTTCGAACGCTGGCAAAAGGCTCTCGAAACCACGCCGCACACCGAGCTCGCCGAGACCATTCTGGAGGAGAGCGGCTACACCGACATGTGGAAGAACGACCGCTCGGTCGAAGCGCCCGGTCGGCTCGAGAACTTAAAAGAACTGATCCGCTCCATGGAGGAGTATGAATCGCTGCGCTCTTTCCTCGAACATGTCGCGCTGGTGATGGACGCCGAGCAGAACGCCGAGCTCGACGCCGTCAACATCATGACGCTGCATTCGGCCAAGGGCCTCGAATTCGAAACCGTGTTCCTGCCCGGCTGGGAAGAAGGGCTGTTCCCGCACCAACGTTCCCTCGACGAGGGCGGCCGCTCAGGGCTGGAGGAGGAACGCCGCCTCGCCTATGTCGGCCTGACCCGCGCCAAGAAGAACCTGCACATCTGGTTCGTCTCCAACCGCCGCATCCACGGCCTCTGGCAATCGACCATCCCGTCGCGCTTCCTCGACGAGCTGCCGGAAGCCCATGTCGAAGTTTCCGAGAGCGGCAACTCCTACGGCGGCTACGGCAATGCCTATGGCGGCGGCTCGTTCGCCTCCGGTCGTGGAGGCCAAAGTGCAGGCAGGCAGAACCCTTATGGGGCATCGCGCTTCGACAACATTGGCGGCAATAACGGTGCTGAAAAATCCGGCGCTTTCTCCAGCACCTATGCGACGCCGGGCTGGCAGCGCGCTCAAGCCAACCGCACCGAGGCGACCGACCGCAATTGGGGCACGCGCTCCGGCCACCAGGTCGAGCGCATCGGCTATGGCGAAACCGACTCCGGCTACGGCGCCGGTCGCACCTCGGTCAAGGGGCGCACCATCGACGGCGAGCTGGTCGCCAAATCCGTCGCCGACACGCCGTCCCCCTTCAGCGTCGGCGACCGCGTCTTCCACCAGAAATTCGGCAACGGCAACATCTCGGCCATCGAAGGCAACAAGCTGACCATCGACTTCGACAAAGCCGGCCAGAAACGCGTGCTGGACGGGTTTGTCACCGGGGTGTGAGGCCGCCGGGCGCTAGCGATACCGCGCCTGGTTCCACTTATGGCCGAGCAGCGACAGGATGATGATCAGGCCGTTGAAGAACTGGACATAGAAGCCGCTCAGGCCTGCCGCGACGACGCCGGTCTGGATGAACGAGACCGTGACCGCGCCGATCGCGCCGCCGACAACAGTGCCGATGCCGCCCCAGGTCGGGGTGCCGCCGACGAACACCGATGCCAGCACCGGCAGCAGGTATCCGTCGCCCGCCGTCGGCCACCAGGTGAAGTTGATCATCACCGAGAACGTGCCGGCGATCGCCGCGCCGATACCGACGAAGACGAACACTTTCACCCGCACGCGCTTGACGTCGATACCCATCTGCTGGGCGCTGTCGGGATTGTCGCCGACCACCTTGACCTGCGCGCCGAAGCGATGGCGGTTGTAAAGCAGCGCCGACAGCACGACGAAGCCGATGGCCCAGAAGATCTGCACCGGAATGCCGTAAAGCTGGCTGGAGAAGATCTTGTAGGCCCAGCTGTCGGCAAGGCCGGTCAGCGCCGTCGACCTGCCCTCGTTGATGATCTGGATCAGGCCGCGCAGCAGGAAATTCATGCCGAGCGTGGCGATCAGCGACGACAGCCCGCCATAGACGACCAGCGAGCCGACCAGGAAGCCGAGCAGCATGCCGGTGACGATTGCGGCGGCGATGCCGAGGAACGGGTCGTAGCCGGCCTGCACGACCAGCGCGAAGACCCATGAGGCAAAGCCCATTGTCGCCGGAAACGACAGGTCGATCTCGCCGCAAGTGACGAC
Source organism: Mesorhizobium sp. M0601 (assembly GCF_040320845.1). Taxonomy (NCBI): domain Bacteria; kingdom Pseudomonadati; phylum Pseudomonadota; class Alphaproteobacteria; order Hyphomicrobiales; family Phyllobacteriaceae; genus Mesorhizobium; species Mesorhizobium sp. M0601. The sequence goes on from NZ_JAMYQK010000003.1 coordinate 218,694, forward strand.
GAAGACCAGCGGCACCACCACGAACAACGCCACCGGCAGCGTGGTCAGCACGGAACTGTAGAGATTCCAGGTGGTGAACACGATCGGGTTGGCGATCATGAACACCGCCATCATGACGATGAACACGGCAAGCGTGCCGAGCGCGGCGCGGTTGTCGAGGATGAACCCGCGCAGCCAATTGTCGGACGGGTGTCTCCACTCTTTCCCGGCGGCCTCATTATGCGTGCCGCCGAGGGGGCTCTGCAGATCGGGTTCCATGGTCTTGCTCATCGTGCCGCCCTCCCTGCATCGCCCGCGTCGTGCAACCCCGGCAATCCGCTGGGGTGGGCGACGTCTTCCATGAAATTGATCAGATCCTCGGCCGATTTGACCTCGCTGCGGTCGGCGGTGAGCGCGACCTTGCCGCGGTCCAGCACCACGAAGCGATCGGCGATATCGAAGACGTGGTGGATGTTGTGGCCGATGAACAGGATCGAGCGACCGCTCGCCCGCACCTGGCGCACGAAGTGGAAGACCTTGGCGGTCTCGGTCAGCGATAGCGCGGTCGTCGGTTCGTCGAGGACTATCAGCTCCGCCTTCTTATAGATGGCCCGCGCGATCGCCACGCCCTGCCGTTCGCCGCCCGAGAGCTGGCCGACGATCGACTGTGGCGTGAACACTTTCGAGGTGAAGCCGATCTCGCGCATCAGCCGGCTCGCCTCCGCGATCTCCTTGTTGACCTTCAGCCAGCCAAGCCAGCCGGTGAGTTCGCGGCCCATGAAGATATTGCGTACGATCGTCTGCTGCACGGCGAGCGCCCGGTCCTGGAACACCGTTTCGATACCGGCGTCGCGCGAGCGCGCAGGGCTCCATCCGGTCACCGGCTTGCCGCGGACGAGAATCTCGCCGCTGGTCGGTTTGACCACGCCGGACAGGATCTTGATCAGCGTCGACTTGCCGGCGCCATTGTCGCCGATCAGGCCGACCACCTCGCCGCGATCGACGCTGAGATTGACCCCGCCCAGCGCATAGACCTGGCCGTAGGACTTGGTGATGTCGCGCAGTTCGATGATGCGTTCGGCCATGGCGATCCTCGCTTGATTGTCGCGTGCCGGCCTTTTCGCCGGCGGTCCCGCCGGCCGGGCGCGATCCCGGCCGACGGCTTGGGAGGTCAGCGCAGCGCCTGCTTGGCGAGCTCGGCGACGATCTCGTAATTCTGCGGCGTGACGAAGCCGGCGCCGGTATCGACATTCATCGGTGCGAGACCCAGCACAACCTGCTGGCAGAGGCTGAGGATCGGCAGATAGCCCTGCAGGAACGGCTGCTGGTCGGCCGTCAGCTGCACCCAGCCGCCCTTGAAGCCCTCGACGATCTGCGGGCTGGTGTCGAAGCCGAAGTTGAAGATATCGCCCGGCTTCCTGCCCGCCGCCTGCATGTAAGTCGGGACGTTGCCCAGCATCTGTCCGCCGGGATAGCCAACCGCCTTGACGTCGGGATTGTTGAGCAGTGCCGCGGTGATCACCGGAAGGGCCAGATTGGGGTCGGAAGCCCATTCGCCGCTTGGCGGCGAGGAGAGCTGTATGACCTCGACGCCCGCTTCCTTGAGGGCAGCGACAGTGCCGCGTTCGCGCGCGCCGCGGCTCTCGTTCTCGAACGGGCCGATCATGATTGCCTTGTCGCCGGCCTTGAGCCCGGCCAGCTTGACCGCCTCGGCACCAAGCGCGCGGCCCTGCTGCTCCTGCTGGGCACCGACATAGCCGCCGCCGAACGCCGCCGTGACCGTCGGCACCGGCACGTTCTGGTACATCATCTTGATGCCGTCCTTGTGCGCCTGTTCGGCCAGCGGCATGATCGCGGCGTCGCCCGGGTGGCCCATCATGGCGATGCCTTGGGGCTTGACCGCGACAGCCTCGCGCAATTGCTGCACCATCTTCTCGACATCCCACTGGGAAAAGATGTAGTCGACCTTCGGCCCGAGATCGGCCGCCGCCTGCTTCGCGCCATTATAGACGATCGTGCCGAAGGCATCGCCCTCGGCGCCGCCGACGAAGAAACGGATATGGACATCCTTACACCACTGGGCATCGAGCGCCTGCGCCGGCAAGGTCGAGAGTGCGGCGGCGAGCGCCATCGCGGCCGCCGCGACGGTCGAGCGCAGAACTGTCCTTCTCATCGTAATGCTCATGCACTTATCCTCCCTTTGTTCCCTCGCTAGCCGAGGGGTTTTGACGATCGCTTCGGCATTGCGCCGCAATCTTTCGCTGGCCGGCACCTCCCGCCGGCTTGTCCTGTTTTTATGCATGTCGTTATCGCAAAACCGCTGGGCACTTTTGCGCGACATGCATTAGCCTCACACCGGGTTCGGCAGGTAGCTCGCGCCTCCCCGGCATTGTTGGAGATAATCCAGTGCCCGCGCCTGGCCGGTGATCTCGAGATCGCCGCGATAGACCGGGTCGTGCCAGCCCTCGATGTCGATGGCGCCCTTGTAGCCGGCCAGCCGCAGCTCGCTGATCACCCGCGTCCAGTCGCTGTCGCCGAAGCCAGGGGTGCGCATCTGCACGAACGGCAGGCGGCCGAACACGCCATGTTCGCGGATCACGTCCCAGCGCACCGTCGCGTCCTTGCCGTGGACGTGGAAGATACGCTGCGCCCATTTGCGGATCTGCGGGATCGGATCGATCAGATAGACCAGCTGGTGGCAGGGCTCCCACTCCAGGCCGAGATTGTCGTTTGGCAATTCGTTGAATATCAGCTCCCAGGCGTCCGGATTGTGGGCGATGTTCCAGTCGCCGCTGGCCCAGTTGCCGTCCATGGCGCAGTTCTCGAAGGCGATGCGCACGCCCTTGTCGGCGGCCCGCTTGGCGAGCGGCCCCCAGACCTCGCGGAAGCGCGGCAGGCTGTCGGGCAGCGGCTTGCCGCGGATGCGGCCGGTGAAGCCGCTGACCATGTTGGTGCCGAACCGATGCGCGTTGTCGATGATCGTTTCCCACGCCTCGAGCACGCCGCGATCGATCTCGCCGCTCTCCAGCGGATTGCCGAACACGCCGATCGACGAGACGATGACATCGGCATCGCCGATCGCCTCGCGGATCTCGCCCGCCAGCCGCGGAATGTCCTTGCCGCCCAGCGTCTGCCAGAAGAACGGCTGGATGCTCTCGAAGCCGAGCGGCAGGATCTGCCTGACATAGGCGGCCGGGTCGTCGAGGTTCGCACGCACCATGGTGCCGATCCTGATGTCGAGCAGCGGGTTTGGCATCATGACCCCTCCTGTTGAGCGATAGCGACCCGGCGCCCGGTTTCGGCGCTCTCGATCGCAGCGAAAACCATGGCCAGGCTCTTGATGTTGTCGGCGCCGCGCGTCTCCGGCTCGGTGCCGGTTTCGACGGCGCGGACGAAATCCTGGATGATGCCGAGATGGCCGCCGACGCGATCTGCCGGGTCGAGCGGCGGCACGGCTATCGGTTCGGTGCGGTCGAACAGGCCTTCACGGACCGGCCGCACGACTTCCGCCTTCAATCCGTCCGCGCCGTCCCAGACAATGCTGCCGCGCTCGGCGACGATCCGCCATGTACTGTCCCAGCTTGTACGGAAGCCGGCCGCGCACCAGCTGCCGGCATAGGTGAACAGCTTGCCGCCGCCGAGGTTGAAGCTTGCGGTTGCCGACGACCCTTGCCGATACCAGGAGTTGGCCGGCTCCCACTCCTGGCAATAGACGCCGGCCGGTTCGCCGGCCACCATGTAGCGGGCCGCATCGAATGTGTGGATCGCCATATCGAGCAGCAGCACATGGCGCATCTCTTCGCGAAAACCGCCGAAATGCGGCGCAACGAAGAAATCGGCGTGGATGCTGGTTGGCGCACCAATGGCGCCGGAATCGAGAAAGCGCCGGATGCGCCTGACGTTGGCGACATAGCGGCGGTTCTGCACGACGGCATGGATGCGGCCGGCGCTGCGGGCCGCCTCGACAATGGCACGCGCATTGTCCGGGCTGTCGGCGAGCGGCTTTTCGGTCAAGAGATGGCAATGGTGGGCAAAGGCGGAAAGCGCGACCTCGCGGCGGGCGGCGGGAACCACGACGTCGAATATCGCGTCGGGCCTGGTCTGGTCGAGCACGGCGTCGAGGTCGGTTCCGATGACGGCGCCGGAAAGCTCGTATTCGCGCGCCCTTGCCCGCGCCCTTTCGGCGTCGATATCGACCAGGCCGACAATGGCGAGCCCGTCGATCTGCTTGGCCGCATCGAGCCAGGCCTTGCTCATCGCTCCGCAGCCGACCAGGACGACATTGATCATCCAGCACTCCTCCCTCTCGGCCCCTCCAGACCGATCGTCACGGCGTTCACGGCATGGCCGCAAACGTTTCTTCCGTAAACGTTTACGAGAACACACCCGATGGCGTAGAATGTCAATTGGCCGGCTGTGAAAAATCGTGGCGTCGGCTTGGCCCGGAGAGCAGCCGGTGCTAGCCAAGCAAGGGGGAGTACTGTCCTTTGGCGTCCAGCATTCACGACCTTGCGCGTCACCTGAATATTTCGATCGGCACGGTGTCGCGCGCGCTCAACGGCCGCGCCGACGTCAATGCCGACACACGCCAGCGCGTGCTCGATGCGGCCAAGAAGCTGAATTATTCGCCGAACCAGTCCGGCCGCAGCCTGCGGCGCGGCGCCACCCATTCGATCGCCTTCATGCTGCAGCCGCATCCGGGCGACCAGGAATATGGCGAGCCGTTCTTCATTCCGTTCCTGACCGGGTTGCAGGCCAAGCTCGCCGAAAGCGGCCTCGACCTGATCGTGGTGATGGGCGCGCCGGGCGACTATCAGCAGGAGCGCCTGCGCCGTGTCGTCGAGACGCGGCGGGCCGATGCCGTGGTGCTGGCCTGGACGCGGCGCGAGGACGAGCGCATCGACTATCTGACCCAGGCCGGTTTCCCGTTCGCGACGCTCGGCCGCAGCCGCTCCGGCGGCGATTCCTATCCCTCGCTCGACCTCGATTTCGAAAAAGCCGGGGCTGACGCGGTCGATCGTCTCGTCGCGCGCGGTCACCGCCGCATCGCCGCCATCCGCCCGTCGCTCGACCTCAATTTCGGCTATCTGTTCCTCGCCGGCTATCGCAAGGCGTTGCGGCGGCACGGCATCGAATTCGACCCCGAGTTGATCGCCGACGGCTTCATCAACGAGGCCGGCGGCTACGCGGTGATGCCGAAGGTCATGCACTCCAAGGACCCGCCGACGGCCATCATCTTCAACAACGACGCGATGGCGCTTGGCGGCTGCAAGGCTCTGGCCGAGGCGGGCATCAGGCCCGGCCACGACGTTGCGGTGATCGTCATCGTCGACACCCCGCTCTGCCGCTATTTTTCGCCGGCGCTGACCGGCTTCCGCCCGGCGCTCGAGCCGATGGGCGAGCGGTTGGCCGAAATGCTGCTGGCATCGATCCCGGCTTACGCCGGCGCCGAAGGCGCACGCATCATCCGTGAAGTCTGGCCGCTGGAACTGATCGCGCGCGACAGCGATTGAATCGCGGCGCTCACTGAGCAGGCTCAGATTGATCAAGACCCCCGCGCTCGCGCTCCGGCGTTGCGACCAGCGAGGCAGCGGCGGCGTTGGCGGCGCCAAGTGCCGCCTCGACGGGCTCTCTACGCGCAAGCCACGCCGCAAAGGCGCCGACGAATTCATCACCGGCACCGTGGGTGCTGACCACCTCCACCGGCATCGCCGGCAAGGCGAATGCCTGGCCGTCGCGGTCGCGATAGGCAACGCCCTCGCCGCCGGCCGTGACGATTGCAGCCGGATAGGAACCGACGAGTATGCCGGCCGCCTTCGCAGCACCCTCGAGCGTGTCGACGACCGGAACGCCGGCCAGGAACTCCGCCTCGATGGCGTTGACGATGACGATGTCGGTCAGCGCGATCAGTTCGGCTGTCAGCTGTCGCGCCGGCGCCGCATTGAGAACCACGCGGCCGCCAAACGCCTTCACCGCTCGCGCCGCGGCAATGTTGGCGGCTTCCGGTACCTCGTTTTGCAGCAGCAGAACCGCCGTTTGCGCGATCAGCTCGGCCGCCTCAGTAATGTCCTTTTCGCCGAGAGTGAGATTGCTGCCCGAGACGATCACCGCGCCATAGTCGCCGCGGTCGTCGAAAATCGCTACGCTCATGCCCGAGCCGGCGCCCGAAGCCACTCCCACGAAGCGCTGGTCGACGCCGTTGCGATCGAGATTGTCGAGAAGCGCGCGGCCGAAATCATCGTCGCCGACAGCTCCGATCATTGCCGCACGCACGCCGGCCCGCGCTGCCGACACCGCCTGGTTGCCGCCCTTGCCGCCGCATTTCGGATGCCAGGCATGGCCGGTCACCGTTTCGCCCTTGCGTGGGCGATCGGGGGCTTCGACCATGATGTCGTAATGCAGGCTGCCGAATACGGTCACCAGCGGCGGGGGAGCCGTCATGTGCCCCACACCTTCATGAGCCGCTTGCCTTTCATGAGTTCTTGTCTTTCCGTTTCGACGTCACGGCAGACATGGTGCGGCCGAGATTGCGCTCCGCCGCCTGGTAGTCGCGTTGCGCGACCGCGACGAACAGCGCGTCGAGAATGTTGAGCTGGGCAATGCGCGCCGCCGCGTTCTCACCCATCAACGGCGAGCCTTGCGCGGTCGAGCAGAGCACGATGTCGGCGACGGCTGCCAATGGCGAGTTGTCATAGTTGGTGATGGCCAGCGTGCGCGCGCCGCTTTTGCGCGCAAGTTGGATGGCGTCGATGACGGCGCTCGTGTTGCCGGAATGCGAGAAGCCGACGGCGATGTCGTCGGCGCCGAGCAGCGAGGCCGACATCAGCATCAGGTGCGAATCGTCGTAGACAGAGGTGCGGATGCCGATGCGCAGGAATTTGTGCGAAACGTCGCGTGCGATCTGCGCCGAGCCGCCGACGCCGTAGAAATCGCGATTCCTGGCGCGGTAAAGCAGATCGGCGGCACGGTCGAAATCGTCCATGTCGAGGATGGCGAGCGTCTCCTCCAGCGCCTGGATAGAGGTGCGGAACACCTTCTGCACGATCTCGGCCGAACTGTCGTCCACCGACAGCTCCTGATGCATCTCGGCGGTCGGCAGGCGACTGTATTCATAGACCGCCGTGCGAAAGTCGCGATAGCCGGAAAAACCCAGCTTCTTGGCGATCTTGACCACCATCGCCTCCGACACACCGGCCTCCTCGGCGATCTGCTTGAGCGGTATGGTCTCGTCGAAGCCGCGCCGTCCGAATACGGTTTCAACCACCTTCGCCTCGAGCGGCGTCAGATGCGGCATCATCATGCGAATGCGCGGTCCTACTGCTTTCAGGTCCAGCCCGGTCAAGGTCATCCACGTCCCCTCGTCACGCGATCGATAAGCATCGCGGCGAGGATTATAAGGCCAGTTGCCAGGAGCTGATAGAAGGACTGCACGTTCATCAGCGTCAGGCCGTTGCGCATGCTGCCAAGGATGACGGCACCCAGGATGGTGCCGACGACGCTGCCCTTGCCGCCCATCAGCGAGGCACCGCCAATCGCCGCCGCCGCTATGGCGTCGAGCTCCCAGAGATTGCCGAGAATGGGTTCGGCCGCACCCAGCCGGCCGATCAGGATCTGCGCTGCAAGCGCTGCCAGCAGGCCCGAGATCATATAGGCGGCGATCTTGGTGCGGGCGATCGGCACGCCGGCTATGTAGGCCGCCTCCTCATTGCCGCCGACGGCGAGCAGATATTCGCCAAACGGTGTCTTCTTGAGGATGATCCAGGCAATCAGCGCGACCACGGCCACGATGATGACCGCCAACGGCAATCCGAACAGCGAGCCGTTGAAGATGGCACGGAAGCCGGCAGGCAGGCCGAGCACCGGATTGCCGCCGGTATAGATCAGCGCCAGCGCCCGGTAGGTGCTGAGCGTTCCCAGCGTGACGATGAAGGGCTGCAGCCCGACATAGGCAACCAGCACGCCGTTGAGCAGTCCGCAGGCGAGGCCGATGGCGAAGCCGGCGGCGATGGCCAGCGGAAACGGCACTCCGGCAACCAGCATCGAGGCCGAGATGACCGCCGAAAGGGCTGCCGTCGGCCCGACGGACAGGTCGATGCCGCCCGAGATGATGACCAGCGTCATGCCCAACGCCAGGCACGCATTGATGCTCGATTGCTGCAGGATGTTGATCAGGTTACGCTCGGCAAAAAAGCCGGGGACCAGCGCCCCGAAGACGGCGAGGATCACCACCAGGCCGATCAGCGTGCCGGCGTCGCGCACGGAAAACCGGTGCAGGAAATCTGCCCTTGGGCGCGCTGCTGTGTGTTGGGTTATATCGGTCATCGGCTGGTCCTGTCCGTTATGCACCGGCCCGATGGCCTTGCGCCTTGCCGGCCTCAATCTCCGTTTGGGGTATGGCGTACGCGGCGATCGCCTGTTCGCTGAGACTTGCGCGGCCCAGTTCGGCGGCGACCGTGCCGTCGCGCATGACCAGCACGCGGTCGGCGAGCCGGATCACCTCGGGGAGTTCGGACGACACGACGATTACCGAATGGCCTTCGGCGGCGAGTTCCTCGATCAGGTGGTAGATCTCCGCCTTGGCGCCGACATCGATGCCGCGCGTCGGCTCGTCGAACAGAAGGATCCGCGTTCCCGCCGCCAGCCAGCGGCCGATGATCGCTTTCTGCTGGTTGCCGCCGCTGAACAGGCGGATCGGCCGGTCGAGCAGGAACGGCCTGAGATTGACCCGCTTCATCTTCTCGGCCGCGACCCGTTTCAGCCTTTTGTGATCGATGACGCCGCGCGGCGCGAACACGCCCATCGAGGCCAGCGCCATGTTGCTGGAGATCGACCGCAACGGCACGATGCCTTCGCGCTTGCGCTCCTCCGGCACCAGGCCGATGCCGGCCGCGATCGCGTCGCGCGGACTGGAAAGCTTTACCGCCTTGCCGTCGATCTCTATTGCGCCTGATGAGGCCCGGTCGGCGCCGGCCAGCAGCCGCAGCAGTTCGGTGCGGCCCGAGCCGACCAGGCCGGCAACGCCCAGCACCTCGCCGCGATGCAGGTCGAACGAAACGTCACGGACCTTGGTTGCCGAGGCGAGGCCACGCACGCTCAGCCTGATCTCGGGAGAAGCATGCGAGCGGTGTTGTTCCTGGGCAAGCTCGCGGCCGACCATCATCGAAACGACGGCCTTTTCCGACACCTGCGCGAGATCGACGGTTTCGACCACAACGCCGTCGCGCATGACAGTGGCGCGCTGGCAGATGCCGAACACCTCGTCCAGCTTGTGCGAGACATAGACGACCGCGACACCGTCGCGTGCCAGACCGGCAATGACTTCCGCCAGCCGTTCGAACTCGCTCGGCGTGAGGCTCGACGTCGGCTCGTCCATCGCCACGATCCTGGCGCGGTCGAGCAGCGCCCGCGCGATCTCGACGATCTGCCGCTGCGCCACCTTCAGGCTGCCAAGCGGGGCTGCCGGATCGATGGTCGGGTCGATGGCGGCCAGCGCTTCCGCAGCGCGGCTCTCCTGCTCGCGCCGTGCGACGAAGACGCCGCCGCGCGTCAACGGATGGCCGAGGAACATGTTCTGGGCGACGCTGAGGCGTGGCACCTGCTGTAATTCCTGATGGATCATCGCCACGCCCGCGGCGCGTGCGGCGACCGGATTGTTCAGCGTCACCGGCTTGCCGTCGATCAGCACGCTTCCCGCCGTCGGTCGGTAGACGCCTGACAGTATGCGCAGCAGCGTCGATTTGCCGGCGCCGTTTTCACCGAGCAGGCCATGGATCTCGCCGGCGCCGACCGAAAACGACACGTCGCTCAGCGCCCGCACAGCCGGAAACTCTTTGGAAATGCCCTCGAATTGCAGCCGCGCTGACATTGCTTCGGTTCTCCAGGCAAGGTGCCGACCCAAGGCCGGCACCTGCCGGCCCTGCTCTACTGGCCCGCTGCCGCGTCCTCGAGCAGCGCCTTGCGCACGGCGTCGCCGGCGCCAGAGTAACGGTCGGCATTGTCCTTGGTGATCAGCGCCTGCGGCGTGGCGACGACGCGCGGCAGCTTCTGCCCGGCCACCAGCCGCAGCGCAGATTCCAGCGCCACCTCGCCGGTCAGCACCGGGAATGAATCGACGGTGCCAGTCAGCTCGCCGGCGCGGATCGAGGCATAGGCGTCGGAGATCCCGTCGGTGCCGAAGACCGCAACCTTGTCCTGCAGCCCGGCAGCCTTGACCGCCTCGACGATGCCCAGCGCCATGCCGTCATTATTGGCATAGAAGCCGATCAGATCGGGGTGCTGTTGCAGGATGTTGGTGGCCGCGTCGTAGGAGGTCTGGCGATCCCAGTTACCGGGGACGCTGGCGACGACGTCGAACTTGCCGGCCGCGGTGATCGTTGTCTTGAAACCATCGGTGCGCTGGACGGCGGCGTAGACGCCGGCCTGGCCTTCGACGATGGCGACCTTGCCGCCGTCCGGCCGGTTCTTGATGAACCATTTGGCGACGCGCACGCCGTTGTCGCGCTGGACATTACCGACATAATGCTCGGCCTGCGGGATGACCGCGTCGTTGACGTTGACCACCGGCACGTTGGCCGCCTTGGCCTGTTCCATGCTCGGCTGCAGGTTGGAGTCGGTCTGCGGCGAGACGAGCAGCACGTTGTAGCCCTGTGTGACCAGGCCTTCGGCGATGGTGAGCTGACCGAGCTGGTCGCCCTCGCTCTGCGCTGCCTGGTAGACGACGGGCACGCCGGTGCGGTCGCCGAACGACTTGTAGCCCTCTCCCAGCGAGCGCCAGTATTCATTGGTCAGCGTCTTGGAGACCGCACCCGCCTTGGTACCCTCGGGCAGCTTGGGGAACGCACCGAACCTGGCCTCGAGCTGCGACCAGTCGATGCGATCCTTCTCGGTGTCGGAATTGAGCGGCGCGAGGTCCGCGGAAAAAGCCGAGCCGATGGACAGCGCCATCAGGGCAGCGGCAGCGGTGGCAAGTAGAAATTTCATGATCTTCCTCCCTTGTTGAAAAACGGTCTATGCCGCCGGCCTCAGCTGTCCGGCCCGAGCATGGCTTCCTGGATGATGGCCTGCGAGGCGACCGCGTCCTGACGGTCGACGGCAGTGGACAGGCGATTGTCCTTTTCCAGCCGATCGACGAAGCGCAGCATGCGCTTGACAGTCGCGATGTTGACTTCGCATTCGTGGACCGGGTCGAGCCCGGTCATGTCGGGGAACGTGTCGAAGTAGATGGCGCCGGCATAGCCGTCTCGACGGATCTGCCTGAGCAGCTCGATCGTCTGCAGCGTATGCACGGCCCCGACCATCAGGCCGTCGTCGCGCTTGGCGTAGCCGTCGTTGAGATGCACGCCGAGCAGCTTGCTGTGTCGCGCCACGAGTGCTGCGGCAAAGGCCGGCTGCTCGTCGGCATAGAGCACATGGGCGAAATCGAGCGTCACGCCGAGATTGGGCAGGCCGATCTCGCGGATCGCCAGCAACGTCGTCGCCGCGTCCGGCATCAGGCTGTAGGAGCGCGGCTCGTTGGGTTTGTATTCCAGGCTGATTTGGCAGCCCGGATCATGCGCCGCAACTTCACGAATTCCGTCGATTTCGTGTTGCCAGAGCGCCGAGTAGTCGGCCTGGAAAGCATAATCGAAGCCATCCTGCCCGAGCCACAAGGTCATCAGGCTGGCGCCCGCCTCGCGGGTGGCGTCGATGCCGGCCTTGGTCAGGTCGATGGCTTCGCGGCGAATGGCAGGATCCGGGTTGGTGAAGGCGCCGAGCTTGAAAGCCGGATTGGAATAGTAGCGCATGGCGAAACCATTGATGGAAAGCCCGATATCGCCGAGTTTGCGCGCTATTTCCGCAGGCTTTTCATCGACATGGTCGGGGAAGTTGAGGTCGAGATCGGTCAACTCCGCAACCTTCGCCGCACGTGCCGCCATTTGCAGCATGGACGGTTTGCCGACAAGATCGGGCCACTCGGACTGTGGCCGCGAGGCAAAGGAATTGAGGCGGGTGGCGAAACGATAGGCAGTCATCGGGGACCTTTCATTGTCATAACTTTACATTATAACGACTATTTGTAAAGTCGTTAATTGCTCGCTCGGCGACGACGAATTCGCCATACCCAGGCCAGTTGCGACCATGGGGGACAAGCAAGCGCGGCACTGTCACGCAAGTATCATGTTCGCGTCCTAGATCGCTTCTCCGAAGGCTTTCGCGGCAATCCTCGATGCGACGCGGCGCTTTTTCAGATCCCGGCAGCTTTGTTTCAAAAGAGGATATCCATGAAAAACCTGCACCGAACCGCGTCCCTCGCCGTCGCGCTGGCGATGTTCACCGCCTTGACCCCGGCCTTGGCTGAAAACGCCGCGACCGTCGGCGGCGTCAGCTTCGTCAACAAGGGCCTGGTCGGTGTCGGCCGCATCCCGGCCAGCCAGAAGGACAAGTTCGGCGAGACGTTTGGCTCCGGCTCAGGCATGTCGATCAACGCTGCCGGCTGGACGCATGGCGCCGATGGCTACAAGGGCTCGTTATGGCTGTTGCCGGACCGCGGCTACAATGTAGTCGGTACCACCGATTACCGCCCACGCCTCAACACGATTGCCCTCGAGTTCGCCCCGATCGCGCCGGGTGCGGCACCGGCCACCGGCCAGGAACAATCGGGCCTCAAGGCGACGCTTGCAGACACCATGCTTTTGACCGACGACAAGGGTACCGACGCAACCGGCCTCGATCCGCTCAACGGCGTGCGTGCCGCGACCGACGACATGCCGATCCTGCCCGAAGCCAACGGCAAGCTCGCGCTCGATAACGAAGCGATCGCGCGGCTGCCCGACGGCACGCTGTTCATCTCGGACGAATACGGTCCGAACATCTACCGCTTCTCCGCCGATGGGCGTCTGATGTCGGCAACGCAGCCGCCGGCGGCGCTTGTCCCGATGCGTCACGGGACGCCAAACTTTGCTTCCAACAATCCGGGACTTGGCGCGGCAGACCCAGATCCGAAGGATCCCGAAACCGGCCGTCAGAACAACCAGGGCCTCGAAGGCATGGCGCTGACGCCGGACGGGAAGTTCCTGATTGCCGTGCTGCAGTCGGCCCCAAGGCAGGATGGCGGCGATTCCGCCTCGACGCGTCAGAACACGCGCGCGCTGGTCTACGATGCCTCGGATCCCGGCCAGCTCAAGCTCGCGCATGAATATGTCGTGCCGCTGCCGGTGTTCACCGATGCAAAGGGCAAAACCAAGATCGCCGCGCAGAGCGAAATCGTGGCGCTGTCGGACAAGACCTTCCTGATGCTGGCGCGCGACAGCGGCAATGGCCAGGGGCTGAAGGGCGACACCTCGCTCCACCGCGAGATCAGCGTCGTCGATCTGTCTGCGGCAACCGATGTCGCCGGCACAGAATTCGACAAGGACAAGCCGCTGGCGCCCAAGGGTGAGCTCGATCCATCGGTGACGCCGGCCAAGCTGACGCCGCTCATTGACATCAACGACAAGACCGAGCTCGGCCGCTTCGGGCTGCACAATGGCGCGCCCAACGACCGCAACAACCTTTCGGAGAAGTGGGAGGCGATGTCGGTGGTGAGCGTCCTCGATCCGACACTGCCCGACGACTATTTCCTGTTCGTCGCCAATGACAATGACTTCCTCACGCAGGACGGCTTCCAGGTAGGCGCGGCCTACAAGGCCGAGGATGGCGCCGATGTCGACACCATGTTCCTGGTCTATCAGGTCACGCTCCCAGGCCTCGCCAAGAAGTAGCGGCACCCATACAGGCGGACGCGCGGAACGCGTCCGCCTGAGCTGGCGCGATTGAGCGGTCGTGCCCTTCAGTTGCGGCTCGCCCGCGCAAGGACGGTGTCCTGGTGCGTTGCAAAACCTGCGACTGACGATCCAGTCGAAGGCACTTACCTCAACATCTCCGCGTCCTTTGGCACGCCGGCATCGATCGGCTCGGCCGTCCTGTTCGACACGGCGGCGATCTTCCCGGCGGCCGACAGGTTCGGGCGCACGAAGACCGGCGCGACGCCGTCGACGCGGCTGTAGAGGTCGATAATGTCCTGATTCATGAAGCGCACACAGCCGGAGGAAGCGTTCTTCCCAATGGAATCCCACTCCGGCGTGCCGTGCAGCCTATACATCGTGTCCTTGCCGTCACGGAAGAGATACAGCGCGCGGGCACCAAGCGGGCTCTGCGGGCCGGGCGGCATGCCGTCCTTGTATTTCGCCAGTTCCGGCCGGCGTTGGATCATTTCCGGCGGCGGCGTCCAGACCGGCCACTTCTTCCTCGCCTGAACCACGGCGCTGCCGGTCCATCCGAAACCGGCCTTGCCGAGGCTGACGCCATAGCGAATTGCCTTGCCGCCGTCGCGCACCAGATAGAGGAAGTGCTCGGAAGTATCGACGACGATCGTGCCGGGTTTTTCTCCAGTGGGGTCGGCCACGATTTGACGCACGAATTTCGGATCGACCTTGGCTACCGGGATTGCCGGCAGTTGATAGCCCTCGTCGATGCGCGCGGCATACATGCTTGCGGCATCGCCGAAAGCCGGATCGCTTGGTGCCGCGGGCACCGGCGCCGCCACGTCCGTCGTAGTGCACGACGAAAGAGCCACGGAGGCCGCGCCCAGAGCGGATGCACCAAGAAAGGCGCGCCGGTTCAGGCGCTCAAAAAACAACGGAATATCGGACATGAGCCCCCCGGCCTACCCATGAGATCCAGGAAAATGCGGCCCCACGCGTGCGGGATCAATATACGATTCCGGAAGGTTGAGAAATGCTTAGATCAAGGCACGCCAGGCGGAATTTACAGCGCCGCATCGACCTCTCCCGTTAAATCGGCAATCATTGCGGACTCAAGACAAGCCTTCGCCGAGTTGCCTGCCATGGACGACAACATGCCCCCGCGCCGGCAGACCGGCGACCTCACCAGTGGGCCTATCCCGCGCACCCTGTTGCTGTTTGCCCTGCCGGTGCTCGGCTCCAATGTGCTGCAGTCGCTCAACGGCTCGATAAATGCCGTGTGGGTCGGCCGTTTCCTCGGTGAAGCGGCGCTGACCGCCACGTCCAATGCCAACCTCGTGCTGTTTCTCATCCTCGGCACCGTCTTCGGCATCGGCATGGCGGCGACCATCCTGGTCGCACAATCCGTCGGCGCTCGTGACCTGCCCGAAGCCCGGCGCATCGTCGGAACCAGCGCCACCTTCTTCTTCCTCGTCTCGGTGGTGTTCGCGGTCTGCGGCTGGATCTGGGTCGATGCGATCCTCGATGCGCTCGGCACGCCGGCCGACGCGTTGCCGCTGGCGCGCTCCTATCTGCGCATCATCTTCCTCGCCGTGCCGATGATGAACCTGCTGTCCTTCGTCATGACGGTGCTGCGCGGCGCCGGCGATTCGCGCACGCCTTTCCTGTTCATGGCGCTGGCCGTCATGCTCGACGTCGTTTTGAACCCGTTGCTCATCCTCGGCATCGGCCCGTTCCCCGAACTCGGCATCGCCGGCTCGGCCACCTCGACGCTGATCGGCCAGACGGTAAGCGTGGTTGCCATCCTGATCGTGCTTTATGCGCGCAAGCACCCGCTGCGGCTGGCCGGCCCTAATCTCGCTCTGCTGCGGCCGGACCCGGCGCTGCTGCGCATCGTCGTCTTCAAGGGCGTGCCGATGGGCCTGCAGATGATCGTCGTTTCGGCCGCGGCGCTGACGGTGATGGGCATGGTCAACTCGTACGGCTCGCAGGTCGCGGCTGCCTACGGCATAGCCGCACAGCTCTGGACCTATATCCAGATGCCGGCGCTCGCCATCGGCGCCGCGGTGTCGTCCATGGCGGCGCAAAATGTCGGCGCCAGGCGCTGGGACCGGATTGGACGCATCGCCACCTCCGGCGTCGGCTTCAACCTTGTGCTCACCGGGATGCTCGTCGCGCTGCTGTTCGTATTCGATCGCGCGGTGCTCAGCCTCTTCCTTGGCAGCGACAGTGCAGCAATCGACATCGCCACTCACATCAACAAGATCGCGTCGTGGTCCTTCATCCTGTTCGGCATCACCATCGTGCTCTTCGCCACCGTGCGTGCCACCGGCGCGGTGATGCCGCCGCTGATCATCCTGGTGATCTCGGTGCTGCTGGTGCGCACCAGCTTCGCCTATTTCTTCCGAAGCGTGATCGGCGAGGAAGCTCTGTGGTGGAGCTTTCCGGCTGGCTCTATGACCTCGCTCGTGCTGGCCGCGGCCTATTATCGCTTCGGCCGCTGGCGCAGCCTGCACATGATCGAGAGCCGGCCGGCTGCCGGCGAACCGCCGGATACCGGCCTCGGCGTACCGCGCCAGCGCGCGCACCTTTCGCCCGAGACACCGAACGGCTGAAAGGTCGGCTCAGCGCGCGTATTTCGCGCCAAACCCGAGAGCGACCAGGGAAAAGACGACAATCATGCCGGCAAAGGCCACGCTTGCCGCGGTCGCACCTGCCACCGTCGACAGAACGCCGATGCCGATGACCGGCAGCGCGTTGCCGCAAAAACAGCAGATGAAGAAGGCCGAGACGACTTCGGCGCGCCGGTCCGCCGGCGCGATCTCGTTCACCACTTGCAAGCCGCCGCGATAGCCGAGCGCTGCCGCCACGCCGCACAAGGCGGTGCCGGCAATCATTATGGTCATCGAGGCGAAGACCTGCGCCGCAACAATCAGCGCGACGGTTGGGATCATCAGCGCAAGCGCCGCGAACATCGCGGCTCGGCTCGAAAGACGTGCCGTCGCTACAATGGTGGCGGCCGTCACGATCGCCAATTCAAAGAACAGAGCGCCGGCTTCGGCATGGTTGGTTACCTGCAGTTGCTGCGCCAAAATGCTCGGTGCGAGTGCTGCATAAAAGCCGACCAGCGCCATTGCGCCAAAGCCGGTCACCGCCGGCGCAACGAAATTTGCACGGATGGCATCGGGCACGGAAAGGCGCGGCCGCATCGAAACGTCAGCCAGTTTCCCCGGCCGCGAAACGGTTTCCCGCGTGCGCCAGACCAGCAGGGTTACAGTCGCGAGCATCGCCAGGTAGACGACGAATGTCAGCCTGAGCGGCCAAGGCGCGTATTCGGCGAGCAACCCCGCTCCCAGCGCACCGAGGCCGAGGCCGAGAAAATTGGTGCTGGTGGCAATCGTCGCCGCCTGTGACTTGTCGTCGGTCGGGAGCAATTCGGCGAGCCAGGCGGTGCCGGTGCCCGCGCCGACGCCGATTCCCAGTCCGCTCAGAATTCGGGCGATGTCGAGCCATGCGACATTTTCGGCGAACAGGAAAACCACCGCGCTGACCACGGCCACCGCCATCCCGGCCAATGCCATTGGACGGCGCCCGATGACATCGGACACACGCCCCAACATCAGCAGCGCCGCCAGATTGCCGATGACATAGACGGCGTAGACCAGCGTCAAAGTGATCTGTGAGAAGCCGAAGACCTGCTTGTAGATGATGTAAAGCGGCGTCAGCGCCGTGCTGCCGGCGAAAAGAGCCGCGATCATAGCGGCCACGGTGGCCGCTGCAGCGCGGCCGCCGAGTTCGTAATCGCGCGTCATGACTTGAGCGTGAGCGGTCATTTTTTCGACCTTTTGCTGTTCGGGATCTGACATCCTAACGCCTTTTTCGCGTCAGCCGTTCCCCCTCCCCGGCTTGCTCCTGACAAGTTTGGCAGCTTTGCCGATGGCGCTGAGCGAGATCCTCTTTTAACTTCAGCGGATTGTCAGGGGAGATTCATGGGCAAGGGACGAGTCGAGGCATTCACCGATGGCGTGGTCGCCATCATCATCACCATCATGGTGCTGGAATTGAAGGTGCCGCATGGCGAGGATTTTTCCGCGCTGGCACCACTCTGGCCGATCTTCCTCAGCTATGTGCTGTCCTTCATCAATGTCGGCATCTACTGGAACAATTTGCACAACATGTTCCATACCGTGCAGCGGGTCGACGGCCGCGTGCTGTGGGCGAACCTCAACCTGCTGTTCTGGCTATCGCTGATGCCGGCGACGACAGCCTTCATGGGTGAGAACCATTTCGCGCCGGTGCCGGTTGCCGTCTATGGCGTCGACCTGGCGCTCTGCGCCATCGGCTTCAACATCCTCACCATGGCCCTGCATCGACTGCACGGCAACGAGACCCTTTTCGCCAGGGCGTTGGGCAATGACCTCAAGGGAAAGATCTCGCTGGTCCTCTATCTTTCCGCCATCGCGCTGACCTTCGTCAATCACTGGATCGGTGTCTCGATCTATGTCCTGGTGGCGATGATCTGGTTCGTGCCGGACAGGCGCTTCGAGCGGCTGATCGAGAAATAGGCCCCGTCTAGCCTCGCATTGCTTTCAGCTTTTCCGCTACCGACGCGGCAAGGTCGGCGTAGCGCTCCTCCAGCCGCTCGGCCGCCTTGATCACTGAAAAATCATGGCCGAATTTTTCCAGCGCCATACGCAGCTTTTCGACGAATTCGGCCTGTTTTTCGAGCGCCGAAAACAGCGTCATAACTTGCGCTTCGCTGATGTCGGGATTGGCGAGCATCTGCGGTACCTCGCGGCTCATCTGGTCGCCGGTGGCGGTCTGTTCTTTCAGGATCTCGATCCAGTCGGTCAATCGTCAGGTCTCCTTTTTCGATATCAGCATGCGCAGCGCCCGCCGATGCGGTCAACCCGAAGATGCCGGCACCGGCTTGCGCGAGCCTTTTTCCGCGCTAAGTTCGCCGCGGCCAGAACAGGAGAAAATCATGACCACCGACGCCGAGATCCAGACCGCCCTGCCTGCACTTGCCTCCGGCAATGTCGCCGTCATTACCGGCGCGGCCAGCGGCATCGGCCTTGCCGCCGCCAAACGGCTGGCGGCGATGGGCATGAAGATCGTGCTGGCCGATATCGGCGGCGAACGCCTTGATGAGGCTGCCCGCGCCGTCGCTGCTATCGGCGGGCAGAGCGCCGTACTTGCCGTCGCCACCGATGTCTCGAAGGCCCAAGACCTCGACCGGCTGGCCGAACGGACATCCGGCACTTTCGGCGACGTCTCGCTGCTGATGAACAATGCCGGCGTCGGCAACAACCCCGGCAAGCCCTGGGAGAACCGTGACGCCTGGAAGCGACTGCTGGACATCAATTTCTGGGGTGTCGTCCATGGCGTCGAGGCCTTCGCGCCGCGCATGCTGGCGGCGGGAAAGCCCGGCCTGATCGTCAACACCGGCTCCAAGCAAGGCATTACGACGCCGCCTAGCAACCTCGCCTACAACGTCTCCAAGGCTGGCGTGAAGACCTATACCGAGGGCCTTGCACACGCGCTGCGCAACGAGCCCGGCGCCAATGTCGCGGCGCATTTGCTCATTCCCGGGTTTACTTTTACCGGCCTGACCGAAGGCGCCACCGAAAAGCCGGCCGGCGCCTGGACCGGCGAGCAGGTCATCGACTTCATGCTGGCCTCGCTGCTGCGTGGCGATTTCTACATCCTGTGTCCCGATAACGAGGCGACCCGGCCCATGGACGAAAAGCGCATGGCCTGGGCAATTGGCGATATCATTGAGAACCGTCCTGCTCTGTCGCGCTGGCATCCGGACTACAAGGATGCTTTCGCGGCATTCATGACACGCAGCGCATGATCCCGAACCGAAGATCACCAGAGCAAAGAATCGGATCCGATCTTCGCAGGTATGCGCCGGACCTTTATATCACGCCGCTGCGTGCTTCTTCGTGTTCCGCTTCTTCGCCATGGCTTTCTCGGCTGCCAACTCGGCAAGCTTCTGATCATGCCGCTTCGCTGCCTGTTCGCATTTCTTGCGGATCTCTTCGACCTCGGTCTCAGTCAGGTGTTCGATACCGATGAAGGTGTTCTGGGCTGTGCTGACCCGGATCAATTCGTCGAGCTTCGCCTGGATCGCGGCGCCATCGCGGTTCTGGGTGTTCTGAATGAGAAACACCATCAGGAAGGTGACGACCGTCGTGCCGGTGTTGATGACGAGCTGCCAGGTGTCCGAAAAGCCGAACATCGGCCCGCTTGCCGCCCAGACGACGATGATCAGGAAACAGACGGCAAACGTCGGCGGCAGGCCGGCAAAATGGGCGACGTTGTTGGCGATCCTGGTGAAAAGCTTCTCAATCATTCAAACTCCCTCAACAGCCGGGCGACGAACCCGGACGGAAGCCGAGTTCATTGTGTCTGCAGAAACAGTTGGCAGCCGCTCCTGGTTCCCTCGTGGCGGAAGATCGCGGGTACATTGTTGGAGGAGCAGATCGCGCAGGCCGTCGGACCGCTTGCAGATACGCCCGAAGTCAGGGGGCGCCGTTTTCCCAGCGGTCGAGGAAAGCTTCGATGGGCAAGGCCTGCATATCGGGGACTGCCCTGGCCAGTTTCTCGACCGGCCAGTCCCACCAGGCAAGACGTTCGATCCGGGCCGCAGTTCCCGCGCTGAAGCGCTGCCGCAATGGCGTGGCCGGAACGCCGGCGACGATTGCATAGGCCGGCACGTCGCGCGTCACCACCGAGTTGGCACCGACGATCGCGCCATTGCCGATCGCCACGCCCGGCATGATCACGGCGCCATGGCCGATCCAGACATCGTGGCCGATGCTGACGGCTCTCGCCCGCCGCCGGTCGCGGAATGCCTGATCGACACCCAGCCAGCGGAAGTACTCGTTGGGCCGATAGCTGATTTTGTGCTGCGTCAGCCGCTCGACCGGATGCTCCAGCGCATTGATGCGGCTGTTGGCGGCGATCGAGCAGAATTTGCCGATCGTCGTATAGATCGCCTCGGCGTGGCGCTCGAAGTAGGAGAAGTCGCCAACCATGACTTCACGTAAGATGACGCGCTCGCCGATCGACGCATAGCGTCCAAGCTTGCACGCCTTCAGCTCCGCCGTCGGGTGGATGCGCGGCTCGGGATCTTTCAGGACAAGGTGTTCGGGACGGTCCATGCGGGCGCTTTACGCCCGCGCGCAAAGTCTCGCAAGCCGAGTGCAGCGCCGCGCATCCGCTTGGACGCGCCAAGGACCCCGCAGCACCTTCAGTCTCTATTTCGGCTTGCCGCTGGTCCACACTACGTTCTGGCCGTAGAGCGGCACGGTGGTGACCGACATTTTTGCCGAGCCATCCTGCACCTGGCGCGAATGCGACAGGTAGATCAGCGTCTCGTTGGCCTTGTCGTAGATGCGGTTCACCACCTGCTTTTTCCAGATCAGGCTGATGCCTTGCTTGAACACCTCCTCGCCGGCCTCGCTCATGTCGATGTCGCCAATGGTGATCGGCCCGGTCTGGCGGCAGGAGATCGAGGAATCGGACGGGTCCTCGAACCAGTTGCCTTTCTGCAGGCGGTCGATCATGCCACGGTCGAAATACGAGACGTGGCAGGTCACGCCCTCGACCTTCGGATCCTTGATCGCCTCGACGATGATATCGTTGCCGAGCCAATCGACGCCGACCTTGCCGACTTCCTCGGCGGCGGCCGCGCCGGCGCCAATGACCAGGCATGCGGCTAACGCGCCGCCAATCAGTTTTCGCAAAGAGGCCTCCTGCGGTTCAAATTTTGCCGACCTCAGGTGGGACGAACGGCAGCGCTTTGCAAGCAGATCGCCTCCCACAGGATTGCCGGTTGCGGCAACGCGACATCTTTGCGTCGGCGCGACCGAACCGCTAAGAGTGTTCGCCAAGCCAGGGCCTTCACGGCGCCAACCCGGCGCCCGATGGAATAACGACGGACTTTCACTGATGATGCGTTCAATTCTGGTCGGTATTCTCGTCCTGATGGCCGCCGGAATCGGCTGGCTCACCTTCGACTGGTACCGCGGACATTATGGCGGCGAGCCGTTCGGAGCACCGTTCACGCTGGTCGACCAGAAGGGCGCGCCGGTCACCGAAGCCGCGTTTCGCGGCCACCCCAGCGTCGTCTTCTTCGGCTTCACGCATTGTCCGGAAGTCTGCCCGACCACGCTTTTCGAGTTGGCCGGCTGGCTGAAGACGATGGGCGACGACGGCAAGAACCTGCGTGCCTATTTCGTTACGGTCGACCCGGAGCGCGATACGCCGGAAATCATGAACACCTATGTCAGCAATTTCTCCGATCGCATCCTCGGCATATCAGGCGATCCGGATAAGGTCCACGCCATGGCCAAGTCCTTCGGCATCTACTGGAAGAAAGTCGACACGAACGACGGCGACTACACGATGGACCACACCGCTTCGGTGCTGCTGCTCAATGCCAAGGGCGATTTCGCCGGCACTATTGCCTATGGCGAAAGCCCGGACGCCGCCATCGCCAAGCTCAAACGGCTGGCGGCGGAAGGTTGATACATCCGGTAATGACGCAGACGCGTTTGTATTTCACCGCGGGCAAGATCGAGGCTGATCACATTTTCGCGGCGCTCGGTGCGGCGTTCGACGATGAGGGCCTGCCGATTGCGGTGCTCGAGGTCGACGAGGACCGCGACATCCACGAAGTATCGCTCTATGCCGGCGACGACGTCGATGCGGTCGAGGCGCGGCTCAGGGATGTACTTGCCGGACTGTCGCTGTCGAAGCCTATAGCGCGCGAAACGCTGCCCGACATCGACTGGGTGGCGCGCTCGCTGGAGGGATTGAAGCCGGTGCGGGCCGGGCGCTTCTTCGTCCATGGCGCGCATGACCGCAGGAAGCGCCACAGCGGCGAAATCGCCATAGAGATCGAGGCCGGCCTTGCTTTCGGCACCGGTCATCACGGCACCACCGCCGGCTGCCTCGAAATGCTGGAGCAGGTCGTACGGCGCGAGCATCCACGCAACGCGCTCGACCTTGGCACCGGCAGCGCGGTGCTCGCGATCGCAGCGGCCAGGCTCGCGCATATACCGGTGCTGGCGACCGACATCGACCCGGTCGCCGTCAAGGTGGCCGCCGCCAATGCGCGGCTGAACCACGTCAAGGGGCTCGTCGAAACAGTGACGGCGCCCGGATTCCACCACCCGATCTTTGCCGCGCGCGCGCCCTTCGACTTGATCGTCGCCAACATATTGGCGCGGCCGCTGATGCGCCTGGCGCCGCAAATGGCGGAGCATATCGCGCTCGGTGGCTCGATTGTTTTGTCGGGCATCCTCGAGCGCCAGCGCGATGCGGTAATCGCGGCCTATGTCGGCCAGAAATTCCGGCACGTCCGCACCTTGCACCGCGAGGGCTGGGTGACGATTCACCTCAAGCGCTGAGGCGCGACGCCTTCAACGCAAGCCGGAATCCGCTCGGACTTAGCGCGAGTTCGCCGCTTTCTTTAGCTGTTCGCGATCGTAGCCGTGAGCTTTCAGCGTTTCGTCGTCAAAGCCAAGCAGAACGCCGCTTACATACCGGCTCGCTTCGCGCTGGCGAGCTTCGATCAGCGCTTTCACAGCGTTTTTGAAAAATCCGCGTCTAGGTGAAATCGTGGACATGACGGTCTCCTTTGCAGGGCAACAGGACTTTTCCTCCACATTAAGAAGGTAAGCTCCGCTGACGCTTTTTGAAATCGTCGATTCTGCATGGCGTCCATGCGCAAAGAGACACGCAGCAACCGGGAATGATCGGTCCGAAAATCGATTCCGATTTTCGAAGTCATGCGCTACGGTCGCACCAGCATTCGAGGAGAGCCGACATGTTCCAGACCTTCGATTCCGCCGGCGATCCGGCCGTTGGCAAGCCGCGCGTGGCAATGCTGTGCCAATGGTTGGCGGCGAACGGGCTGGATGGCTTCATCGTGCCCCGTGCCGACGAGCACCAGGGCGAATATGTCGCCGACCGCTCGGCACGGCTGAAATGGCTGACCGGCTTCAGCGGCTCGGCCGGCGTCGCCATTGTGCTTGGCGAGCGCGCCGTCATGTTTGTCGACGGGCGCTACACGCTGCAGGTGCGCCAGGAGGTCGACCTCGACATCTTTTCGATCGAGAGCCTTGTCGACAACCCGCCGGCCAACTGGATCAAGGACAATCTCGGCAAGGGCGTGCGGTTGGGCTTCGATCCGTGGCTCCATACGATCAGTGACGTCAAGGCGCTGAAGGCCTCGGCCGAGAAATCCGGCGCGATACTGGTGCCGCTCGAACAAAATCCGATCGACGCGATCTGGCAGGACCAGCCCGGGCCGCCACTGGCGCCGGTCGAGATCCACCCGATCGGCTTTGCCGGCGAACTGGCCAAGGACAAGCTGGTGCGGCTGGCGGCGGCCATCGAGAAGGACGGCGCCACCCATGCCGTACTGACCGACCCCTCCTCCATTGCCTGGGCCTTCGACATTCGTGGCGGCGACGTACCGCACACACCGCTGGCGCTCGGCTTTGCCGTGCTCGCCGCCGACGGCTCGCATCTGCTTTTCATGGACCAGCGCAAGTTTTCGCGCACCGTCGCGGCCTACCTGACGCAGCTCGCCGAATTGCACGAACCAGGTGAATTCGAATGGGCAATCGTCACCCGGGCCAAGGGCGGCGCAAAAATCGCGCTGGACCCGGTTCTCGCGGCGGACAAGCTCAGAATGCTGGTCGAGGATAATGGCGGCACCGTCATTGCCACGGCCGATCCGGCCCGCATTCCACGCGCAACAAAGAACAAAGCTGAGATCGCCGGCGCACGCGCCGCACATCGCCGCGACGGCGCCGCGGTCGCCAAGCTGCTGTGCTGGCTCGACCGCCAGAAGCCCGGCACGCTCGACGAAATCGCCGTTGTCACCAGGCTTGAGGAGACGCGCCGTCAGACCGGCGAAGAAACGCAGATGCCGCTGCGCGACGTATCGTTCGATACCATCTCCGGCGCTGGTCCTAACGGCGCTATCATGCACTACCGCGTCTCCCGCGCCACCAATCGCAAGCTGGGGGATGGCGAGCTGTTCCTGCTCGATTCCGGCGGGCAGTACCAGGACGGCACCACCGACATTACCCGCACGGTTCCGATTGGCGCGCCAACCGAGGAGATGCGCGAGCGCTTCACGCTGGTGCTGAAAGGCATGATCGGCATCTCCATGCTGCGCTTCCCCCAGGGCACGCGCGGCTCCGAAATCGATGCAGTGGCGCGCCTGGCGCTATGGAGACACGGCTGCGATTTCGCCCATGGCACCGGGCACGGTGTCGGCTCCTATCTTGCCGTGCATGAGGGCCCGCAGCGTATCGCCAAGACCGGTACCGAGAAGCTGCTGGCCGGCATGATCGTCTCCAACGAGCCCGGCTATTACAAGGAAGGTTCCTACGGCATCCGCATCGAGAACTTGATTCTGGTGACACCGGCCGAGGCAATCGAGGGCGGCGACATCGCCATGCACGGCTTCGAGACACTGACGCTGGCGCCGATCGACAAGCGGCTGGTCCGATCGGACCTTTTAACCCGCGACGAGTTGCATTGGCTTGACGAATACCATGCGCGCGTACTGGCCGAGATCGGACCGATGCTCGACGGCGAAACGCTGGCCTGGCTGGAAAAGGCAACCGCGCCGCTGCCGCACGACTTCAAGCAATAGCCGCGGCGGCAACGCCGGTTGACAGGCTTTGCTCCGCAAGCAGTCCCTGCAAAGCGGTGACGTTGGGAGAACCGGCTCCCTTGCGCCAGAACAACACCGTGACGGCATTGTCTTCGTCAGCGGGCAGTTCGTGCAGCTTTAGCCAGCGGCTTTCCGGAAAACCCGAAAGCACGCTTTTCGGCATCAGCGCTATGCCCATGCCAGCCACCACGCAACCAAGGATGGCATGGTATGAACCAAGCTCGATGGTTTTCTCGGCCATGAACCCTCTACGCGCGTACCATTGTTCCAGCCGCTTGCGGTGCGGGCAGCCGTGCTCGAAGGCTATCATGGTTTTGGGCATGTCCAGGTGGTCTTCGACCGAAACGCGCGATGCCGCCGAGACAATGACCAGCTGCTCGTGGAATGCCGGCAGCTTTTCGAACGGAACGTCGGCGATCGGCTCGGCGGCGAAGGCTGCATCGAGTTCGCCGGCAAGCATGGCGGTCGCGAGAACCTGCGGATTGCCGGTGCGCAACTGGATTTCCACTTCGGGATAACGTGCGTGATAATCGGCGAGCAGACAAGGAAGCCGTGCCGCGGCCGTGCTCTCCATGGCACCTAGGCGAAGCGTGCCGCGCGGGCGTGGATCGAGCATCGCTATTCGCGCCTCCTCCGCAAGCGCCAGCAGCCGATCCGCATAGCCGACCAATTTGTGACCGGCCGGCGATACGTGCAGGCGCTTGCCCTCCCGGATAAACAGCTGCACGCCGAGATCCTCCTCGAGCTGCCGGATGCGTGTGGTCACGTTCGACTGCACGCGAAACAGTTTTTCCGCCGCCTTGGTGATTCCGCCCTCGCGCACCACCGTGCGGAAGATGCGCAGATCGGCCAAATCCATACATCTCTCCTGGAGAACATAACGATCTTAATTATTCATTTTAACTGATTATGCCTTTCCCGTAAATCGCCGGTGTAGCTGCCGCTCAACACGGCAAACCAGGGGAGATGGAAATGTCGCGTAAGCCCTTCGGCATCCAGCCGACCGATCTAAGCGCATTGACGCCGAAGCAGCGCGAAGCGCTCTATACCGACGCCGTGCGTCGCGCCCACCAGGAGAGATCGGAGGCGGTCCGGCTGAGCCTGTCGCGGGTCGGCGCGGCAATAGTCGCTGCGGTAAAGCGCATGTGTGCTCTCGCCGCCAAGGCAAAAGTCGATCAGCCGACGAGCTGCCGGGCGAGGATCAGCACGGCAGCACCCGCCAGGAACATCGCCATCAGGCCGCCACGCAGCGAGACCAGGCCAGCGACGATCAAGGCTGCCCATTCCGCCGGCCCGGCACTCACGGCCGCCGGCGCCACCAGCGTCGTCAGCACCGCCGCCGGAACGGCGCTGAGCCCGGCTTCGACGCGCGGATGGATATGATCGAAGCGGGAGATCACCAGATGACCGCCGATGCGGGTCAGATAGGTCGCGATCGAAGCGGCGATGATGATCCACAAGGTCGTGCTCATGGCTGTGCCCCCACGCCGCTGTGGCGGGGCGGCAGGATGACGGCGAGCAGCACGCCCGCCAGCGCACCTATGGAGACATGCCAGGGCGAGCCGACCGTTTTGTATGCAATTATGGAGGCGGCAGCGCTGGCGACGACCACCGGCAGCCACAGCGGCCGCTTGCGGAAGCTCATGACCAGGCCGAGAAAATAGATCGGCAGCAGGAAATCGATGCCCAACGCATGGGTGTCGGGAATAAGCTTGCCGAACATCGCGCCGAGCGCGCTTTCGATGACCCAGAACACATAGACCGGCAGCCCAAGGCCCATATACCAGGTGAACCCGACGGTCTCGCCGGCCTCCGCCTTGCGCTCGGCCACCGCGAACTGCGGATCGGTCAATACAAAATAGCCTATCGCCTGCTGCACCAGCGGCCAATGCGCAATGCGCCGGCCGATGCCAGCCGAATAGAGCACGTGGCGAAAATTCACGGCGAAGATCGACAGCACGATCAGCCACGGCGCGACATGCTGGCCGAACAGCTCGATGCCGACCATCTGGCTGGCGCCGCCGAACACCGTTGCGCTCATCAGGAACGCTTCGAGCACGGAAAACCCGTTGTCGACTGCGAGCGCACCGAACAGCAATGCAAACGGCGCCGACGCCACCACGACGGGCATGCTGAGCCGCACGCCGTCCCAGAAATCGCTTTTCGCTCCGTTTTCGGAGATTGCTTCCGCCGACATCGATCGCTCCTTGGGAACGGCCGTATGTAGAGAGAGCGGCCCGGCTTGTCACACCAATTTGCTTGAGGCAAACGATCAGCGGAAATGATGGCTGAAGCGTCGCGGCAAGCTCGCTTCCGAGCCTAGCGCGGCGAAGCCTTGCCTTCGATCGCCCTGCCCCAGTCAAGCAGCGGTTTTGCCCGCATGACGAAGTCGACGAGTTCGTCGACCAATCCAGCTCCGTAGATATCCGCCGGCTCGATTGCGTGCCGGACGGCAAAATGCCGGTTGCGGATCGCGGCAGCGAGATCGGGCTCGGCGATATGCTCGAAGCCGCGCGGCGTGCGCTTCATGCAGCCGTCCGGGTCGATCTCGAGGCCGTTCTTCTTCAGCGCCGCGACGAGGCTGCGGAATTCAGCGGGCCGCTTCGCGATCGCGTTGCGCAGCGCCAGCAATAGCTCCGGTCCGGGCTGCCACCAGGCAATGGCGGCAAAGCATCGCTCGAGCCCGATATGGACGTAAAACACGCCCTGTTCCATCTTGGTGCCGTCGGGCGAAAGGATCGCCGACAAATGCCGGTTATAAGGCCGTTTGTCCTTGGCGAAACGCACGTCGCGATTAATCCGGAACAGCGACTTCTTGCGGTCGCCGCGCAGGCCGAGCCCCAATGCCATGAAGCGCTCGGAGAGCGTCTCGACCAGATCGCCGAAGGGGTCGCGCAGGTCGCGTTCGAAAAGGTCGCGGTTTTCCAAAAACCACTCCCGGCTCTGATGAAAATCCAGCGCCTTGAGGAAGGGAATGGCCTTTTGCCCAAAACCGTTGAACGCAGCCGCCATCACCCGCCCTTGCCAATCCGCTGCAGCCAGGTGTCCTCGTCGATCACCTCGATGCCGAATTTGGTCGCATCCTTCAGCTTGGAACCGGCGCCTGGCCCTGCCACCAGGAGATCGGTCTTCGCAGAAACCGAGCCGGCGACCTTCGCGCCGAGACGTTCGGCCATCGCCTTGGCCTCCGGGCGCGTCATCTTTTCCAGCGTGCCTGTAAACACGATTGTCTTGCCGGCGACTGCACTATCGGCTGAGACGTTCACAATGTACGGCTTCGGGTGGACCTGTGTGAGCAGCGCTTCAAGCACGGCGTCGTTGCGTTCATTGCCGAAGAAATCGCGAAGCGCGCCTATCACCGTATCGCCGATGCCGTTGATCGAAGGAAAAACGGTGTGTGGATCGGCTGCCGCTGCTGTCTCCTTGCCAATGCGGATCAACTCCTCGATCGTCGAGAAGGTTCGGGCAAGCACAGCGGCCGTCGTTTCGCCGATATGGCGGATGCCCAGCGCAAAGATGAAGCGATCAAGTTCCGGTTCGCGGCGGGCGTCGATGGCAGCGAAGAGCTTGTCGAGGCCGTCATAGTTGCGTTCCTCGACGCTGCGTACATTCTTGCGCGTTTTGCCCGATGCGGCCTCGCGCTGCCTGGCCTGCTCCTCCCGTCGCTCCGCCAGCGCCTTGGTGACGGCGGGACGGCGGTCCCGGAGGGTGAAGATATCGGCGGCTGTCTTGACCAACCCGGCATTGAAGAACAGGTCTATGTTTTCAGCGCCCAGGCCTTCGATATCCATGGCGCCGCGCGACACAAAGTGGCGTAATCCTTCCACGGCCTGCGCGGGGCAGATCAGCTCGCCGGTGCACCGTCGGCGGGAATCCTCCTTGCCGGTCTTCTCGTTGATCTCGCGCGTTGCGGGTGAGCCGCAGATCGGACATTTGTGCGGGAATTCGTAGGGCACGGCATCTGGCGGACGCTTGTCGACGACGACGCTGACGATCTGCGGAATGACGTCCCCCGCCCGCTGGATGACCACCGTGTCGCCGATACGGATGTCGTTGCCGTCGCGGATCGGCTGGCCGTTGCTGTCCAGACCCTTGATGTAGTCTTCGTTGTGAAGCGTGACATTTTCGACCACGACGCCGCCGACCGTGACGGGCGCAAGCCGGGCAACGGGCGCCAGCGTACCGGTACGGCCGACCTGAATGTCGATCCTGAGCACGGTCGTCATCGCCTGTTCGGCCGGAAATTTATGAGCGATCGCCCAGCGTGGTTCGCCGGTGACAAAGCCCCATCTGCGCTGCAACTCCAATTGGTCGACCTTGTAGACGACGCCGTCGATGTCGTAGCCGAGCGATGAGCGCTGGGCCTCGATAAGGTGATAATGCGCGACCAGTTCCTCGACCGATTTTGCCCGGACCATCAGCGGACTGACCTTGAACCCCCACTCGGCGAATTTCTGCACGGAATCGTATTGGGTCGGAGCTGGATCCTTTGAAGTATAGCCCCAGGCGTAAGCAAAGAATTTAAGGTTGCGGCTGGCGGTAACTAACGGGTCCTTTTGGCGGAGCGACCCGGCCGCCGTGTTACGCGGATTGACGTAATCCTGGCCGCCTATCGCCGCCGAACGTTGCTTCAGCGCCTCGAATTCCGCGTAGGTCATATAGACCTCACCTCGTATTTCGATGACCTCGGGCCAGTCCGATCCCTTCAAGGTCTTGGGAATATCGGCGATGGTCTTGAGATTGGCGGTGATGTCCTCGCCGACGACGCCGTCGCCGCGCGTTGCTCCCTGCACGAACACACCGCCTTCATACCGCAGGGAAGCCGATAGCCCGTCGATCTTCGGCTCCGCCGTGAAGGCGATGTTCAGATCCTTGTCGCGGTCAAAGAATCGCCGGCCCCGTTCTATGAAGTCCGCGACGTCCTGGTCGGTATAGGCCTTGGCAAGGCTGAGCATCGGCACCGCGTGGCGCACCTTGGCAAAACCTTCCGCCGGCGGCGCGCCGACCCTGCGCGAGGGCGAATCCTCGCGCACAAGATGCGGGAATCGCTGCTCGATGGCGAGGTTGCGCCGCGTCAGCGCGTCATATTCCGCATCCGTGATTATCGGCGCGTCCTCGCCGTGGTAGCGCCGGTCGTGCTCGGCGATCTCCTGCGCCAACCGCTTCAACTCGCTTGCCGCCTCGCTTTCGCTGAGCGAATCGACTGGTTTTTCGTCCATGCACGGCTCCCTTCACGGTGGCGCGACACAATAGAACAGGATTCTCTCATGAGGGAGAGACCAGACACGGAAAATCATGCCTGAACAGCAGGATGGAGCCATACCCTGACTCAGGTCGCGAGCGCCGGAAACGAACTCGCCTGGAGCAATTCCAGGAAAAGTGTGAAACGGTTTTCCGTCCGGAATTGCGCAAAACAAAGAAGTAGAGCGGTTCGGCGTTTCCGTGGAACGATGAACCGCTCTACGCTGCCGCGGTGTTCTCCCGTAGCAGCCGCTCGGCCGCCGCGCGCGCCTCGTCGGTGATGGTGGCGCCGGCGAGCATGCGTGCGATCTCCTCCTGCCGTGCCGCCCGGTCCATCTCGGCGATGCCGGTCGAGACCCGGTCGGCACCGCCTGATTTGGAGATCAGGAAATGCGTCGCCGCGCGCGCCGCCACTTGCGGTGCATGCGTGACCGAAAGCACCTGCACGCGTTTTGCCAGCCGCGCCAGCCGCTGGCCGATGGCGTCGGCAACCGCGCCGCCGACGCCGGTGTCAATCTCATCAAATACCAAGGTCGGCGCCGAGCCCCGGTCAGCGAGTGCTACCTTCAACGCCAGCAGGAAGCGCGAAAGCTCGCCGCCGGAAGCGACCCTCATCATTGGGCCGGGCCTGGTGCCGGGATTGGTGCGCACCCAGAACTCGACCTGGTCGATGCCTTCTTCCATGCGGCTCTCGGCATCGCTTGCGATCTCGACGATGAACTCGGCGCGTTCGAGCTTCAGCGCCGGCAGTTCGGCCATCACCGCCTTGCTCAGCCCGACAGCCGCCGCATGGCGAAGCGACGACAGCTGGGCCGCCGTAGTGTCATAGGCCTGGCGCGCCGCCGCAGCCTGTTTCTCCAGCGCCTGCAGGCGCTCTTCGCCGGCGTCGAGATCGGCAAGGTCGGCAGCCATGGTGTCACGCAATTGCGCCAGGTCATCGACGGCGACGCTGTGCTTGCGCGAGGCGGCACGCAGCGAAAACAGCCGCTCCTCAGCCTTCTCCAGCCGCTGCGGATCATATTCGGTGGCGCGAAGTGCTGCTTCGACGCCCGACTGCGCCGCGTCGAGCGACAGCATCGCCTCGTCGAGCGACTTGACGACATCCTCGAGCAGCCCGGGCGCTTCGGTGACCTTGCGCTGCAGCCGCCTGAGCAGGCTGGCCAGTTGCGGCAAGGGCGAGGACGGACCCGAGAGCACATCCTGCGCATCGTGGATTTCCGAGGCGATCTTTTCGGCACGCATCATCAAGGCGCGCAATTCGGCCAGCTCGGTCTCTTCGCCAGGTTGCGGATCGAGCCTGGTCAATTCGGCGACCGCTGCACGCAGATAATCGGCCTCACGGGCAGCTGCTTCGACTTTGGCCCGGTGCCGTGAAAATTCCTGCTCGCAGGTACGCCAATGCCGCCACGCCTCGCCGGTTGCCCGAGCAGCGCCGAGATGGCCGCCGAAACTGTCGAGCAACTCGCGATGGGCGCCGGGATCGACCAAAGCGCGCTCGTCATGCTGGCCGTGGATCTCGACCAGCGCACGGCCGATGTCGCGCATCAGCGTCACGCTGGACGGCTGGTCGTTGACGAACACGCGCGTGCGGCCGTCAGCCGTCTGGACGCGGCGCAGGATGATTTCGCCGTCGTCCTCGATGGCATTCTCGGCAAGCAACATGCGAGCCGCGTGGTTGCGCGGCACGTCGAACACGGCGATGATCTGGCCTTGTGCCGCGCCATGCCGCACCAGCGAAGCGTCGCCGCGGGCGCCAAGCGCCAGCGACAAGGCGTCGAGCAGGATGGATTTTCCGGCGCCGGTTTCGCCGGTAAGGACCGAAAGGCCGGACGAGAAGTCGATGTCCAGCTTCTCGATCAGAACGATATCGCGGATCGACAGTCTGGAGAGCATGGTGACGCGCCGCTCAGGCGCCGGTGATCAGCTTCCCGGCCTTGGAGATCCACGATCCGGCATTCTCGCGCGGCTCGAGCCCACCACTCTGCAGGAGCTTGTAGGAGTCCTTGTACCACTGGCTGTCGGGATAGTTGGTGCCGAGCACGGCCGCAGCGGTCTGGGCTTCCGACGTCAGCCCCATCGCATAGTAGCTCTCGGTCAGACGCGCCAGCGCTTCCTCGACATGACGTGTGTTGGAATAGTTCTCCACGACGTTGCGGAACCGTTTAACGGCCGCGATATATTCGCGGCGCTCGAGATAGTAGCGGCCGATCTGCATCTCCTTGCCGGCGAGCTGATCGTTGGCGAAGCGGATCTTCTCCTTGGCATCATCAACATATTCGGAAGTCGGCCAGCGCGTTACCAGATCCTGCATCGTCTGCGCGGTAAGACGCGCTTCCTTCTGGTCCTGGGTGACGTCCTTGATCTGGCGGTAGTAGCTCAGCCCGATAATATATTGGGCATAGGCCGCATCGTCGGTCGACGGGTAGAGGGTCAGGTAGCGCTTGGCCGAACCGATCGCCTCATCGTAATTGCCCTGACGGTAGTCGGCAAAGGCACCCATCACCATCGATTTGCGGGCGAATTCGGAATATGGATGCTGGCGGTCGACGGCATCGAACTTGCGGCTTGCCTCCTGCAGTCGCCCGGCATTCAGATTGGCGAGACCCTGATTGTAGAGCACGTCGGCCGGCTCGGTCTGATCGACATAGGTCGACAGATCGACGTCCTTCTCGGACGACATGCAGGCCGACAGAAACAGCGATGGAACGACCACCGAAAGCGCCAGGAAAACAGCCCGCCGCGGCGCCTTCGATTGACCAACTCGCTTGAAAAACATGTTTGGATTCCGCCCTTTCGGCGTCATTTCAGTCGACGGCAGCAGCCATAAACCATAATTGCCTTGCCCGGCAACGCTATCCCCGGCCAATCGCACATTTTTGTGGCGCTTTGGCGCTACCTGGAAAGCTGTGTAATTTGGCAGGCCGGTGATGCATCCATGCAACACAGCTTGACCGCAACGGGAGCCGCAAGACCTTAAGAATCAGATCATCCAGGGCGCATAGAGGGGTGCGTTGACGGCGCTCATCTCGGCGGTACGCCCGCGCTCGCGGCGCGTCGTCTCAACGATCTCGAAAGCCGAACGGTCGGACAAGAGACGGCGCAGCGCAGCTGCGTTCAGCCTGTGGCCGCCACGATAGGAGCGGAAGCAGCCGATGAACCGGGCACCGGCGAGCGCCAGGTCGCCCATCGCATCCATCGTCTTGTGGCGCGCGAACTCGTTGGGATAGCGCAGGCCTCCCATATTGATCACGCGGTTGTCGTCGCCGATCACCAGGGAGTTTTCCAACGAGGAGCCGAGCGCATAGCCGGCCGCCCACAGCCGCTCGACGTCCTTCATGAAACCGAAAGTGCGGGCCCGCGCGACGTCATGCCGGAAAATGTCGGCGTTCATGTCGGATGCAAAAAGCTGGCGCCCGATCGCCGGGCTTTCGAAATCGATCTCGATCTCGAAGCGCGTGCCGTCATAGGGCCGGAACTCCGCCCAGCAGGCGCCGTTCTCGATGCGAACCGGCTTGACCACCCTGATATAGCGGCGCTTGACCGGCAGCGTTTCGATGCCTGCCTGGTCAATGGCCTCGACGAACATCACTGCGCTGCCGTCGAGGATAGGCACCTCATGGCCGTCGATTTCGATGACGAGATTGTCGATTCCAAGCCCGAAAAGCGTCGCCATCAGATGCTCGACCGTGGCAATGTGCTCGCCTTGCGGATCGCCAAGCATGGTGCAGAGATCGGTGGCGCCGACCTCGGAGACGAGCGCGCGAAATTCGTGGCTTCCGCTTGCATTCGAGAGCCGGAAGACGACACCCGTATCGGCATCCGCCGGCAGGAAATGGACGGTGACCGGATTGCCACTGTGAACGCCGATGCCAGTCAGCGTCGCGCGCGATTTAAGTGTCGTCTGATAGTCGTGCAAAACAATCCCCATAGCCCATGCTGCCTAGGTCCGCTTCTGCCCTGAGGGCGCGGCTCTTGATTGATCGGCAGGCAGGGCCACTTCCCCGAGACTCCCAGCAAACCGACTTTGGTCGGTGGCGAAGATAATGGTCCCGCGGGGAGACTCCAAATCACGGTTTCTTACTCTTTGTAACTGCGGTCCAGCGCGGGATTGCCCCATAAGTCCTTGTTTTACAATCACTTTAAGGTTAACAGGCGAACAGTTTCCTGCTCGCCTGTTAATAACTGTTACGAACCGTCAACAGATCAATTGGCCTGTCGGCGCAGGAAGGCGGGAATCTCCAACTGATCGTCTTCCTGGACAGCCCGGCTCTGCGGCGTCAGTCGGCCCTGCTCGTCCAGCTGGCCGCGGCGCGGCGCGTAAAGCTGCGGATCCTGGCTGGCAAGGCGGCGCACTTCCGCCGGCGCCTGGCGCAGTTTCGGTTCGCGCGGCTGCGCCGGCTGCAGCCTTGCAGGCTCCTCTTCGCGGCGGGTCAAGCCGTTGGTCAGGCGCTTGAGCAAGCCCATCGGGCCGCTGTTTTCGTGGTCGGCCGGGCGCGCCTTGGCTTCCACTTCGGCCTTCACCTGCGGCGGGAAATCCTCGACCCGCGGCATGCGCTGGGGTGCTGCGGCAACCGGCTGCGGCATTTCACGATGCGGAGCAGGCTGCATCGCTTGCTGAACCGCTGGCTGCATCATCGGCTGCGGCTGAGCCGGAGGCGCCTGGAAGATCTTGCTCTGCGGACGGAAGTCTTCCGCATGGGCGACCGGTGCCGGGCGGGCCTGCGCCATCGCTGCCGCATTCGCTTCGGCGAGCTGAATGGCCTCGGCGACCGGGTCGGCAGCACGTGGTTCATAGATTGGTTGCTGGACAGGCGCCGGGCGCATTTCCGTGACCTGGGCCGCCGGGCGGCTGACCGGCTTCGGCGGAGCCGCGCGGATGGCGATCGGCGCGGCAGCGATTTCGGCCGCCGATTTGTCGATGCCGGTGGCGACCACCGACACGCGGATGACGCCTTCGAGTTCCTCGTCGAAGGTGGCGCCCAGAATGATGTTGGCGTCCTGGTCGACCTCTTCGCGAATGCGGGTTGCAGCCTCATCGACTTCGAACAGGGTCAGGTCACGGCCGCCGGTGATCGAGATCAGCAGGCCCTTGGCGCCCTTCATCGAGGTCTCGTCGAGCAGCGGGTTGGCGATGGCGGCTTCCGCCGCGGCCATTGCGCGGCCCTCGCCCGAAGCCTCGCCGGTTCCCATCATCGCCTTGCCCATTTCGCGCATGACCGAGCGGACGTCGGCGAAGTCGAGATTGATCAGGCCTTCCTTGACCATCAGGTCGGTAATGCAGGCAACGCCCGAATAGAGCACCTGGTCGGCCATCGCGAAGGCATCGGCGAAGGTGGTCTTGTCATTGGCCAGCCGGAACAGGTTCTGGTTGGGAATGACGATCAGGGTATCGACGCATTTCTGCAGTTCCTCGATACCCATGTCGGCCGTCTTCATGCGGCGCTGGCCTTCGAAGTGGAACGGCTTGGTGACGACGCCGACGGTGAGGATACCCTTTTCGCGGGCAGCGCGGGCAACGACGGGAGCCGCCCCGGTGCCGGTGCCGCCGCCCATGCCGGCAGTGACGAAGCACATATGCGTGTTGGAGAGATGATCGATGATCTCGTCGATGCATTCCTCCGCCGCCGCGCGCCCGACTTCAGGCTGCGATCCGGCGCCGAGACCTTCGGTGACATGCGCGCCGAGCTGGATCAGCCGCTCGGCCTTCGACATCGTCAGTGCCTGCGCGTCGGTGTTGGCCACCACGAACTCGACGCCGCGCAAGCCGGCGGTGATCATGTTGTTGACGGCATTGCCGCCGCCGCCGCCGACACCGAACACGGTGATGCGCGGCTTGAGCTCGGTGATGTCCGGCTTCTGCAGATTGATGGTCATTGTCTTCGTCCTTTGCCTTTCCCGCCGCTTCGCCGCCGCGGCCGCCTATGGGGCTGTCCCCGTCAAAATTAAAAACTGTCTCTCAACCACTGACTCATTCGATGCAGTTTTCCGCCTGTTCCGGTCATCCGAAGACCGGAAATTCCCTTCGCCGGCCGGCTCTCGAAGCTCGCCATCTGTGGATAGATCAGAAGTCCGACCGGGGTCGAGAAAGCCGGCCCCTTGGCCGCCTCGGGCAAGCCTGCCACGCCAAGCGGGCGTCCGATGCGCACATTGCGGCCGAGAATGCGGCGTGCAGCTTCTGGCAGGCCGGCAAGCTGGCTGGCACCGCCGGTCAGCACCACGCGCTTGCCGACGGCGTTGCCGTAGCCGGATTTGTTCAGCCGGTCGCGCAACAATTCCAGCGTCTCGTCGATGCGGGCGCGGATGATGCGCGTCATCACCGAGCGCGGGATCTGCAACGGCACCTCGCCGTCCTCGCCGATCGGATGGATGGAAACCAGGTCGCGGTCGTCGGCACTGCCAGGCAGCGCCGAGCCATGCATCACTTTCAGCCTTTCGGCGGCATCGAGCGAGGTCGACAGGCCCTTGGCCATATCCAGCGTGACGTGGTTGCCGCCGATCGCGATGGCATCGCCATGGACGAACTTGCCTTCCGAAAACACCGAGATCGTCGTCGTGCCGCCGCCCATGTCGATGCAGGCCGCGCCCATTTCGAGCTCGTCGTCGACGAGCGCAGCAAGCCCACTGGCATAGGGCGTCGCCACCATGCGTTCAACCGACAGATGCGAGCGGTTGATGCAGAGCTCCAGATTGCGCAAGGGCGCTGCGTCGCCTGTCAGCACGTGCATGTCGACGCCAAGCTGGTCGCCAACCATGCCGCGCGGATCGCGCACACCGCGCTCGGCATCCAGCGAAAAGGCTACGGGAAGCGAATGGATCACCTCGCGCTCGGCCCGCAACGCCTGCTTGGCGCCGGCGGCAAGCACGCGCTTGATGTCGGCCTCGTCGGCCTCATGGCCGCCGAGATTGATGGTGGCCGAAAAAGCCTCGCTCTTCAGCCGGCCGGCAGTCATGTTGACGATCAGCGAATCGACCGTCAGTCCCGCCATGCGTTCGGCGGCGTCGACGGCAAGACGGATGGCGTGCTCGGCACGGTCGAGATCGATGACGACGCCGGATTTCACGCCTTGCGATTTCTGGTGGCCGATGCCGATCACCTGGACGCGATGCGAGCGTCCGCGCAGCAGCTTGCCATCCTCGCGCGGCTTGAGTTTGGCCACCACGCAGCAGACCTTGCTGGACCCGACATCCAGCACCGTCAGGATGCCGGACCGGCGCGACGAGGCATCGCTATTGCCGCCAAGCCAGCTCATATCTTCGTCTCCGGCTTGCGCTTCAGCATCTTGGGCTTTTCGTCGAGCGCGGCTTGGCGCTGTGTCGCCGCTTCCGGCGTCAACTGGACGACCAGACGATCGGAAAGGCGCATGTCGACGGCGGCGATGTCGCGCGTCAAAAGCCCGTTCTCGTGATCCATCCTGACCAGGTCGGCAATCGCCTGGTCCTCACCGTCTTCGGGAAGCTTGATCGTGATGCCGTTTTCAAGCTTGAGATCCCAGCGCCGTTCGCCGATGCGGATATAGCCCTTGATCCGCGCGGCGAGCTCCGGATAATTCTTGATCTTGGCCAGGAAATCCGGCGCTTTGGCCGGTGCGCCGGTGCCGATAATCAGCGGCAGCAATATCTGCTTGCCGCCGGAGAACGGCGCAATGACGGTGCCGGATTTCTCGATGACCGAAAGCGCGCTGCCTTGCTGCCACAACGCGAACGGCTCGCGCTCCTCGACGCGCACTTCCAGCGTATGCGGGTAGACCTTGCGCACTGCCGCGGCTTCGACCCAGGGCAGCGTGGTGATGCGTTCGCGCGCGGCTTCGGCATCGAAGCCGATCAGCGAGGTCCAGCCGTCGAGTTCCAGCCTGTCGAGAATATCGATCTCGGACGTTTCGCGGTTGCCGACGACCTTGACCTGGTCGACGGCAAAGCCGGTGCGGGCAGTGACACTCTGGACGATGGCGTCGGAATATCCGCCGAGATAGGCGCCATAGGCACTGCTCGAAACAAGCAGTGTCGCCGACAGCATGGCAGCGCAATAGGGCGGCGCTTCGAAGTCGCCTTCGCCGAGGCGCGCCAGCACGCGCACCGGCCGGCGGAGCAGGCGCGGCAGCACGAAATGGTCGAACGACAACGGCATGCCGAACAGCGCCGGCCCGGCCGCGCCCTTCCCCTTGCCCTGTCCCCACTTCAACGCAGACACGAAGCGTCCTCCACCATCCAACTCAACAAATCGCCGAACGAGTGTCCCGCTTGCGCGGCGATTTCCGGCACCAAAGACGTCGGCGTCATGCCCGGCTGGGTGTTGACCTCGAGCCAGACAATTTCGCCGTTTTCGGAGTGACGATCGTCATAACGGAAGTCCGACCGGGAAACGCCCCGACAGCCGATAGCTTGGTGAGCCTTGAGCGTCAGTGTCTGTATTTTTTGGTAAATATTCGGTGAAAGTTTTGCCGGGCATTCGTGTTTTGATCCTCCCGCGACGTATTTTGAATCATAGTCGTAGAAGGAATGGCCGGTCGGGATGATCTCGCAGACACCGAGCGCCACATCGCCCATCACCGCGCAGGTCAATTCCCGCCCGTGCACATAACGCTCGACCATCACCGTATCGCCATATCTCCACTCGGACGAGCCGATGATCTGCGGCGGATGCGACTGGCCTTCATGGACGATGACGACACCGAAGCTCGACCCTTCGTTGACCGGCTTGACGACATAGGGCGGCTTCATCGGGTGCTTGTTCTGAATGGCGAAGCGATTGGCTACCTTCGATTCCGCCACCGGAATGCCTCCCGCCTTGGCGACCTTCTTGGCCTGTTCCTTGTTCATCGCGAGCGCCGAGGCAAGCACGCCGGAATGGGTGTACGGAATGGCGAGGTACTCGAGGATGCCCTGGATGGTGCCGTCCTCGCCGAAAGGGCCGTGCAGCGCATTGAAGACGACGTCAGGCTTGAGCGCGCTGAGCACCGAGCCGATGTCGCGCGAGACGTCGACGCGGGTGACTTGGTAGCCCTCTCCCTCGAGCGCATCGGCGCAGGCCTTACCCGACGACAGGGACACGGGCCGCTCGGACGAGAATCCCCCCAGAAGAACGGCCACATGCTTGCTTGTCATTCCCCGTCATTTCCTCTCACAGCAGGCCTGCACCATCGTGCATGCCCCGAAAAGCATCGCGCGCACTCAAATGCGCCCGAGCAACTTCGCTCCCGTGTTTCCGCAACATTGAGTCCGAGTCTCCCGGCAGGTTGCCCCCCCAGACGGAAACGCGAGTAACGCGTCGAAACGACTCAAATCAGGAAACGCTTCAGGGCAGAGAATCAGAGAGTTGATTCGCTGGCAAGTGCTTACGATTCCGATGGATTCACTTTCCGCAAAAACGGCAGCAAAATGTGAATTCATGAGTCCGAAAGGCAACGGCGGTCAGCTTGCCTAAAGCAACTGCCCGAGAAATTCCTGGACGGCATGGCCCGGCCGAAAATTACCGATGCGCTTGATCTCCCACTGCAGCCGGATGCCCGATCTTTCGAGCACGCGCGCACGCACCGTCTCACCGAGATATTCAAGCTCGTAGCCCGTGGCGGTTCCGGTGTTGATCATGAAGTTGCAATGCATCGGCGACATCTGCGCCCCGCCGACCATCAGGCCGCGGCAGCCGGCCTTGTCGATCTCCTTCCAGGCCGAGGTGCCCTCAGGATTCTTGAAGGTAGAGCCACCGGTCTTTTCGCGGATCGGCTGCACGGTCTCGCGATGGTTCTGGACAGCATCCATCGCGGTCTTGATCGCCGCCTTGTCCTCAGGAATGCCTTCGAGCAGCGCCGACGTGAAGATCAGCCCGGACGGCGCCGCTGAATGGCGATAGGCATAGCCCATATCGGCATTGCTCAGCGTATGAACATTGCCCTTGCGGTCGAGTGCCCGTACCTCGACCACGCGCTCGCGCGTCTCGACGCCATTGGCGCCGGCGTTCATCCTCAGCGCTCCGCCAATGGCGCCGGGAATGCCGTGGTAGAAATGAAAGCCACCGATGCCGGCCTCGTAGGCAACGGCCGCAAGGCGCTTGTCGGGTGTCGCGGCGCCCGCCTTGATCGTGGTCGGCGCAATCACTTCGGTCTCGCCAAAGCCTTTGGCCGAAAGCCGGATGACAAAGCCCGCAATGCCGCCGTCACGGACAAGCAGGTTCGAGCCGACGCCGACGATGGTCAGCGGAATTTCCTCCGGCACCGCCTTCAGGAACGTGGCAAGATCGTCCTCGTCGGCCGGCTGGAACAATGCGTCCGCCAGCCCGCCGGCTCGAAACCAGGTGATCTTGTCCATCTCGGCATTGGGCGTGATGCGGCCGCGCAGTCCGGCAAGCCGGTCGCCAAGCTTCTCGATCAACGCCTGGCCGCGCATCATGAGATGGTCCCGCCGAGTTCCCTGGGCAGCGCATAGGCCCATTGGGTGATGTTGCCGGCACCGAGGAAGACGACGAAATCGCCCGGCTTCGCCACCTCGCGCACAATCGGCGCAATCGCCGCCGGACCTTCGATGTAGCGTGCGTCGCGATGGCCGCCGGAGCGGATGCGCGACACCAGTGCGTCGGACGTAACGCCGTCGATCGGCTCCTCGCCGGCCGCATAGACGGGCGCCACCATTACCGTATCGGCATCGTTGAAGCAGACGGAAAACTCGTCGAACAGATCGCGCAGCCGGGTGAAGCGATGCGGTTGGGTAACGGCGATGATGCGACCCTTGGTAGCGCTGCGCGCAGCCTTTAGTACCGCCGTGATCTCGACCGGATGATGGCCGTAATCGTCGAACACATCGACACCGTTCCACGAACCGGTATGGGTGAAACGGCGCTTGACGCCGGCGAAGGACGACAGGCCCTTCTTGATTGCCTCAGCCGAAAGGCCGAGCTCATGCGCGACGGCAATCGCCGCCGTCGCATTGGAAACATTGTGGCGCCCGGGCATAGGCAGCCGCAGGCCTGATATCGTTATCTGGCCGTGCGTCTTGCGGTCGCGGATCACCACGTCGAATTCCGAGGTCGGGCCGTCCATGCGGTGATTGGTGAAGCGCACGTCGGCCTGCGCATTTTCGCCATAGGTGATGACGCGCCGGTCCTCGATGCGGCCGACCAGCGCCTGCACCTCGGGATGGTCGGTGCACATCACACCAAAGCCGTAGAACGGCACATTCTCGACGAACTGACGAAACGCTTCGCGCACTTTGTCGAAGGAGCCGTAATGGTCGAGGTGCTCGGGGTCGATATTGGTGACGACGGCAATCTCGGCCGGCAGCTTGAGGAAGGTGCCGTCGCTCTCGTCGGCCTCGACCACCATCCATTCGCCGTCTCCCATGCGGGCATTGGTGCCATAGGCATTGATGATGCCGCCATTGATTACCGTCGGGTCGAGCCCGCCGGCTTCGAGTAGCGTCGCCACCATCGAAGTCGTCGTCGTCTTGCCATGCGTGCCGCCGATCGCCACCGCTTGGCGGAAACGCATCAGCTCTGCCAGCATCTCCGCGCGGCGGACAATGGGAAGCAATTTTTCCCGCGCGGCCTTCAGTTCCGGATTGGATTTCTTGATTGCGGTGGAGACGACGACCACTTCGGCCTCGCCTAGGTTCTCGGCCTGATGGCCGACGAAGCATTCGATGCCCTTGTCGCGCAGCCGCTGCACATTGGCGCTTTCGGCCTGGTCGGACCCTTGTACCTTGTAGCCGAGATTGTGCAGCACCTCGGCGATGCCGCTCATGCCGATGCCGCCAATGCCGATGAAATGCACGAGGCCGATCGTCTGCGGCATCTTCATGCGTGCGTCTCCTTCCTGAATTCCGAAACGGTTTTCCTGGACGCAATAGCCTCTGTCAGATCGGCGAGCAACCGCGCGGCATCCGGTTTTCCGGACGATTTCGCCGCCGCGGCCATTGTCGCCGCCTTGCCTGGATCATCCATCAGCCCACCGACAAGCACGGCGATCCGCTCCGCCGAAAGCGTGGATTGCGGATGCACCTCGGCGCCGCCCGCTGCCGCAAGGGCCGCCGCATTCGCCGCCTGGTCGTGGTCGAGCGCGTGCGGATAAGGCACCAGCAGCGCCGGCCGGCCGATCACCGCGATTTCCGATACGGTCGATGCGCCGGAGCGCGACATCACCAGATGCGCCGCCGCCAGCCGCGCCGCCATGTCGGTGAAGAAGGGCGACACCTCGGCCTCGATGTCAAGCGTGGCATAGGCCGCTTTCACCCGCGGCACATCGTCGGCGCGCGCCTGCTGGGTGATCGCCAGCCGCCTGCGCTGTGCATCGGAAAGCCGGGCGATCGCCGCCGGCACCGCAT
The DNA here is from genome assembly GCF_040320845.1 of Mesorhizobium sp. M0601. Classification (NCBI taxonomy): domain Bacteria; kingdom Pseudomonadati; phylum Pseudomonadota; class Alphaproteobacteria; order Hyphomicrobiales; family Phyllobacteriaceae; genus Mesorhizobium; species Mesorhizobium sp. M0601. Next base: position 261,651 of record NZ_JAMYQK010000003.1, read on the forward strand.
CGGAAAAGAACTGCGCGCCCTGGCTGCCGCCAAACACCAGAAATCGGAACGGCTCTTCACCGGCCGATGCGGCATAAGGCGTCTTCGCCGCTTCCAGCACTTGCGGCCTGACCGGATTGCCGGTGGTCACCGTCTTGACGCCTGTAGCACTTGTGTCTTCCGGCAGGAAACCACCGGCAATAGCGTCGACGCGGCCGGCGAGCGCCCGGTTGGCGCGGCCCATCACCGCGTTCTGCTCGTGGATCAGCGTCGGCACCTTGCGCCGGGTCGCCGCGTAAAGCGGCGGCAGCGTCGGATAGCCGCCGAAGCCGACCACGATAGCGGGCTTGACGCTGGCGATGACGGCCGATGCCTGCCGCACCCCGCGCCAGATTTTCCAAAATGCGGCGAGCACGGCAAAAGGATTCTTCGACCCCATCGTCGCCGACTGGATCGGATGGATGGCGGCCGCCGGGAACTGCCCGGCAAAGCGCTCGGCGCGTTCGTCCGTCGCCAGGTGCACCGCCCAGCCGCGCCCGGTCAGTTCGTGCGCCAGTGCCTCGGCCGGGAACAGATGTCCGCCCGTTCCGCCCGCCGCCAGCAGGATGACCCCCTTCGCCATCTCACTCCGCCGGCATCGCACGCGGCGACGGCATGAAGCCCAGCTGCTTGCGCTTTTCCGGGCGCTTGCGCGTCAGCGCCAGCACCATGCCCATCGAGATGGCGATCGCGATCTGCGAGGAACCGCCGTAGGAAATGAACGGCAGCGTCATGCCCTTGGCGGGCATCAGCTGCAGATTGACGGCCATGTTGATGACCGACTGCAGGCCGAAGACCGTGACCAGGCCGCCAACCGCATAGCGTGTGAAATCGTCCTGCTCCTTGAGTGCCGTGTTGAGGCCGCGCAGCACGATGAAGCCGAAGATGGACATGATGAAGAAACACATGATCAGCCCGAATTCCTCGCCGGCGACGGAGAAGACGAAGTCGGCGTGGCTGTCGGGGATGACCCGCTTGACGGTACCCTCGCCCGGCCCGACGCCGAACCAGCCGCCATTGATCAGCGCCTCGCGGCCCATGTCGACCTGGAACGTGTCGCCCTCGCCGGTCATGAAGCGGTCGATGCGGCCGGCAACGTGCGGGAACACCGCATAGGCAGCGAACACGCCGCCGACGCCGGCAGCACCCAGCGCGACGATCCACAGCCACGGCAACCCGGCCATGAAGAACATCACCCCCCAGGTGCCGAGCACCAGCATGGTCTGCCCAAGGTCAGGCTGCGCCACCAGCAGCGAGATGACCAGCGCAAGCAGCAACATGGCGAACAAATTGCCCGGAATGTCGGGCTGGCGCTTGTGCTCGGCGAACAGCCAGGCGCAGATGATGACGAAGGCCGGTTTCAGGAACTCGGACGGCTGGATCGAGAGGCCGGCTAGCGACACCCAACGCCGCGCGCCCTTCACCTCGACGCCGATATAGAGCACCGCCACCATCAAAAACAGCATGATGCACAGCATGACCAGCGCCATGCGCCGGATCTGCCTGGATTCAAGGAACGAGACGGCCAGCATCACCCCAAGTGCCGGAATGGTGAAGATAATCTGGCGCGTCGCGAAGTGGAAACTGTCTAGCCCGATGCGCTCGGCCACCGCCGGGCTTGCGGCGAAGGACAAAACGATGCCGAGCCCCATCAGCGACAGGAACGCCGCCAGGAACCACCGATCGATCGTCCACCACCAGGTCGCCACAGGGCTTTTGTCGAGACGGCTTTGCATTATCGTGTCCCTCCGATGGGCTTCACGCCATCAATGGCGGTTGCGGCTTGCCTGAACGCCTCGCCGCGGACTTCGAAATTCTTGAATTGGTCGAAACTGGCGCAGGCCGGCGACAGCAGCACCACTGCCTCGCCGCTACTATCCCCGGCCGCATCGCGGGCGGCGTGTTCGACTGCCGCCGCCAACGTGCCTGATATCTCGTAGGGCACCGCTTCGCCCAGCGTCGCCGAAAAGGCCGGTGCGGCTTCGCCGATCAGATAGGCCTTGGCGATGCGCGGGAAGAAGCCGCGTAACGGCTCGATGCCGCCCTCTTTCGGCAGGCCGCCGGCAATCCAGTAGATACGCGCAAAGCTCGACAGCGCCGGTGCAGCGGCATCGGCATTGGTCGCCTTGGAATCGTTGACGAACAGCACATGCCCTTTGCGGCCGACCTGCTCCATGCGGTGCGCCAGCCCAGGGAAACTCTCCAGTCCGGATTGGATCTCGCCGAGCTCGAGCCCGACCTTGAGGCAGGCGGCGGCGGCGGCCAGCGCGTTCTGCGCATTGTGCTGGCCGCGCAACGAGCCGATGCCTTCGAGGAAGGCGATACGGCTGTAGCGGCCGTGCACGGCTTCCATTAAGTTGGTGCCGTCAGCGAAATAGCCGTCGGTCAGCGGCAGGCGCTTGGAGATGCGGATGACCTGCCGGCCGGCCCGCTCCAGCCGATCGGCGATCTGGGCGCACCAGGAATCGTCGACACCGATGATTGCCGTCTCGCTGCCGGCCACCAGCCGCTCCTTGATCGAGGCGTAGTGTTGCATCGTGCCATGGCGGTCGAGATGGTCCGGCGTCAGGTTGAGCAGCACACCGGCCGTCGGGTTGATCGAAGGGGCAAGATCGATCTGGTAGGAAGAGCACTCAACCACATAATGCCGTTCAGGCTGCGGCGGATCGAGCGTCATCACTGCGCGGCCGATATTCCCGCCCATCTGCGTGTCGCGCCCAGCCGATTTTAGGATGTGCGCCGTCAGTGCCGTGGTCGTCGACTTGCCGTTGGTGCCGGTAATGGCAATGAAAGGTGCTGCCGGTGCCAGCAGCATCCGCTCGCGGCAGAAAAGCTCGATGTCGCCGATGATCTCCACGCCTGAGCCCCGCGCCAACTCGACGGTCCAGTGTGGCTTGGGATGCGTCAGCGGCACGCCGGGCGACAGCACGAAGGCGGAAAACCTCGCCCAGTCCGCACCGCGCAGGTCCGCTGTCGTGATGCCGACCGCGCCGGCCTTGGCGACGCTGTCGGGATTGTCGTCCCAGGCCAGCACATCCGCGCCGCCCTCGATCAGCGCGCGCGCCGTGGCAATCCCCGAGCCACCGAGCCCGAAGAGCGAAACGCGCTTGCCTGAAAAGGATGCGGCGGGGATCAAGCGGCCTCCTATCTGAGCTTCAGGGTCGACAGGCCGACCAGCGCCAGGATGACGGCGATGATCCAGAAGCGGATCACCACCTGGCTTTCGGTCCAGCCGAGCTTTTCGAAATGATGGTGGATCGGCGCCATCAGGAAGACGCGCTTGCCGGTCATCTTGAAGTAGCCGACCTGGATGATGACCGAGAATATCTCGACGACGAACAGGCCGCCGACGATGACCAGCACGATCTCGTGCTTGGTCGCCACCGCGACCGTGCCGATCAGCCCACCCAGCGCCAGCGAGCCGGTGTCGCCCATGAAGATCGCCGCCGGCGGCGCATTGAACCAGAGGAAGCCGAGACCGGCGCCGATCACCGCTCCAAGGACCACCGCAAGTTCGCCGGTGCCGGGCACGAAATGGATCTGCAGATATTCGGCGAACACCGCGTTGCCAGAGAGATAGGCGATGACGCCGAAGGATGCGGCCGCGATCATGATCGGCACGATCGCCAGCCCGTCGAGACCGTCGGTCAGGTTCACCGCATTGCCGGCGCCGACGATGACGAAGCACGAGAACGGGATGAAGAACCAGCCGAGATTGACGAGAAACTCCTTGGCGAAAGGGAATGTCAGCGATGACGAGAACGGCGCCTGGCCGTTATGCATGATCACCCAGGCGGCGATGCCGGCGATAACGAATTCGAGCCCCAGCCGCGCCTTGCCGGAAAAGCCGAGATGCGATTGCTTGGTTACTTTGAGATAATCGTCGTAAAAGCCGATCGAGCCGAATCCCAGCGTCACCAGCAGGACCACCCAGACGTAGATGCTCGACAGGTTCGCCCACAGCAGCGACGAACCGACGATGCCGGACAGGATCATCAGTCCGCCCATTGTCGGCGTTCCCGCCTTCTTGAAATGCGTCTGCGGCCCGTCGGCCCGGATCGGCTGGCCCTTGCCTTGCCGCAGCCGCAGCGAATTGATGATGGTCGGTCCGAAGATGAACACGATCAGCGCCGCTGTGATCAGCGCTCCGCCGGTGCGGAAGGTTATGTAGCGGAAGACGTTGAAGACCGAGATCTTGTCCGCAAATTCGACGAGCAGTGTTAGCATGCGCTTGCGTCCCCCGGACCGATCCTAGGTCTGTCTGCTGGTTGTGGCTTCCGCCGGAAACTTGCCGAGCAACGCCTCGACCAGCTTTGAAAAGCCTATGCCCTTCGACGATTTGATCATGACCACGTCGCCGGGCTTCAATTCCGATAGAAGAACCGGTTTCAGATCTTCCGCACCGGCGCGGTATTCCGTCTTGATCTCGTCGGGCAAAACGTCGGCCAGCGCCCGCATTTCCGGACCGCCGAGAAAGACCGTGCGCGTGTCGGTGCCGACGATCAGACCGGCAAGCGCGGCATGCAATTTCGCCGAATGGCTGCCGAGCTCGAGCATATCGCCGAGCACGGCAATGCGCCTGCCCTCGCCCGACACCGGCGTCGTGTTGAGCAGTGCCATTGCAGCGCTCATCGACGCCGGATTGGCGTTGTAGCTCTCGTCGATCAGCGTGATCGGCCCGTTGGGGTGACGCAACACATAGCGCTTGCCGCGTCCGCGTTCGGGCGAAAGATCGGCCAGCGCCTGCGCAACCCTGTTAACGTCGGCGCCGACCAGATGCGCGGCACCAAGCACCGCGAGCACGTTCTGCACCATATGGCGGCCCGGCGCGCCGATCCTGGCGACAATCTCGTGCCCGCCAATCTTGGCGGTGATGACCGAGTGATCGGCATTGAGCTCGCATTTGATCAGTTTGAAGGTCGCCCGGGCGTTCTCGCCGAACCCGTAGACATGCTCGACGCCGGCCTCTTTGGCCATCTTCTCCAGCAGCTTCCAGCGCGCATCGTCGCGGTTGAGAAGGGCGGCGCCACCGGGTTCCAGTCCCTCGAAAACCTCTGCCTTGGCCTTGGCGATCTCGTCCAGGTTGCGGAAGAAGCCGAGGTGAGCGGCCGCGATCAACGTGACGATGGCGACATGCGGCCGGACCATCTTGACCAGCGGCCGGATCTCGTCGGGATGGTTCATGCCGATCTCGAAGACGGCATAGTCGCAATCCTGGGGCATGCGCGCCAGCGTCAGCGGCACGCCCCAGTGATTGTTGAACGACTGGGCCGATGCATGCACCGTACCGACCGCGGAGAGAGCGTGGCGTAGCGCTTCCTTGGTGGTGGTCTTGCCCGCCGATCCGGTCACGGCAATGACCCTGGCCTTTGAGCGTGCGCGCGCCGCAACGCCGAGCTTTTCCAGAGCGACAAGCACGTCCTCCACGACGATCATCGGTGCAGTCAGCCGCCCCAGCGACGGCAGCTTGCCCTCGGCGACGACCAGCACGCCGGCGCCCGCCTTGATGGCGGCGGTGACGAAATCATGGCCGTCCATGGCCTCGCCCTTGATGGCGAAGAAAGCGTCTCCCGGCTGCAGGCTGCGGCTGTCGATGGAAATGCCGGCGATGGCTTCAGGCATCGGACCGAGCGGCCGGCCATCCATGGCGGCAACCAGCGCCTCGGAGGTCCACAGATAGCTCACGCCGCTTGCTCCCGCAGCGCCGAGCGAACTTCCTCATGATCGGAAAAACGCAGCGTCTCGGTGCCGATGGTCTGGCCTTCCTCATGGCCCTTGCCGGCCACGATCAGCGTGTCGCCAGCGTGAAGCATCCCGACCGCCTCGTGGATGGCCTTGCGCCGGTCGCCGATCTCGATGGCGCCAGGTGCGGCTTCCAGGATCGCGGCGCGGATCGTCTCGGGTACTTCCGAGCGGGGATTGTCGTCGGTGACGATGACCACCTCGGCCAGCCTGGTGGCGATCTCGCCCATGATCGGCCGCTTGCCCCGGTCGCGGTCGCCGCCGCAACCGAATACGACGATGACGCGGCCGGTGGTAAAGGGGCGCACCGAAGCCAGCACGTTTTCCAGCGCATCCGGCTTATGCGCGTAGTCGACATAGACCGGCGCGCCGTTGGCGGCCGTCCCGACAAGGTCGAGCCGTCCCGGCGCGCCCTTCAATTTCTCCAGCGCCATCAACGCCTTGGCAACAGATGTTCCAGTCGAAATGGCGAGGCCGGCCGACACCAGCGCATTTGCAATCTGGAAGTCGCCGGCCAGCGGCAAGTCGACTTCGTGGAGAACGCCGTCCGCTTCGACCTCGGCGCGCTGGCGGTGGCGCTCGTGCTCGACCCGCTTCAGCCGCAGGAAATCGCCGTGGCGGCCGACCGTCAGCACGTTCAGTCCCGCTGCCCCCGCCGCCTTGATCGTCGGCTCCGACCACGGGTCGTCGGCAAAGATGACCGCCGGCGCGCCCTTCGGCAGCAGCGCGTCGAACAGACGCAATTTGGCGCGATGATAGTCCTCGACCGTCGGATGATAGTCCATATGGTCGCGGCCGAGATTGGTGAAGCCGCCGGCCGCGAGCTTGACGCCGTCGAGCCGGCGCTGGTCGAGGCCATGGCTGGACGCTTCCATCGAGGCGTGGGTGACGCCGGCCTCCGCCAGCTCCTTGAGCAGCCTGTGCAGTGCCACCGGATCCGGCGTGGTCAGCGAGCCATATTCGTTGCGGCCCGGCGCCACCACGCCGGTCGTGCCGATCGAGGCGGCGGCAAAACCCGCCTGCTCCCATATCTGCCGGGTGAATGCGGCGACCGAGGTCTTGCCGCTGGTTCCGGTCACCGCGACCATGGTTTGCGGTTGCATGCCGAAAAAACGTGCAGCACTCAGCGCCAGTGCAAGGCGCGGATCGTCTACGACAAGAACCGGGACTGGCAGCCCGGCGACCGCACTGCCTTTGCCGACCACGATCGCGGCAGCGCCGCGGCTTGCGGCATCGGCTGCGTAGGCTGCGCCATCCGCCTTGGAGCCGGTGAGCGCGAAAAAGACGACGCCCCGTGTTACCTGGCGGGAATCCGACGAAATCCCTGTAACCTCCATGTCGAAGGAAGCTGTCCCCTCGACAGGCAGGATACCGGCTAGATTTTTCAGCTTCATCGAACCCCGTTCATCGCAACAAAATAGCGCGCAGTTGCCGGCGCGCCCCAAGAATCACTGATAGGAAACCAGCGTTGCACCATTTTCATGGCTGAAATCTGGCTTCACGCCAAGCATGGAAGCCGCACGTCGGATGATGTTTGCAGCCATGATGCCCGCGTTCGAGGCGGCCGTACCACCCATGCCGGGCTTTTCCGGCTTCGGTTCGTCGGCGATCGTAAGCACTATGTATTGCGGATCGTCCATCGGAAAAGCCGCAACGAAGGCGTTGAAATTCTTTTCCTTCGAGTAACGGCCGTTGACAACCTTCTCCGCCGTTCCCGTCTTGCCGCCCACCCGGTATCCTGGCACCCGTGCATTGCGGCCGGATCCCTTTTCGGCATTGAGTGCATAGAGATAGCGCATGCCCTCGACCGTCTTGTCGCTGACCACTTTCTTGGCCACCGCCATCGCCTGCTCCTGCGTGCGCGGCAGGAAGGTCGGGTCCATCAGATAGCCGCCATTCATCAGCGCGGCGCAGCCGACCGCTGTCTGCAGCGGCGTCGTCGACACACCGTGGCCGAAGGCGATGGTGATCGAATTGACCTGCTTCCAGACCTTGGGCTCGGTCGGCCGAGCGACTTCCGGCAGTTCGGTCTGCATCTTCTCGAGGATTCCCAGGCGATGCAGGAATTCGCGGTGTCCGTCGATGCCAACCGCTTCGGCTTCCTTGGCAGAGCCGATATTGGAGGAGTAGATGAACACTTCCGGCACCGACAGTACCCGGCCCTTGCCATGGAAATCATGGATGGTTTGATGGCCGATCCTGATCGGGCGCGACGCGTCGAAACGGCTTTGCAGCGTTATCTTGCCGGAATCGAGCGCCATGGCGGTGGTGAAGCTCTTGAAGGTCGACCCCATTTCATAGAGGCCGGCCGACATACGGTTGAGCCTGTCCTTGTCCTGCGCGTTATAGGGGTTGTTCGGATCGAAATCCGGAACCGACGCCATCGCCAGCACCTCGCCGGTCTTGACGTTGAGCACGACGGCGCCCGCCGCGATCGCGTGGTACTTTTCCATGCCGGTGGCGACCTCATCGCGCACGATATGCTGGACGCGCAGGTCGATCGAGAGCTGCACCGGCTTCAAATCCTTGGCCACCGCCAGACCCGACGCCTGAAGGTCGCTCAAGCCTTGTTCGTCGATGTATTTCTCCATGCCGGAGATGCCCTGATTGTCGATGTTGGTGAGGCCGACAATGTAGGACGAGGTTTCACCGGCCGGATAGAACCGGCGCTTTTCGGTGCGAAAGCCGAATCCGGGGATGCCGAGTTGCATGATGTCGGCCTGCTGCTTCGGCGTCAGTTGCCGCTGCAGCCAGACGAACCCGGCGCCGCTCTTCAGCTTGTTGTATGTCTGCTCGTAGTCGATCTCGGGAAGCACCGTCGACAGCTTTTCGATCGCCTCGTCGGCATCGACGATGCGGCGCGGTTCGGCAAACAGCGACGCGGTCTTGATGTCGGTCGCCAGCACTTCGCCGTTACGGTCGACGATGTCGGGTCGCGATGCCGTCACCCGGCTCTGCGGGCCGCCCGACAGGTCGGGATTCTGGAAACCCAGATAGACCAGCCGCCCGGCAATGGTCGAATAGATGCCGAAGAACACTGCCATCGTCATGACGATGCGGGTCCTGCCCTTGCCACCGGTCGCCTTGCGGGCACCTTCGACCACGATTGATCCGCCTGCACCGGGCTTCGAACCGCGCTTCAGCAGCCTGCCAATCTTTGGAAATCTGGCAGCCATTGGAAATCCGGTGATCATTGGACGACGCCTCCGGTCACCACGGGATCCTTGCCGCCGATATCGGCCATGCCGCCCAGCCGCTGCGATGAAAGGTCCTCGATATTGACGGGTTTCGCCGGCAGATCGTCCAGCCCGACGATCTGCCGCGCATTGACCGGCTCGAGTCCGAGTTGCGATTTGTAGATTTCGGTGAGCTTCTGCAGGCGCGACGGCTGGGTAAGCAGGCTCCAGTCCGCCTTGAGCAGGTCGATCGTGTCCTCCTCATAACGGATCTGCGCCTGGATCTTGTGCACTGCCGCCAGTTGCTCCTCGGCCTCGCGCTTGGTCTTGTAGGTCAGGGCGGCCGCCGAAACCATCACGGCGATCAGGACTATGTCGCTGGTACGAAACACGTGCTCACCTCTCTCCCGGTCGATCGGCGCCGGGAAGCTTTGGGCCAGGCAGTTTTGGCAGGCCGAAAATCGAAAAATCGCCGGCGCGCGCCGGCGCCTCTGTACGGATCGCAGCGCGCAGCCTTGCCGAGCGCGCCCGCGGATTTGCCGTTATCTCGGCATCGCCAGGCGTCACGCCGCCGCCCTTCTTGGTGAAGGTGGCGGCGCGCGCCTGCGCCTCGGGCAGATGCCGCGATCCGGTCGCTGAATCGGCTCTGTCGGCGATGAAGCGCTTGACGATGCGGTCCTCCAGGGAATGGAAGGTCACCACGACAAGCCGCCCGCCCGGTTTCAGCACGCGCTCTGCGGCAAACAGTGCCTTGGCCAGTTCGCCGAGTTCGTCATTGACGAAGATGCGCAGCGCCTGGAAAACGCGGGTGGCCGGATGGATCTTGTCCTTTGGCGCGCGACCGATATGCGTCTCGATGGCATCGGCAAGATCGAGCGTGCGCTCGAAGGGGCGTTTTTCGCGACGGCTCTCGATCATGCGGGCGATGCGCCCGGCATGGCGTTCCTCGCCGAGAAAACCGAAGATGCGGGCAAGATCGCCCACCTTGAAGGTGTTCACGACGTCGGCGGCGCTCAGGCCCGCCTGCGCCATGCGCATGTCGAGCGGCCCATCGGCCCGGAACGAAAAGCCGCGCTCCGGCTGGTCGATCTGCATGGAGGAGATGCCGATGTCGAGCACGACGCCATCGGCACTTTCAACCTGTTCGTCGAGCGTCGAGAACGGTGCCTGGACAAGCCTGAGCTTGCCGCCGGACTGCTGTTCAAGGGCCCGCCCCGCCGCGATCGCATCCGGATCGCGGTCGATGGCGACGACCGAGGCTCCGCTTGCCAGAATGGCCTTCGTGTAGCCGCCGGCACCGAACGTGCCGTCGACGATCACCTCGCCTTTTGTCGGCGCCAGCGCCTCCAGAACTTCGGCAAGGAGGACCGGAATGTGACGGGCTGGTCCGCCAGCGGCATGAACTTCATCGCCGTCGCCCGCCATCATTCCGGCCGCTCCGCGGGCTTCGTCCCCTGCCGAAGTTGCAACAGCCGGGCGCGTGCTTCCGTCCCATAGGCGCTGAGCCGTCCCGGCTCCCAGATCTGAAAGAAATTGCCGCGGCCAACGAAGGCCACTTCCGCTGAAATGCCGGTATGCTCGCGAATGAAATCGCTCATCGTGATACGGCCGTCCTGGTCGAGCTTCAGAAACGTTCCATCGCCATGGCAGAAGAACGACATGTCGTCCGCCGTCTGCAGGAACGGGTCTTCCTGGGCGATGCGCTGCTCGTAGCGATCGAGCAGGTCGAGCCCACCGACATCCATCGCCGGGCGATCCAGGCAGCGTAGCGCATAAAGTTCCGAATAGCCGCGTTTCTGCACAACGGCACGGAAATGCGCCGGCACGGACACCCGTCCCTTCGCATCGATCCTGTTCACCGCGTTCGACAGAAACCGGTCCATTACGCGTTACGGCCGCTTGCGCCGCCGCACCCCTCTGCATCTTCCTGTCCGCGCCGCCCCAGCCCGGTCGGCGTCCAAAACCCACTTCGTTATAACGGGCGAACGCAGGCAAACGCGCAGCCGCCGCGGCTGCCCGATTGGCGTACGCTTCACCCTGACACGAAACGAAGGCTTGAGTATCGGAATGGGATATCATGGGGTGTTATGGGCGTCAACGGGAACAGTCTTCAAAACGCGCCTGCCACGACTGGGGAGAGCAGCTTTGACGGCACTCCCGTCTTTATCGTCTATTAAGCCTAACGAAGCGTTTAGAGCCGTGTGGCCCAACCGGAGCCGGCTTGCTGCGGATCGCTGCCGCGCATAGCCTCGGCATGTCCTTTTCCGGTCAGTAACGAGGTTGAAACCATGTCCGAAACAGCCAAGTCACGCGCCGCGGCACTTCCCCATCTGCGCCGCGGCGGGCTGGCCAAGGGCGACCCGATCCCCTTGCCCCTGACCATGGCCGCCATCTTTCATGCGCCCGGCGACGCCACCGGCTATGATCAATATGGCCGCTTCAGCAATCCAACCTGGGATGCGGTCGAGCACATGCTGGCGCATCTGGAAGACGCCCCATGCGTCGCCTTTCCCTCGGGGATGGCTGCCATCTCGGCAGTATTTTTCGGCCTGCTCAAAGCCGGCGACCGTATCCTGCTGCCGTCCGACGGTTATCACACGACGAGAGCGCTGGCAGAGCGCTTCCTGAAGTCCTTCGGCGTCGCTTATGATGTCCGGCCAACATCGAGCTTCCTCGACGGCGGCTTCGATGGGTATCGGCTTGCGTTCGTCGAAACGCCCGCCAACCCGGGACTGGACATATGCGACATCGCAGCCGTCGCCGAAGCCGTGCACAAAGCGGGTGCGGGGCTTGTGGTCGACAACACGACGATGACGCCTTTCGGCCAGCGCCCGCTCGATCTCGGCGCAGACATCGTCATTGCCGCCGACACCAAGGCACCAAACGGCCATTCCGATGTGCTGTTCGGCCATGTCGCCAGCCGCGACGCGGACATTATCTCGAGGGTGACCGACTGGCGCGAGACGTCGGGCGCTATCCCCGGGCCGTTCGAGGCATGGCTGGTGCATCGCGGCCTCGAAACGCTGGACGTGCGCTTCGACCGCATGTGCGCTTCCGCCGAAATGATAGCGCGACGGCTGAAAAACCATCGCGCGATCAGCGGCTTGCGCTTTCCGGGACTGGAGAGTGACCCATCGCACAATCTTGCCCGCGCCCAGATGGAGCGCTTCGGATTTCTCATCTCGTTCGTGCTCGCCTCGGAGGACAAGGCCGAGGATTTCATCAACAACTGCGCCTTGATGCAGGCAGCGACGTCGTTCGGCGGCGTACACACCTCGGCCGAACGGCGATCAAAAAGGGGAGATGCCGTTCCGCCCGGCTTCGTTCGCCTGTCGGTCGGCTGCGAGCCGGTGGAAGAGCTTTGGCAGGCGATCGAGGCGTCGCTAGACGCAATCGGTGGCTGAATCGGCAATCACGAATTCAGATCGTCGGCATCAATCTTGCGCCGGCCGTGCAGCACGCGAACGATTTCGATCGCCTCTTCACTGACGCGGTACAGGGTGAGGTATTCGCCGACGATCAGGTGACGGATTCCGGTTGCGATGTCTTCGCGCGGCGCACCTGAGAAGGGGTGCAGGGTCAGCAAATCCCACCGCCTTTGCAAGAGATCCACGAGCCGAACCGCCGCATTTGGATTCTGTTCGGCAATGTAGTCGCCGATGGCTTCGAGGTCGATCAATGCCTGAGGAAGCAGGCGGTATTTCACTCCTCAAGGCCTTTGGTTCCGGCCATTTTCAGATATTTGGCGCGCAGCCGTTCCATGATTGGCGGCCCGTCCAGCCCCGGCCCGCTGTCGATCCCTTCCTGCACCAGCTTGCGCAATTCCTCGACCGTGTAGCCGAGCAGGTCGCGCCGGTCCTTCCATTGCCGCAGCGCGTCGCGGATCACCTCGCTCGCCGAGGCATATTCGCCGGCGGCGACCACGTCGTCGACCACCGCCGCCAATTCCGGCGACAGCGTGATGCTGCGTTTATCGACCTGTCCCATGACGCGCTCCTGAATACCGTCATCCAAATGGTACGATTTAATCGCACCATTTTCAAGGAATGCCGCGCTTAATTGCGGGTCGAAAACTGAACCAACGGCTGCGCCCGAAGACGCAACCTGCTGATATCAGGAGATTTCCTTTTATCGGGGAAAACTGCCAGCTGGCCTGTAAGCCGGGTTCTGTATGGCCCTCGCCGCTTACACGGCGAGAACGTGGCGGCCATTCATCTTGGGCGCATGTTGCCATACGCCTCACGCAACCTACCCGGACGGTGAGCCGGAAACAGCCCTCGAGGGTTTCCCCTCGCACCGCCCCTATTCGGTCTTGCTCCCGGTGGGGTTTACCGTGCCGCTCCTGTTGCCAGTCGCGCGGTGGGCTCTTACCCCACCCTTTCACCCTTGCCACGATTGGATCGTGGCGGTTTGCTTTCTGTGGCACTTTCCCTGGGGTCGCCCCCGCCGGCCATTAACCGGCACCGTGTCTCCATGGAGCCCGGACTTTCCTCACCCGCAGCCTTTCGGCTTCGCGGGTGCGGCCGCCCGGCCAGCTGGCAAGGCGTATAAAGGGGTTCAGGCCCGAAAACGCAAACGAAAAAGCAAGTTGTCGCTTGTCAGGCGGGCGCTCCAAGTGCAGCCAACTGGACCTTGACCTTGCCGCAATAGGCTGCGGACACCGGGTTCATCCGTGTGGCGGCATGGCCGGCATTGTATTTCAGGATCGTGCCGCAGGTCGTGCCGCCGCCGAGATCCCGCGCCATGGCGAGGTACTTCATGCCGTATTTGATGTTGGTATCTGGATCATAGAGGCCCTGAACCGAACCGCTATAGCCCATCATCCGCGCCGTCGCCGGCTTGATCTGCATCAGGCCGATCTCGCCGGCGCTGCCGACCTGGTTCGGTTGGTAGTTGCTTTCGATCTTGATGACGGCGTTGGCGAGCGACACCGGGACGCCATAGCTGGCGGCATAACGCGCAATGATCGCCGAATACTGTCCGCTGGCGCCGACTACCACCGCCTGAGGCGCTGGCCTGCTCTTCGGAGCGACTGACGCCGTTGCCATGTGGTCGATGCTTTTGCGGTTACGCTTCACATAGTGTTTTGAGATTGTCTTTCTTGCAGCGGTTGGCTTTTTCGCAGGGGCCGGCTTTTTCGTCCTTACCGCGGTTGCTTGTTCCACTTTTGCGGTGGCGGTCTTCTCTACTTTTACACCACGTTTTACACCACGGGTGGCTTTCGGCACGGCGGTTTTGCCGGCTGCGGCACTGAAGCCCTGATCGGCCCGCTGGCTCAGCGGTGCGCTGTTTGCCGAACTGAAGGCAAAAGTCATTACGCCGGCAGCAATGGCTGCCGTTAAAACGGTCAATTTCTGCATGTGATCCTGTTCTGTTTGATCTGCACAAAGAACTTCGCGCAGATACCCTCAATCAACATCGGAACATTTGGGGGGATAGACGTCCGACAATCTGTACGGATCGCCTTTGACGACGGAATTGGCGCCAAAGAAGGCGACGCAAGTCACTTTGAGTAACAGATTGTAATTTTTAAGCTGGCAAAAGATTATTTGAGAGAGGCTATCCTTACGGAAGCGAGCAGCCTTTCCAGCGTGCGGATCGTCGATCCATCAGCCATGCCATCGACCAGGCGCTGCCGGAAATGCCGCTGAAATGCCTCTACCACGATTTCGGTCTGCCGATCGAAGGCGCCGGTGATCTCGACGCCATAACCATAGAGCGCCAGCATCGACTGCAGCGCCTCTACCTCGGCGCCGGTATCGCCTGGCTTCAGCACGGCGCCGCGCCGGATCGGTGCTGCCGGCACAACATGGCCGATACCGACGGCAAACAAGGCCTTCCATGGAAATTTCTCGCCTGGATCGACCTTGCGCCCCGGTGCCACGTCGGAATGGGCAAGCACCCGCTGCGCCGGAATGGAATGGCGCTCGATGATGCCGGCGCACAGGCCGATCACCGCACCGATCTGCGGTTTTGCAAAGTTGCGATAGCCGAGCGTATGCCCCGGATTGACGATCTCGATGCCGATCGAACAGGAGTTGATGTCGCTCTGTCCGAACCACGAGCTCTTGCCGGCATGCCAGGCGCGGTCGCTTTCCCTTACCATCTGAACAATGCGGCCGTCCTCATGGACCAGGTAGTGCGACGAGACCTCGCTTGCCGGATCGCACAACCATGCCTCGGCACCGGCGCCGGTAGCCATGCCGGTGTAGTGCAGCACGATCATATCGGGTCCGAGCGTCCCGCGCCGTGGTCCGAAATTCGGCGATACCCTGACCTCGGCGCTCGGCTCATCGGGCGGAAAGCCGCTCATGCGTGCCGCAGGCCTCGCTCGATCATTTCATAGGCCGCGTTGATCGCCGCCAGCCTGGTCGTCGCGATCTTGATGAATTCCTGCGGCAGGCCGCGTGCGATCAGCCGGTCCGGATGATTGTCGGAGACCAGCTTGCGGTAGCGCCTGCGGACCTCCTCGAACGGCTTCCCGCGCTCGATGCCGAGCACAACATAGGGATCGGCGGCACCCAGATCGACATGCCGGGCCAGGATGCTCTGGTAATGCGCCTCATCGATGCGGAATATCTCGGCGATGCGATGCAGGAATTCGCCCTCGCGCTCATGCACCAGCCCGTCGGCCTTGGCGATGTGGAACAGCCCGTCGAGTATATCCTCGAGCATCAGGCAGTTCGAATGGCCCGAACCGCAAAGCTGCGCCATCCGCTCGGCATAGGTCTCGAAACCGGCAATGTCGCGTTTGGCCAAATCGTAGAGCCGCGCCACATTGCGCCTCTGTTCCTTCGGCACCTCGAATATTTCCTGGAAGGCGCGCACCTCGTCTTGCGTGACGATGCCGTCTGCCTTGGCCATCTTGGCCGACAGGGCGATCATCGCCACCGAGAAGGCGACGCGCCGGCGCAGATCGGCATCGCCGGAGAAAACCGTGCGCACGGCCTCGACCACTTCGGCGACGCCTGACGACGCTGAAGATGAAACGCGTGTGACGAAGTCGCCAAGGCGGTCCCAAATCGACATGGGGGCTTCATAGGACCAACCACCCATCGCTATCAAGCCAAGACAGTGCCGCAGGGGCTGGCCCAATCGATTTGGCGCAATGCCTGAGGCGGCTGGCGCCAGCGCTCACGTCGTCGCACTCGACCGCCAGGCGCTGGTATCGTAAGCAGCAGAAAGGCCGGCCTGTGAGGCCAGCCTTTCCTTGGTTGTCACATTGACTACTGAGCCGGAGCAGCCGGCGCAGGCGCCGGAGCCGGAGCCGGCTCGGCAGGCTTGTTGGCGTCAGGAGCAGCCGGCTTCATCGTCTGGTCGGATGCCGGCGGGTTGGTGCTCTGCGTCGTGGTGTTGTCGGTGCCGCTGTTGCTGCAGGCGGCAAGGCCAAGCAACGCAAGCGCCGACACCGACGCAAGAATGAGTTTCTTCATGATATCTCTCCTCTAATCACGCCTCCGTTACCGGCGGCGGTCGAGGACACAATGCGTAAGCTGCGCATGAGTTTCGTAACGTTGCATTTCTGCCTGTAACATATTCCAATCATTTGACGATTGCCGGTTAGGGCCTCGCAAGCTAACAGATCGAACAGGGAAAAATCCCGGGAGCCGCCGCAGTGACTGCAAAATGGAATTTCTGGATCGACCGTGGCGGCACCTTCACCGATGTCATCGGCCGTGACCCGCAAGGCGGGCTGCATCCAAGGAAACTCCTTTCGGAAAATCCCGAAGCCTATGCCGACGCTGCCATCCAGGGCATTCGCGATTTGCTCGGCGTCCAACCCGGCGCTCCAATCCCCTCCGCTCTGATCGGCGATGTCAAGATGGGCACCACGGTTGCCACCAATGCGCTTCTCGAGCGCAAGGGCGACCGTGTGCTGCTGCTCATCACCAAAGGCTTCCGCGATGCGCTGAGGATTGCCTATCAGGCCAGGCCCGATATCTTTGCCAAGCAGATCATCCTTCCCGAACAGCTCTATGAGCGTGTCGTCGAGAT
This sequence comes from Mesorhizobium sp. M0601, assembly GCF_040320845.1. Lineage (NCBI taxonomy): Bacteria > Pseudomonadati > Pseudomonadota > Alphaproteobacteria > Hyphomicrobiales > Phyllobacteriaceae > Mesorhizobium > Mesorhizobium sp. M0601. The sequence goes on from NZ_JAMYQK010000003.1 coordinate 278,582, forward strand.
CGACGAAAGGGTTCGCGCCGACGGCAGTGTCGAGCGCCTGCTCGACATTGCTTCGGTACGCCCGGCTATTGAGCAAGCCAAGGCGGATGGCATCGATGCGGTCGCGATCGTCTTCATGCATGCCTGGAAACATCCCGAGCACGAAAAGGCGGTCTCCAAAGTCTGTCGAAAGCTCGGATTCTCGCAGGTCTCGATCAGTCACGAGGTCTCGCCGCTGATCAAGCTGGTCGGCCGTGGCGACACCACGGTGGTCGACGCCTATCTGTCGCCGATCCTGGCTAGGTATGTGCAAAGGGTTGCCGGTGAGCTGGGCGTGGCTCCAATCTCCCCCCTCGTGGGGGAGATGTCGGCGAAGCCGACAGAGGGGGGCGCTGTCCCGCCAGCATCTCAGCATCTTAGTGACGCCAATCATGACACAAAGCACCCTACGGCGCCCCCCTCTGCCCTGCCGGGCATCTCCCCCACAAGGGGGGAGATCGGCCAATCTCCTCGCCTCATGTTCATGATGTCGTCGGGCGGCCTCACCGCCGCCGACATGTTCCAGGGCAAGGACGCGCTGTTGTCCGGCCCGGCCGGCGGCGTCGTCGGCATGGTTGAGACGGCAAAACTCGCCGGTTTCGGCAAAGTCATAGGCTTCGACATGGGCGGCACCTCCACCGATGTCGCCCATTACGATGGCGACTACGAGCGCGCCTTCGACACCGAGGTCGCCGGCGTGCGCATCCGCGCGCCGATGATGCGCATCCACACCGTCGCTGCAGGTGGCGGCTCGATCCTGCATTACGAGGCCGGCCGCTTTCGCGCCGGGCCGGATTCGGCCGGCGCCAACCCCGGCCCGGCCGCCTATAGGCGCGGCGGCCCGCTGGCCGTCACTGACGCCAATGTCATGCTGGGCAAACTGCAGCCCGAGTTCTTCCCGGCTATTTTTGGACCGGGCCAGGACGAACCGCTCGACGTCCAGACGGTTCGCGAAAAATTCACCGCACTTGCCGCCGAGATCGGCGACGGCCGCTCACCGGAAACCGTCGCCGAAGGGTTCATCACCATCGCCGTCGAAAACATGGCCAACGCCATCAAGAAGATTTCGGTGCAGCGCGGCTACGATGTCACCGAATACCTCCTGAACTGCTTCGGCGGCGCCGGCGGCCAGCACGCTTGCCTGGTCGCCGATGCGCTCGGCATGGAGGCGGTGCTGATCCATCCCTTCTCAGGGCTGCTCTCGGCATACGGCATCGGCCTATCCTCTGTATTTGCGTCACGCCAGCAGGCGCTGCTGAAGCCGCTGGCGGACAATTCCGGGCCAGCGATCGATGAACTCATCGCAACGCTGCGCAAAGCCGTCATCGACGAACTCGCCGCGCAAGGCATCAGCGAAGACGCGGTCGTCTCGAGACCGGTGCTGCAGATCCGCTACGACGCCACCGATACCGCGCTGCCTGTGAACTTCGGGCACGGCTCGATTGCGCAGGCCAAGGCGGACTTCGAATCGGCGCACAAGGCACAGTTCGGTTTCGTCTATGACGACAAGCCGATGATCGTTGAGTCGATCGGCGTCGAAGGTACCGATACCGGCGGCACCGGCCGCGACGAAAGCAATTCAGTTGTTGAATACATGGCCGCAAATCCTTCCGGGAACCGGAAAATCTTTGTCGACGGCGTCTGGCGCGACGCCGGCATTTTCCCTCGCGAAACGCTGAAGCCTGGTAACAAGATCGCCGGCCCCGCTTTGATCATCGAGCCTAACCAGACCATCGTCGTCGAGCCGGGCTGGCAGGCCGAGATCACCGCCAAGAACCACGTATTGATGCGGCGCGTCGAGAAGAAGCGCCGACACGCCGCACTCGGCACCGAAGCCGATCCGGTGATGCTGGAGGTTTTCAACAACCTGTTCATGTCGATCGCCGAGCAGATGGGCGTGACGCTGCAGAACACCGCCTATTCGGTCAATATCAAGGAGCGCCTCGACTTCTCCTGTGCCGTTTTCGACCGGAATGGCGCGCTGGTCGCCAACGCGCCGCATATGCCGGTGCATCTCGGCTCGATGGACCGCTCGGTGGAAACCATCATCCGGCTCAACTCCGGCGACATCCGTCCCGGCGACGTCTTTGCGCTGAACGCGCCTTACAATGGCGGCACCCATCTGCCTGATATCACAGTGGTGACGCCGGTGTTTTCCCTCCCCCTTGAGGGGAGGGTGGCCGCGAAGCGGCCGGTTGGGGTCCTCGCAGAAGGCACCACAAGTGCGTCGAGCACTGCCGCAACGACCCCCTCCGGCGGCTTCGCCGCCACCTCCCCCACAAGGGGGGAGATCGGCCAATCGCCGAAGATCCTCTTCTACGTCGCCTCGCGTGGCCATCATGCCGACATCGGCGGCACCGCGCCCGGCTCGATGACGCCGCTTGCCACAACCGTCGACGAGGAAGGCGTGCTGTTTGACAATTTCCGCATCGTCGATCGCGGCCGGTTCCGCGAGAAGGACCTGGAGACGCTGCTCACCGACCACCCCTACCCGGCGCGCAATCCGCACCAGAACATCGCCGACCTCAAGGCGCAGATCGCCGCGAACGAAAAGGGCGTCGCCGAGCTGCGCAAGATGGTCGCGCATTTCGGCCTCGATGTGGTCGAAGCCTATATGGGCCATGTCCAGGACAATGCCGCCGAAAGCGTGCGCCGCGTTCTGGAGCGGCTGCCCGACAGTTCGGAATACGAATATCCGACCGACACCGGCCAAATGATCAAGGTGAAGATATCGGTCGACCGGCGGAAGCGCGAAGCGACCGTCGACTTCACCGGAACGTCGCCGGTGATGAAGAACAATTTCAATGCGCCAGAGCCAGTCGCCCGTGCCGCGGTGCTTTATGCCTTTCGCGTCATGGTCGAAGACAACATCCCGATGAATGCCGGATGTCTGCGGCCGATCAACATCATCATTCCCGACGGCTCGATGCTGAAACCCGCCTATCCCGCGGCGGTCGTCGCCGGTAATGTCGAGACCTCGCAACACGTCACCAACGCGCTGTTCGGCGCCATGGGCGCGATGGCCAATGCGCAAGGCACGATGAACAATCTCACCTTCGGCAACAAGCAGTATCAGTATTACGAGACGATCTGCTCGGGCTCGCCGGCCGGCCGGATGAACGACGGCCGCGGTTTTGCCGGCACCTCCGGCGTCCACACCCATATGACCAATTCGCGCCTGACCGATCCGGAAGTGCTGGAACTGCGTTTCCCGGTATTGCTCGAGGATTTTCATATCCGCGTAGGCTCCGGCGGCGAAGGCAAATGGAATGCCGGCGACGGCACCAGGCGCACCATCCGCTTCCTCGAAAAAATGGAATGCGCCATCCTGTCCTCGCATCGCAACCGCCCGCCGCGGGGACTGGACGGAGGCGGCGATGGCGAGGCCGGTTCGACCAAGGTCCGCCGCAAGACCGGCGCGATCGAGACGCTGAAAGCCTGCGATCAGACCATCCTCGACGCTGGCGAGGCGGTCATCGTGACGACGCCGACCCCAGGTGGATTTGGCAAGTCGTAACGCGCAAGTGTAACGCGCAAGATAAGATGATATCGGCCGCCTAGGCAGGGCAAGGTGGGAAAACGGCGGGCACGATTGCGCAAGCTATGGAAAGCAGGGGCCTATGGAAAGCAGGGGGCTGAGAGCGATCCGGCGGGACCAAACCGACCGTGGGCCAAAAAGGGTTGCGGGCGCAATTTCGATGTCGGCGGGCGGATCAAACCCTCAAGGGCGAAGAGCAGCTTCGCCATTCTATACCAAAGACTTCCAGGACCGATGAGGACTTAGCACCCATATGGATGAGTATACGCGCCTCCCGAACTATGATCCAGATTTCTGTCGAAGGGTTGCTAAGTGGGGAGCTATAGTCTGTTTTTTGGGAGTTGTTGTGGAGGCCTTCATCTTTTCGCTGGTCGACCCAGCGCGAAGTAGTTGCCCTGGGTGGATCATTCACGGCGGGCAACCCATACCGCTAAAGATGATATTCGCACTGACGCTTTTTCCTGCATTTTGGGCTTGCTTCGTTTTTCTAAGATGGAAACATTTTTCTAAGACGATGCATGCTGCCGCTACAGGTAATTATGTGCCGCCCTTATCAAAACTCTTAGGTCATCCCAAGATCGATCCGTTCACATTCCCTCATGATCAAGTGTTTCGAACGGTGATCGTGCTGTGGTGCATATTCTGCACAAGCCCTCTTTGGTTGATGCTCACTTTCTGTACAAATACATTTAGCTATCTTGGTTTCAACCGCTGACAAACTCATGAAAACTGCGACACCGGAACCGACATTTGGGGATGCTCGCCTGCCTCTACGGATTGATCGTAGATTCATGAACTACGATTCGACTGGCCCTCGATTTTCCAGCCAAATTCGCTGCCAAGTAAGGTTGTGCCAAGGCACCACCTAATTTTGCGCGCCACAGCAATGCTTGAGCCGGCGTCAACAGGCTGTCACTGGCCTGTCATCACCCTGCGCTACCGGCTTGCGCCAAAGCAAACGGGGAATCGCCTTGCCATGACGGACATTTCTGGGGACCTGGTTTTTCGCCGCGGCAAGGAAGTCGGCAAGGCCGTCTACCAGAACCGCCCGCTGTCGAAAGCCGGCATCTCCGAGCGCCTGTTCGCCTTCCTGTTCTCCGGCCTCGTCTATCCGCAGATCTGGGAAGACCCCGAAATCGACATGGACGCGATGCAGCTCGGGACGGGCCACCGCATCGTCACCATTGCCTCCGGCGGCTGTAACATCCTTGCCTATCTCACCCGCTCGCCGGAAAGGATCGATGCCGTCGACCTCAACGCTGCCCATATCGCGCTGAACCGCATGAAGCTCGAAGCCGTCCGTCACCTGCCGTCGCAGGGCGACCTGTTCCGTTTCTTCGGCGCGGCTGAGACCGGGCACAATTCACAGGCCTACGATCGCTTCATCGCACCGCATCTCGACCCGGTCAGCCGCCATTATTGGGAGCGCCGCAACTGGCGCGGCCGTCGCCGCATCGCTGTCTTCGACCGCAATTTCTACCAGACCGGCCTGCTTGGCCTGTTCATCGCCATAGGCCACCGCACCGCAAAATTCTTCGGCGTCGACCCGGCCGGCATCATGGACGCTAAGAGCATCGCCGATCAGCGCCGCTTCTTTGACGAAGAGCTGGCGCCGGTCTTCGAAAAACCGCTGCTGAAATGGGCGACCTCGCGAAAAGCCTCGCTGTTCGGCCTCGGCATTCCGCCGGCCCAGTACGATTCGCTGATCACCTCGGGTGACGGCACCATGGCCAGCGTGCTGAAGGCACGACTGGAAAAGCTCGCCTGCGATTTTCCGCTGAAGACCAATTATTTCGCCTGGCAGGCTTTCGCCCGCCGCTACCCTGATCCGGGCGAGGCCGCCCTGCCCGCCTATCTCGAAAAGCGCAACTACAAGACGATCCGCAACAATGTCGATCGCGTTGCCATCCACCACGCCAATCTGATCGAGTTCCTTGCCGGCAAGGATGCCGGCTCGGTGGATCGCTTCGTGCTGCTCGATGCACAGGACTGGATGACCGACCACCAGCTCAATGGTTTGTGGGCCGAGATCACCCGAACCGCCTCCACCGGCGCCCGCGTCATCTTCCGTACCGCCGCGGAACCCAGCCTGCTGCCCGGCCGCGTCTCGAATTCGCTGCTCGACCAGTGGCGCTACGAGAACGACGCCTCGCGCGAGTTTTCGGCGCGCGACCGCTCGGCCATCTATGGTGGCTTCCATCTCTATGTGAAGCGGTCCGCATGAGCACGACCGAATTGCCGGCCAGCCATGCCGAGCTGATGGACGGCGTCTACCGCTGGCAGCGTCATATCTACGACCTGACCCGCAAATACTATCTGCTCGGCCGCGACCGGCTTATCGCCGGACTGGATGTGCCGGCCGGCGGCACCGTGCTCGAGCTCGGCTGCGGCACCGGCCGCAACATCATCCTCGCCGCCCGCCGCTATCCCGGCGCGCGCCTCTTCGGCCTCGATATTTCGGCCGAGATGCTGGAGACGGCGACTGCCGCCCTCGCGCGCGAAGGCCTCTCCGGCCGCGTCACGCTGGCGCGCGGCGATGCCACGAATTTCGACGCGAAAGCGCTGTTCGGCGTCGAAAGTTTCGACCGCGTCTTTGTCTCATATTCGCTGTCGATGATCCCCGGCTGGGAAAAGACGGTATCCGCGGCTCTTGCTGCTCTGTCACCGGGCGGCTCGCTGCATGTCGTCGATTTTGGCCAGCAGGAAGCCTTGCCCAGCTGGTTCCGCAAGCTGTTGCGCGGCTGGCTGAAAAAATTCCATGTCGAGCCGCGTGAAGTCCTGCGCGACGTCCTGGAATCGGAATCTGCGAGAGTTGGTGCAAGCCTTCGATTCAGAACACTTTATCGCGGCTACAGCTGGCTCGCCGTGATCAAGATCGCCATCTAACATCAATTTTGGCGTGGAAGGTTTTGGGGCTCCAATCCTAAATGGGGGCCGTGGCTGAAATCAGTTAATTTGGCTAAATCACACATTGCCATGTGACCCAAGGAGTGGTACATTATCTCCTCGCCGGAAGCATGGGATGATCATCGGATTTAGAGATGGATGGCTGCGGGCTTTCTTCGTGGACGACACCCACTCCCGCAATATTCCGTCCGATCTCGAAAGCCGTTTGTTCCGCAAGCTCCAGATGATTGACGACGCGGCGATCGATCAGGATTTGCGTGTGCCGCCCAGCAACCATTTCGAGAAGTTGCGCGGCAATCTCGAAGGCTTCCATTCGATCCGTGTCAACAAACAATGGCGGCTGGTCTTCCGCTGGGACGGGGGCCGGGGCGAGGCGTCGGACATCTATCTCGACGACCACAGTTATATATAAGTGAGGTGAGACATGTTGATGACCGCACGCAAGCCAGCAACGGTTGGCGAAATTCTTACGGAAGAATTCATGCAACCACTCGGCCTGACACAGGCGGCTTTGGCCGAAGCTATGAGCGTCCAGCGCAAGCATGTGAACGAATTGTGCAACGGCCGCCGCAACGTGACGGCGGCTACCGCGCTCATTCTGGCGCGGGTGTTTGGCAACAGCCCGGATTTCTGGTTGAACGTCCAGCGCCGTAACGATCTTTGGACGGTTATGAATTCACCCGACGAGCGGGCGCGTGTTGATCGCGCCAAGCCTTTGGCGACAGCCGCATAGACAAGACTGCGACCGCCGCATTCCTCAGTGCAGCGCCTTGATCAGCGCCGCCACCATCGCCTGCGGCCGGTAGCCGAGCCTGGCCGGCGTCAGCCCGAGCCGCACCACAACCAGCTGCTCTGAGGGGATGATGGCAACCGTTTGCCCATCATGCCCCTCCATCCAATAGGTGTCCTTGGGCACGCCGGCGGCAGTGCCGGCGCCGGGGTTTTCTTCGTCGCCCGGTCCTTCTATCCATAATTGCCCCTTGCCGTAGACTTTCGAGGCAGTTGCCGGTTCCCGCATCCAGTCGACGAAGCCGGCGGGCAGGATCTCCTGGCCGTTCCAGACGCCGCCCTGCAGCAGGAACTGGCCGAAGCGCGCCCAGTCGCGTGCCGTGGCATAGAGATAGGACGAGCCGACGAAGGTGCCGTGCTCGTCGGCCTCAAGCACAGCGCTCTGCATGCCGAGCGGATCGAACAGCGCGGTCCTCGGCCACGCCAGTGCCTTGTCCTTGTCGCCGATCGCGTCCTGCCACAATCGGGACAGCATCACCGCCGTGCCGCTCGAATAGGAAAACACCTTGCCGACCTCGCCGGTCAGCGGCTTGGATCCGGCAAAGCCGGCCATGTCCGGTTCGAGGTAGAGCATGCGCGTTACGTCGGCGACGTCGCCGTAATCCTCGTTGAATTCCAGCCCGCTCGACATCGCCATCATGTCGGCGAGGCTGATCACGGCGCGGCCATCTCCCTTCCAGGGACCGAACAGACCCTGGTTGGTCATCGCCAGCTTGCCCTCCTTCACCAGCGTGCCGACGATCGCCGCATTCACCGTCTTGGTCATTGACCAGCCCAATAGCGGCGTCTTTTCGGAAAAGCCGTCGCCATAACGCTCAGCGACGATGCGGCCGTTCTTGACCACCACGACCGCCCGCATCCCGGCGCCGGTCATGGCTGGATCGTCGAGGACTTTCGCGACCTCGGGATCCTGCGAGGCATCGGCCTTGTCGCCCTCCGGCCAGATCAGATCGGGCAGCGACGCCGGCGTCGGTGCAGCTCCGGCGACAGCCTTGGCGGCGGCAATATCGCCGTCGGGAACCGAGGCGCAGCCGAGCCCCTCGCGGGCGACCGCGACACTTTTGCCGAGCGCGCCGAACAGGCCCGCCGAAACCGTTCCCTTCTCCTTGTCCACCGACACTCTCATCAGCTTCAGCAGCGGATGACCCGGCGCCTGCACATCGACGGCGAGCACGTCGTCGGCGTCTCGCCCGGCGATGAAGACGTTCGAGCAGACGATCTTGGCGGCATAGCCGGAACCGACGCGGATCAGTTCCGGCGGCGCGAAATACAGCCAGCCGGCGAGTATCGCGGCCGCCAGCACAGCCAGGCCGAGCAGCCATTTGACGAACTTCAGGAGGATCTGCATTTTTTCGAATTCCCCTGAGCCCGATCTATGTCATCGATTTGCCGCCATTGTTTCGGCAAAATCGCTGCTCTTGTCGAGCGCCGTCAACCGAATATCAACCATGATCGGCGATCACAGGTGCATGTCGCCCAGAAGTGCGCAGCGGTTGTGGGACAACGACATGCATAGACAAAAGAGCCAAGCGCGTCGAAGCGACGCGCTTGGGACAGACCGGGCGATCCTGTGGGGTGACCGTCCGGCGGGGCTTGAATGCATGCGTCCCAAAACTGCGTAACGGTTTGGGAATGCATGAAACGAAGATCCAGGTGCGCCGCGTAAGTCGGTTTCAGACACGCTGCGCCCGGTCGAGGGGCCACCCGCGGAAAGACCCATCAGCGGCCGGCTGAAACCGGCTCGGGAAGTAGCGATGCGCCGTTTCGCGGTTCTCATCACGCTGATGCTGCTTGGTGCCTGCTCGACGGTCGAGGATCTGACGCCATCGCTATCGTCGTCCAGCGCCTCGATGGTTGCGGTACGCGCGCCGCGTTTTGCCGATTCCGACCCGCATGAATGGGACAGCGGCGCACCGTGGAGCTATGCCGTCCACGGCACCGACGTCTCCAAATACCAGACATCGATCGACTGGCCGGCGGCCAGGGCCAGCGGCATCTCCTTCGCCTTTATCAAGGCAACCGAAGGCGGAGACCGTTTCGATGAAGCTTTCAACGAGCATTGGAGCCGCACCAGGGCGTCGGGCATCCCCCGTGCCGCCTATCATTTTTTCTACTTTTGCACGCCGGCCGCTACCCAGGCGCGCTGGTTCATCCAGAACGTGCCCAAAGACAGCTCGGCGATGCCGCCGGTTCTCGACATGGAATGGAACCCGAAATCGCCGACCTGCAAGCTGCGGCCCGATCCCGCCACGGTACGCAGCGAGATGAGCACGTTCCTCGAAATCGTCGAAAAATACTACGGCAAGAAGCCAATCATCTACACGTCTGTCGATTTCTTCGAAGATAACGGTTTATCGGGCTTCCGCAATTACCCCTACTGGCTGCGCTCCGTCGCCGGGCACCCGCGCCAGAAATACGGCAGCCATCCCTTCACCTTCTGGCAGTATACCGGAACGGGTGTCGTGCCGGGCATGGCCGGAAACGCCGACATCAGCGTCTTCAACGGCTCCGAAGCCGCGTGGAAGAAGTGGTTGCGGCAGAACACCCGTTGACACCAGGCCTGCCGCCTGCTTTTCGACACAGCCAACGACGAATGCCTGCAACCGCCGGTAATCTTCTTGGAAGGATAGCGATGCGATTGCGCTTTGGACTTCTCGCGGCGCTGCTCCTGACCGCCGTGCCGGCCGCGGCACAGCAATGCGGCGGGGATTTCGAGTCATGGAAGCACGGCGTGGCGGCGGAGGCCAGGGCGGCCGGCGTCGGCGCTGCCGGCCTTGATGCGCTGGAAAACGCCACCCTCGATGAGAAGGCGTTGGCACGCGACCGCGCCCAGGGCGTCTTCACCCAGACCTTCATCGAATTCTCGAACCGCATGATCTCGTCGCATCGGCTGAAGCAAGGTGCGGCCAATCTGCAAAAATATGCCGAGGTCTTTGTCCGCGCCGATCGCGAATACGGCGTGCAGGCGCCGGTCATCGCCGCCTTCTGGGCCCTGGAGACCGATTTTGGCGCCGTGCAGGGCGATTTTCATACGCTGAACGCGCTGGTGAGCCTCTCGCATGACTGCCGCCGTCCGCAGCTGTTCCGGCCGCAGATCGTGCCGCTGCTGATGTTGATCGATCGCGGCGTGGTGCCGGCCGACGTGACCGGTGCCTGGGCCGGCGAGATCGGCCAGACGCAGATGTTGCCTTCCGACTATCTCGGCCACGGCGTCGACGGCGACGGCGACGGCCTGGTCGACCTGCGCGGCAGCGCGCCGGACGTGATCATGAGCACGGCCAGCAAGATCCAGTCGCGCGGCTGGAAGCGCGACCAGCCCTGGATCGAGGAAGTCCGTGTGCCTGACGATTTGCCGTGGGAGCAGACGGGACGCACCAACAAGCTGCCGTTGACGCAATGGAGCCAGTGGGGCGTTACCAGGCCCGACGGTACGCCGCTTCTCGACAACGGCCTGAAGGCCGGCCTGGCGCTGCCCATGGGTCGCAAGGGGCCAGCCTTCCTGACCTACGACAATTTCGACGTCTATCTCGAGTGGAACCAGTCCTTCACCTATGCCCTGACCGCGGCAAATCTTGCCGCCCGACTGGGGGGCGCGCCGCGATTCGATCCGCGCAACCCCGAACCCGGCCTCGACGCCGACCAGATGAAGGCGCTACAGACCAAGCTCGAAGCGAAAGGCTATGACGTGGGCACCGTCGACGGCATCCTGGGCACCAACACCCGCGAAGCCATCCGTAAGGAGCAGATGCGTCTGGGCCTGCCGGTCGACGGCTGGCCGACTCCGGAGCTGCTGGCAAGGCTGTGAAGGTGGTGAATGGGGAATGGGGAATGGGGAATGGGGAATGGTGAATGGTGAATGGTGAATGGTGAATGGTGAAAAGAATAGCACCGGAGCCGCATTGAGCACCAGAATTACCACTATTCATTTATTCACTATTCACTATTCACTATTCACTATTCACTATTCACCATTCACTATTCACTATTCACCATTCCACCATTAACTAATCCGCCATCGTCTCCAGGCTGGCGAACCCCTGCGGTGCATCGCCTTCGTCGAACGGCGTCGCCACCTCGACGAAGGTGTCGGGATAGAAGCCGTTGAACCGTGTTCTGAGCGACAGCGAATAGGCCCCGATATGGCCGATCTCGATCCAGTCGCCGGTATCGACTGTTTCGGGCAGCCAGAACGGCCGCGACAATATGTCGACGGAATCGCAGGTCGCGCCACAGACCTTGAACGGCACGATGGTCTTGTCCTCGCCATTGCGCGAGCGGATCGCCGGATCGGGGATGAAGCGCGCCGGCAGCGTGATCTTGCCGGTCCATGAATCCGACAGCGATGCCCAGATGCCGTCATTGATGTAGAGCCTTTTGCCCTTGCGCAGCAGCACGCGCACGATCAGCGACAGGCAGCGCGCCACGATCACCCGGCCGGGCTCGGCCACCAGCGGCATCTGGTCGAACTGGTACTCCTGGAGGTCGCCCGACAGCCGCGACATGATCTGGCCGAGCGACGGCATTTCCGGCTTGCGGCTGTTCGGATCATGACCGTATTCGGCGGGAAACCCGCCGCCGACATCGAGCCCGGCAACGTCGAAGCCGACGCGGTTGCGCACCCAGTCGGCGGAGGCCAGCGCCCGCTCATAGGTGTCGGGATCCTCGATCTGGCTGCCGACGTGAAAGCACAGCCCGACCTTGTAGCCCGTCCGGTTCAGCCGTTCGGCCAGTTCGACCGCATTGGCCGGTCCGGCGCCAAACTTCTTCGACAGTTCGTAGGCCGCCGAGCCTTTCGTCTGGATGCGCACGAACACGGTGATGGCGCCCGGATCGATGTCGAGCGCCCGCACCACCCTGGTCAGCTTGGTGACCTCGTCCTCATGGTCGAGCGAAATGACGCGGATGGCGTATTTTTCCAGCGCCAGCCTGATGTCCGACTGCGCCTTCACGGGGTGCATGTAGAGCATCTCGGCGTCCGGCGAGACGGCGCGCACGGCGGCGAATTCGCCGGGCGAGGCCACATCGAAGGCACCGACGCCGGCCTCGACCAGGGCGTTGAGCACGATCTGCTCGCCATTGGTCTTGACCGCATAGGCGGTCTTGCCGGGAAACATGCCCATGAACTGTTTGGCGTCCGCCTTCAGCACCTGCGGGCGGAAGCAATAGATCGGATCGTCCGGGCGAAGCGCCAGCGCTGCCTCGCGGGCATTTTCGAATCGCTGCATGGACGAATCCCTTGACTGAGGCTGCGCACAATTAATCCAAGCTAGCGGCTAATGAAAACAATTCTATGTCTCGCCGCCCTGGCTTCGCGGCGCTACGCCGGTGCTGCACGCCGGTTATGAGTGAGCTAGGCCATCGCTCAGGTTTCGGGTGGCCCTTGCGGCCGGATCGGGTAGAGCGTGAACAGATGCCTGAGAGCAAGGCATCTCGTCTGGGAGGACGACCAATGGCGATAGCTGCCACCACCACGATGCGCGGTCCGATGGTGCTCAAGGACTGGGCGCAGCTTCTGCTGCTCGGCGCGATCTGGGGCGGCTCGTTCTTCTTTGCCCGTATCGCAGTGTCGGAACTTCCGCCGCTGGTGCTGGTGCTGTTCCGCGTCACCATAGCTGCGATCGCGTTGCAGCTCTATCTTGCGGTCCGTGGCCCGTCGTTTCGCCTCGCCTTGCCGCATGCCGGCCTGTTCTTCCTGCTGGCGCTCGCCAACAATGTCATCCCTTTCTCGCTGATCTTTGCCGGCCAGACCGAGCTTGGCGCCGGTGTCGCCTCGGTGCTCAATTCGACGACGCCGTTCTGGACGCTGATCCTCGCCAACGCCCTGACCAGCGACGAAAAGCTGTCGTGGAACAAGCTTGCCGGCATCGCCCTCGGTATCGCGGGAACGGCGGTGATGATCGGCCCCGGCCTCGTCGCCGGGCTCGGCGGTCCGGTCTGGGCGAAATTCGCGCTGATCGGAGCGTCGGCATCCTATGCGGTTGCGCTGATGATTGCCCGCCGCCTCAAGGGTGTGCCGTCACCGGTCATTGCCGCCGGACAATTGACCTGCTCGACCATCATCATGATCCCGGTCGTTCTGTTCACCTATGACGCTGCCAATCTGTTTTCGGCCTCGCCGCCGGTCTGGGCGGCGGTGCTGGCGCTGGCGCTGCTGTCGACGGCCTTCGCCTACATCCTCTATTTCAATCTCGTCGCCTCGGCCGGCGCCACCAATGCCTCGCTGGTCACGCTCATCGTGCCGGCAAGCGCCATCCTGCTCGGTTTCCTGTTCCTGGGCGAGCGGCTCGAACTGTTCGAACTCGGCGGCATGGCGCTGATCGCGCTCGGCCTCGTCACCATCGATGGTCGCCTGTTCGGGCGGCGCTAATGCATGTCGCGCAAAGATGTGCAGCGGTTTTGCGGTAACGACATGCATAGAAAAAGAACCTAAAGCGCGTCGCACGAGGCCGGTCGAACGCGACGCGCTTTAGAGATGGCGCTATATGGGCGTGATCGCGGGAACAGATGAACCCTGCCATTCCAGACGCCAGATACCGCCTTGCCGGAGATTCTGAACGAGATCGGGAAGGAAGGCGGCAAGGCAGGTCCCGCCGACATGTCTCACGGAAGGATAGACAAAGCCGCTCGCGGCGTCTTGCTTGCGGAGTTGCTTCGCCAGCGCCTGACCGGCAGGATAGGCTAAGACAGTATCCGGATCGAGCACCGGGTCCTTGCTGAACTCAGCACCGCGCAGATCGTGAAACGAGCCTATGAAGTCGGCAACGAGCTCCGCGTAGTCGGTGACGTTTTCGAAACGTTCGATTGCGGCAAGCTCGCGCGTCAGATGAAAAGAGACCTCGCCGAGTGCGGTTTCCGCATCGAACCCACAGTACCAGACGCCCCTGGCATCATCGTTGAAACGATTGCCGCCGGGACGGGTGTAAGCGAAAGCCGCATTGATGAAGGTGTAGCCCGGCCTCCCGAAAACCAGTTCGCGCGGATCGAGGTCGGGCAATCCCCCTTGCTGCGCCTGAAGACGGCCGCTGGTGGCCCCTTCGAGCTCCGCAAGGTCCTCCAAATCTCCATGATTCCTGGCCAACGGCATCAGGACCGGTTCCTTGAGCCTGCCTGTCGAAATGAGCCGGATCGTGTCGCGCTGGGAAATGTCAGCGCGCGGCGGGATCTGCATTCAAAGTCCACCGCGCAAAGCGTCGATGTGTTGGCGAACCTGCAGCAGCTTCGGAATGCCGCCCTCGATCATCACGTCCAGGGGGCGCCGGCCACCATAAAGCGGCCCTTTGTTCGGCAACCGCACCCATTCATCGGCAAGCGCTTCAGAGAACAGAAGCCGCAGTCCCTTGAAGATGCCGATCAGGGCGCTGATGCGTGTCAGCGAATCCTGGGAGAGAACGCCCTCCCACTCGCCTTTCTTCATGCGGAACCAGGTTCTCTCCGACACCTCGCCGATCAAGGTACAGATCTCGGTGCTGGTCAGATGCCAGATGTCTGCGAGCCTGACGATGCCGGCAACAGCCGCTGGCGTGAGCCGCGCCCGTACCGAGGCATCCGCCAGATTTGCCGGCAAAGCCTGATTTGCAGGATCGCGAACCGCATAACCGACACTCATTCCGGCCTCCATCACTTGGCAGACAATATACTGCCAATTGGCAGAAAATTCAAGTCATGGCTATCTCACAACGCTGCTGGTTGCCCACCGCATTGGTATAGCGTGCAGCATCCGGTTGGATGCGCAAAGGATGCGTCGAATCTTCAGTCGGTCCGAAAAATCGATTCCGATTTTCCACCGCGGTAGCGCTGCCATTCTCGCTGCTGCCACGGCTTTGCCACAAATTATTCACAGGTCCCGAGCCGGCTTTTGACAAAGAGTTTCAATGCCTAACGGCAAACGGCAGGTCGCAAATTCCACAATCTCGTCGCATTGCAGCAAAGTTTCTGCTTGCCTGTGGCACAAATGACCCTAGACTCTCGCCATAGCTCTTTAAGAGGAGGCTATGACATGGGACTGACGAGGCCGATCAACGCATTGATGATTTGTGCTGCGTTTGCATTCATCGGCGCCCTCATTATGGGCGTCCTTCCATAAGGCCGCTGAGCGGGGGAAGACCAGCACCGAATACTCCAAACCATTTGAAAAGGCCGGGCATTTTGCCCGGCCTTTTGCATTCCCCCGATCTTTGACATTTCAAAAAGGAGCTTGCCGCCTTACGCCGCGGCTGATCCCGCCGCCTCGACTTCGTGCGACCTGATGCCGATCATGTGGCAGATGGCGAAGACCAGATCGGCTCGGTTCATCGTGTAGAAGTGGAAATCGCCGACGCCGCGCTCGACAAGGTCCAGCACCTGCTCGGCCGCCACGGCAGATGCCACCAGCGCATGCGTTTGCGGATCGTTCTGCAGCCCATCGAAACGCTCGGCCAGCCATGCCGGCACCAAGGCGCCGCACCGCGCCGAAAAGTTGGCGACCTGGGTGAAATTGTGCACCGGCAATATGCCCGGCACGATGGGTATGTAGATGCCGGCCCGCCGTGCCCGCTCGACATAGCGCTCATAGAGATCGTTGTCGAAGAAGAACTGGGTGATCGCCCGCGTCGCTCCGTTGTCGGCCTTGCGCTTCAGCATGTCGAAGTCGGTGGCGAAATCCGGGCTTTCCGGATGCTTTTCCGGATAGGCCGAGACCGATATGTCGAAATCGCCGGCGCCCTTCAGCGCATCAACCAGTTCGGCGCCATTGGCATAGCCTTCCGGATGCGGCCGGTAGGCCGCGCCGACGCCCTCGGCCGGATCGCCGCGCAGGGCGACGAAACGCTTGACGCCCATATCGGCGAACTCCCGGATCACCGCATCGACCTCGTGACGCGCCGCATCGACGCAAGTCATGTGCGCCGCCGGCGTCAGCGTCGTTTCATTGAGGATGCGCTTGACGGTGCGGGCCGTCCGCTCGCGGGTCGAACCACCGGCGCCATAGGTGACCGAGACGAATTTCGGCTTAAGCGGCTCAAGCCGGGTGACCGTGTCCCACAGCCTTGCTTCCATCTCATCGTTTTTCGGCGGAAAGAACTCGAACGAAACCCTGACCTTGTCGCCGATGTCGGGGCGGCGGGAGAAGCGGAACTGGTTCATCAGGCGGTTTCCCCTATCGGATACGCATTGGCCGGTTGTCTGTCGTTGGAAGGCTCGGCAATCAGCATGCGCCGATCGCGGCCGAGCCAGAGTTTGACGGTGAGCTTGGCCTCGTTGCCGCCGCGCGGCTCGAATTCCTGGCTGTCCTCGAGGTCGAGGCCGGCCTCGGAAAACCAGTCGCCAATCTGCCGGTCGGAAAAGCCGAGACGCATATGCGCGTGCTCGTCGCGTAAAAACTCCAGCGTGTGCGGCGCGAAATCGACGATCACCAGCCGGCCGGCCGGGCGTAGCAGACGCGCTGCCTCGCGGATGGCGCGGGCGGGATCGTCGAGATAGTGCAGCACCTGATGGATGGTAACGAGATCGAAGGCGTCGCGTTCGACCGGTGGCGCAAAAATGTCGCCCTGGCGCACCTGCGCATTCGAAACGCCGGCCTTGTCGAGATTGGCGCGCGCCACCGTCAGCATCTCGCGCGACATGTCGATGCCGACACCGCGCCGATAGAGCGGCGAAAAGATCTCGAGCAGCCGTCCGGTGCCGGTGCCGAGATCGAGCATCGACTGGAACGGCCGCTTGCCGACGAGCTTGATGAGGGCTGCTTCGACGGCGCGATCCGGCACATGCAGCGAGCGGATATGGTCCCAGCTTGCGGCGTTTACCGAGAAATATTCGGCAGCCCGGTCCTGCCGCTTGCGCTTGACTGCGGCCAGCCGTTCGAGATCACGCTCGACCTGCGGATCGGCGCCGCGGATGCCGGAGACCAGCCTGAGCACGAAATCGCGCGACGCATCGGAATCCGATAGCCGGAAGAACGCCCACGAGCCCTCCTGGTAGCGGCCGATCAGCCCGGCCTCCAGCAGCAATTTCAAATGGCGCGAGACGCGCGGCTGCGACTGGCCGAGGATTTCGGTGAGATCGGACACGGTCAGATCGCCGCGCGACAGCAGCGCCAATATGCGCAGCCGGCTGGATTCCGCCGCCGCCTTCAATGTATCTACCATCGTGTCGAGAGCGACATGCATGCGAGCATTCTCTTTGAAAAGATATAAACATATGTTTATGTCGGTTTGGATAGGCTTGCAAGCGCTATGTCGCTTCCGGACAAGAAAATGACGCATGCGTGGCGGATCGCGCAAAAACGGACGCATGATCGGGGCGAGAACCATGTTCGAAACGCGCAGCGGCGAAAAGCTCCTGGAAACCGACCCGGCAACGATGCCACCGGATGGCCATGTCGTCTTCATCGGCCGCATCGCTTCGCCTTGGATCACGCGGGAGACTTGCCCCAAAAACATGAAGGCGGCGCGGGAGACGGAACAGCCGGCGCACTTGGTCATCGACCCGCTTTATCGGGATGGCCTGCTTGGGCTGGAACGCGCCAGCCACGTGATCGTCCTGTCCTGGCTGCACCATGCGCCGCGGCAACTGATTGTCCAGAAACCCCGCCATGCCACAGGGCCGAAAGGCGTCTTTTCACTGCGCTCCCCTGCCCGGCCGAATCCTGTCGGACTGCATGTCGCCAAGCTGGTTGCCCTCGACATCGACACCGGCCGCATCGATCTCGACGCCATCGACGTGCTCGACGGCACGCCGGTCATCGACATCAAGCCCTATTTCGCCTCGACCGATGCCTTTGCCGATGCGACCATCGCCGGGCGGGACGAGCCAGGGCCGGTGGAGTGATGAGCGCGCCGACCGGCCGCCGCCGCGCCATCGCCAAGGCACTGACAGCGCTGCTGCCGCTGGCGCCCTATGCCGACATGGAAAAGATCCGTGCCGATGCCGGCGCCGTGCACATGAAGACCTTGCCGCCGAGCATTGCCGTGTGGCTGGCGACGATAGCGCATATTCGCCACGCCCACACCGACTACGAAAAGCTGCTGGCCGAAGGCTATGACCGCGATTCCGCGCGCTTCTTCGTCATCGAACAGACCAACAATGTGCTCACCCGCTGGCGCGCCACCCGTCTGCTCGACGATGAGGATGAGGCGTAGAGAATGGCAGGCACACGCGTCGAGTTCTACGGCGCTTCACCGTTGTGATTGGCGAAATCGAAAGGTGACGGCCAATCTCCCCCCTCGTGGGGGAGATGTCCGGCAGGACAGAGGGGGGCGCTGTCCCGCCGACCTCAGGTCGGCAACATCGGAACTTTCAAAGCCTGAAATAAAAAACCCGCCTCGGTGGGCGGGTCGTTGGAACCCAATTGGCACCATACCCAAATTAGTAGCATAGCTGCCGGCACAAAGCAAGAACAAAATACGCCGTGACTAGAGGTCGCCTTGCCTGGACTAGGCCCGGTAAATCCACTGCTCCGGCACGCGCACCGAAATCTCCTCGCCGGCCGCGATCGTGCCGGGCTTCTCGACCCAGGCGACGAGCCCGCGCAACCGCTTCGCCGCCTTCGGGAACAGCAGCGCGCCGGCCTCATGGTCGGCCATCCCGGCATTTTCGGCGACCGATCGCCCGGCGATCCGGCAAGGCCCGTTCTGCGCGTCGACCTTGACGGTCGCGCCGCCTTTGAAGAACAGCAGCGTGCCGGACGGCAGCATGGAGAGGCGCGGCAGGCCTTCGATCAGGAGATTGGCGCCGATCCATTCCGGCTTGATCTCGGCGATGCCCATCCGTTCGGCGACGATTGCCAGTTCGTCCGCAGCCACGATCGACAATTGCCGTTCGTTGCGCATCTCGGTGCCGCGCCGATACCAGGGTTCCCGCCCGCCGGAGCGCCGCGTCGTGCCGGCATGGAAATCGCCGTCGATGCCGTCGAAACCGAGTTGCAGCGTATCCACCGCTCGTGTCTCAAAACGATCGAATGATGCGAGATAGAGCGCCGCCACCCTGGCGGCGAGTTTTCGCGACGGGACGATCTCGACCGGAGTTTCGGCTTCGGGAAACATATCCGGCATTGGTTTCATTCCTAGCTGCCGGATGCAGTTAGCCGAAGTCGATTCATAGGGTCCAGTCGAAAGCGTTGATGCTCCAATCAAGACGGCTGATACGGGTCGGCACCACCAGCGTCCTGGTTGAATCAGCCTCGTGCAAAAGCGTGCCGCATTGCTGCCGCGCTGCATCGGTTGATAATATCGATCAGGTCAAGCCCGCGGAGGTTTATCATGCATCCCGCATCGGCAATCGCACAGCTCTGGCTGCTCTGGGTGGTTTCATGGGCCGCGGCCGCCTTCTGGGCCGACCGGGCCGAAAAACGCGCCGGCTTCGGGGTGGAGCTTCCATCCCGCGCCGTCATGGTGCTCGGCACGATCCTGCTCTTCATCCCGGCGCACGGTTATGCCGGCCCGCTGAGGCTTTGGACGCCGAACCTTGCCGAAGCGTGGATCTGCGTCGCGCTGATTGCCGCCGGCCTGGCATTTGCCTGGTGGGCGCGGCTGCATCTTGGCCGCCTGTGGTCGGCCACGGTCACCGCCAAGGCCGCGCATCGCGTCGTCGACACCGGCCCTTACCGGCTGGTCCGCCACCCGATCTATACCGGCCTGCTTCTGGCGATCCTCGCCACCATGGCGGCGAAAGGCACTGTCTGGGGCGTTGCCGGCGCCATCCTCATCACCGTCGGCATCGTCATGAAGGCAACGCTGGAGGAGCGTTTTCTGCGCGGTGAACTGGGTAGCGCTTACGACGACTATGCCAGGCGCGTTCCGATGCTGGTGCCGTTCGCGCCGGGCTAATGCATGTCGCCCAAAAGCATGCCCTCGGGCTTGAACCGAGGGTGTGCAGTGGTTTTGGGACAACGACATGCGTAAAACAAAAATCTAAAGCATGCGCAACAGCGCGCCGCCGATCGAGTAGCCGGCGCCGAAGGCGCAGAGCAGGCCGTAGTCGCCGGCCTTCATGTCGGCATGGTTCTCCGACAGGGCGATGATGGCGCCGGCGGCGGCGGTGTTGCCGAGGCGCTCCAGCACCATCGGCGCGCGGTCGTGGTCGACGTCATGGCCGAACGACAGTTTCAGGATCATGGCGTTCATCCGCGCATTGGCCTGATGCAGCCAGAAACGCCGGATCGCTTGCGGCGTCAGCCCGTGCTCGGCCAGGAACTCGACGATGAATTTGTGGCCGGCAACGGTGACTTCCTTGAATACCTTGTTGCCGATCTGCTTGATCAGATTGCCTTCCAGATCGATCATGTACGGATCGTCCTGGGCAGCGCGGGTATAATAACCGAGATTGGTGCGGATGCTGTTCGACATCTGCGTCCAGGCGCGCGTATCCAGCACCTCGAAGCGGCCCGGCCGCTTCTCGCCCTGGGCAAGCCCTTCGACGACCATCGACACGGAAGCGTCGCCGAAGATGAAATGCGTCTGCCGGTCGCGAAAATTGAGGTGCCCGGTGATGATCTCCGGCGTCGTCACCAGCACGCGTTTATGCGCCCCTGCCCGTACCAGATTGACGGCGATGTGCAACGCCGCCGCTGCCGAAGAGCAGCCAAGCCCCATATCGAAGCCGGCTCCTTTCGTGCCCAGCGCCTGCTGCATTTCGATGGCGATCGCCGGATAGGGCCGCTGATGGTGCGAGGCCGAGCAGATCACCAGGTCGATGTCGCCAGGCGTCAGCCCGGCATGATCGAGCGCCTTGCGGGCCGAAGCGATGCCGAACTCGGCCTCCAGCGACAGCGCATCGTCGGGCCGCGCCGGGAAGCGCGGCGCCATGCGGGTCGGATCGAGGATGCCTTCCCGTTCGATGACATGGCGGGTCTGGACGCCCGAGGCATGGACGATGAAGGCACTGTCCGATTTCTGTACCAGCGGCTCGCCCGACACCTCGCGGCGGACGTTTTCCATATCCACCCAGCTGTTGAAGCTGGCGACGAGTTCCTCATTGGTGATCAAAGCTTCGGGGATTTCAACGCCGATGCCGCTGATGATGACGCGATGCATTTCCAGTTCGTCCCGTGCGCAGGCGTTGCGGCTTCATGTCGACGCCGCAGAAAGCTCGGCGCAACCTCTTTTGCACCTAGCCAGTTTATGCCGGCTTAAATCAAGTCCCTGGGACGGGTCTTTACCAGGCGCAGAGCTTGGTATTGGTCTGCGGGTTGTTCCAGCAGGCACCGTCATCGCGGCTGCGCACGAATTGCCCGGGCAGCGGCACGTTGCGGCGGCCGAGATTGACATAGCCATAGGCAAAACCCGGTCCGTCGATTTCCAGGACGTAGGTCGGATAACCCGGCGCCGAGATGCGAAAGCTGCCGGCATCGTCCAGCGCCCGATAGCTGCACGAGAAATAGCCGTCGTCGCTGGTGAAGCAGCGCGCTCGCTTGGCCTCCGCCGATAGAGACAAGGCAAGCACAGCGGCCGCACAAATGCTGCCGCCGAAACCCATCTTTTTCAGTGTCATCATCCACCCCCATGGCCCATAAAGGGCCGTGCCCCAGCGAGATGCGCATGACGGCGAAAGCCGGTCAAGCATCCGCTGCTAGCTGTTTTTGGGTGTAGCTAAGCGTTTCTAAGCGGAACGCCGCGCCACGATGAAGAGACGGGGAAAGCGCAGCAACACCTTGCCGCTTGCCGTTTTCGGATAGGCTTCGCTGATCCCGCCCGCGTAGCGCTTCAGGAAAAGCTGCCGCTCGTTTTCGGCGAGCGGATCGAGGAACGGCTTCAGCCCCGTCGATTTCACCCACTCGACGATCGCCTCGGCATCGGCCAGCGGATGGTTGTAGATCGTGTGCCAGATATCGAGCCGATCCGAGAATGGCGACAAAAGGTCGTAATAGAACGCGACCGGCGGCAGCGGCGCGCGGGCCGCGCGCTCGAGCTTTTCGGCAAACGGCATCTCGGCCGCGGTCTCCCGCATCAGCCGGTGCGAAGGTTCGGCCATATTGTCCGGCATCTGCACGGCAAGCGCGCCGCCGGGCGCCAAAAATCCCATCAGCCGCTGGAAGACCGCCGGATGCTCCGGCAGCCATTGAAACACCGCATTGGCAAAGATCACGTCGACCGGTTCGTTCGGCTGCCACGCCGCCGCATCCGCCAAGGCAAAGCTGACACCGGGCAGGCGCGCCTTCGCCTTCTCGATCATGTCGGGCGAGGTATCGAAGCCGCTGATCTGCGCCCGCGGCCAGCGCTCGACCAGCAATTCGGTCGAATTGCCCGGCCCGCAGCCGATGTCGACCACCCGGCGCGGTTCCGGCACCGGCACCTGCGCGACGAGATCGCGCGCCGGCCGGGTGCGCTCGTCCTCGAATTTCAGGTAGAGGGCGGCGGACCAGTCGGGTCTCACCTTCGCGACTGTATTCATCGATAGACCTCGCGACGGTCGCCTACTTGAACCACCCAAATCGCGACAGCGCTATCATCGATCCTTGTCAGAACTCGGAATGAGCCCACACGATATTTCCAGAGACCTGCCAGTGGTCCTGTTAGCGCTTCGCCAAGTTCGCGTGGATTATCGCGCGAGGCGAGCCTGTTTTCCAGGAAGTCCACAATCCGACGCTGATCGGACCTTTGCAATCTGGAGATATCCTTCAGTGCACGCTTCTCGACACGAATTGTCCACACGATCAACCGTCACTGCGGTCGCTTGCGTCCAATCCCAGTCGTTCCTTAGCTTCGGCCAGAGAAAGCCATTCACCTTCACCATCGTTAAGGCGCTCGAGGGCGATTAGTCCGTCTTCCAGATCCTGAATTTGCTCGACAATGGCCTCAACGACTACGTCATGTTTTGTCCGGCCAGTTTTCCTTGCGACGATCTCGAGGCGTTTTTCCAGCGCGGTAGGAAGCTCGACATTAAGCATGTTTATCTCCTTCCGGTAATTCTATGAGCAGCCTGGGGCGCTTGCAACCAATCCGTTGTTACCGAGTCAGCCGCTTATACGTCATCCTGTGCGGATTGACCGCCTCAGGCCCAAGCCGGCGGATTTTGTCCTGCTCGTAGTCCTCGAAATTGCCTTCGAACCATTCGACATGGCTGTCGCCTTCGAAGGCGAGGATGTGCGTCGCCAGGCGATCGAGGAACATGCGATCGTGCGAGATGATGACGGCGCAGCCGGCGAAGCTCTCGAGCGCGTCTTCGAGTGCCGCCAGCGTTTCGGTATCGAGATCGTTGGTCGGTTCGTCGAGCAGCAGCACATTGCCGCCGGTCTTCAGCATCTTGGCCAGATGCACGCGGTTGCGTTGGCCGCCGGACAAGTTGCCGACCTTCTGCTGCTGGTCGCCGCCGCGGAAATTGAACGACGCGCAATAGGCGCGGGTGTTGGCTTCGAACTTGCCGAGCTTGACCACTTCGGCGCCGCCCGAGATCTCTTCCCAGACCGTCTTGGTCGGGTCGAGCGCGTCGCGGCTCTGGTCGACATAACCGAGCTTGACCGTCTCGCCGACGCGAATGGTGCCGGCATCGGGCTTTTCCTGGCCGGTGATCATGCGGAACAGCGTCGTCTTGCCGGCGCCGTTCGGGCCGATGACGCCGACGATGCCGCCCGGCGGCAGCTTGAATTCGAGATCGTCGATCAAAAGCGTGTCGCCAAAGCCCTTCGACAGGCCCTCGACCTCGATCACCACATTGCCGAGCCGCTCGCCATGCGGAATGACGATCTGGGTGTCGCTCGGACGCCGCTTGTCGGCTGCATCCAGCAGATCCTGGAAGGCCTGGATACGGGCTTTCGACTTGGTCTGCCGGGCTTTCGGGCTGGACTGGATCCACTCGCGCTCGCGGCCGATCGCCCGCTGGCGCGCATCGTCCTCGCGGCCTTCCTGCTTGAGCCGCTTGGCCTTGGCTTCGAGGTATTTGGTGTAGTTGCCTTCGTAGGGGATACCGCGGCCGCGATCGAGCTCGAGGATCCAGCCGGTGACATTGTCGAGGAAGTAGCGATCGTGGGTGATGATCATCACCGCGCCCGGATAGGCCCGCAGATGCTTTTCCAGCCACGCCGTCGTCTCGGCGTCGAGATGGTTGGTCGGCTCGTCGAGCAGCAGAAGGTCGGGCTGGCGCAGCAAGAGCTGGCAAAGCGCGACGCGACGGCGTTCGCCGCCCGACAGCTTGGTGACATCGGCCTCCTTGGGCGGGCAGCCGAGTGCCTCCATCGCCATCTCGACCTGCTGTTCGAGATCCCACAGGTTGAGCCGGTCCATCTCGTCCTGCAGCTTGGCCGACTCGTCCGCCGTCTCGTCGGAATAGTTCATCATCAATTCGTTGTAGCGCTCGATGATGGCGGTCTTGGCGGCGACGCCTTCCATGACGTTTTCGAACACGTTCTTGTTCGGATCGAGCGCCGGCTCCTGCGCCAGGTAACCGACGGTAGCACCCTCGGCCAGCCAGGCCTCGCCGCTCCACTCCTTGTCGATGCCGGCCATGATCTTGAGGATCGTCGACTTGCCGGCGCCGTTGGGGCCGAGGATGCCGATCTTGGCGTCCGGGTAGAAGGACAGATGAATGTTCTCGAGCACCTTCTTGGTGCCGTAGGCCTTGTTGAGGCCGGCCATGTGATAGATGAACTGGCGTGCCACGCGCGCTTTCCCTGAAAAGTCGACTGATGTCGGATTGGATGGAAGTTGGGGGCTATGTAAGCGATGCAGCCGCGAACGGCAAACAGTTTTGGCCCTAAAGCAATTCCAGGAAAAACCGTGAAACGGTTTTCCGTCCGGAATTGCGTCAAAACAAAAAAGATGGAGCGGTTCAGCGGTTCCGTGAAACGATGACCCGCTCCAGGCGGATTTGGTCGCAGCCGCAAACGCTTAGCCGCTTCATTTCGTGCCGGCGCCCAGGCGAAAGCTCCGGTTAATCATTCCGCGTCAAACAATGTTGGATTGGAAATCGCTGGCAGCCGCGATTTCGGGGAGAGAGATCGGGCCGTGTTGAACAGTTTCCTGCTTTTTGCCGAAGCGGTTCTCTATTTCGGCATCATGGTCACGCTTTTCCGGTTCAGGGGCCGCATCGGCCTCGGCGTCTTTGTTTGCGCCCTTGGCGTCATGCATTTCCTGGAAACCTATCTCGCCAGCGTCTTCTACGTCGCGCTGCCGTTCGGCATGGTATCGCCGGGTTCGGCCGTGCTGTTTTCCGGCAAGCTGGTGATGCTTCTCCTGCTCTACATCAAGGAGGACGCGGCAACTGTCCGGCAGCCGATTTACGGCCTGCTGCTCGGCAATGCCCTGATGGTCGGGCTCGTGCTGATCCTGCGCCTGCACGACATCGCACCGCTGCCCGACGGCAAGCTTCCCGACATCGGCTTCATCGATGAGATGGGCTGGCTGATGGTGTGGGGCACGACGCTGCTGTTCGTCGACGCCATCCTGATCATTCTGCTCTATGAAAAGCTCGGCAAATACCTGCGCAAGGCGCTTTTCACCCGCATCCTGGTCTCCGTCGCCTGCGTGCTCACCTTCGACCAGGCAGGCTTTTTCACGGCGCTGCATTTCGTCACCGGTGCGCCGGTCGCGGTGTTCTTCGGCGGCTGGTTCGCCAAGATGGCAGCGGCCCTGGTCTACAGCACCATGCTGGTCGCCTATATCAGGTGGTTCGAGGCGCGGCAGGTGCCGGCGCCGCGCGGGCTTTCCGACATTTTCGACACGCTGACCTATCGCGAGCGCTATGAGGCGCTGGTCGAGCATGTTGGTCGCGACGGCCTCACCGGCCTCCTGCACAGGGGGCGCTTCGACAGCGATGGCGAGGCCGCCGTTGCCGCCAGCCTGCGGACCGCCAGGCCGCTCAGCCTGCTGATCATCGATGTCGACCACTTCAAATCGATCAACGACCGCTTCGGCCACGCCGAGGGAGACAAGGTGCTGAAAGCCCTGGCGATTTTGCTTGGCGAACTTGTCGGGACCGAAGATCAATTGTTCAGGATCGGCGGTGAGGAATTCGCCATCCTCGGCTGGCGTCCGCAGCCGCTTGCCAGGCTGCTGGGTGAAACCGTCAGGCAAGCGGTCAAGACGTCCGCGAGCACCAGCCGGTTCGACATTACCGTCAGCGCCGGCATCTCGACGGTCAGCGAGACGACCCGTTGCCTTGCCGATCTCTTTGCGCTGGCCGACCAGCGTCTCTACAAGGCCAAATCCACGGGACGCGATCGCGTTGTCGGCGAACCGGGCGGCAACGAAGCAGACGGCCGCAACGCATGGACCTGGCCGGAGCGCAGCGCCGGCGCGTAACGCTGCCCAGGCCTGCGATTGGCTCAATCAGGATTGTTTGCGCCGCTGCCATCCGCCGATCGCAACCGAAACCGCCATCAGCGCGATCGCCAGCCATTTCAACGCGGTAATAATCGGGCCGGCTTCGATATCGTAGGCAATGAACAGAAGAATGCCCGGTACCAGCAGGCCGCAGAGCACGAGCGTGATCCGGTTGATCTGCCATGACACTTTTGCCGCAAGCGCCTGGTCGCCGGGCACGGCGACAAGCGCGGCCCGCATTGCCTTCGGCGCCACGAGCGTGGTCGAAAGACGCAGCGAAATCGGCAGGCCTATGCCGATGATCAGGAAGGCGCATGCCGCCAGGAGCAGCGAAAACTTGAGCGCACTGGTTTCGGCCGGTACCGGGAACAGCAGCGCCGCCAGCGGCAGGAAGACACAGAACATCCCGAGCGCGGCGATGGCGATGAAGATCGCCGCGTTGACCAGCGTAAACAATTGGTAGGTGCCGCTGCCGACGGGTTTGGCGAGCGTGGTCATGCGAGCCCACTCCACTTCGGTGTAGGAAAAGCCCGGCCACTCCATATGGCCGTCGCGGATCGCCGTCATGCCCTTGGCCCAGAACGCCAGCCGCGCCAGCGCGCCGCTCGTCATACCACTCATCGCCACCCCCTTATGAATGATGCGCCCGGGATCATACCATCCCCGGCGCAAAGCGACAGTCGCGTACGGCCTGTTTACTGGAACCCGACGGCATCGACCGCGCCCTTCGGGCAGCCGGCCTTGGATGTCGGCGCCGAGGCAAGCAGCAGGGCACCGAGCGAAGCGTTCGAAGCGATCGGGCCGGTCAGGCCGAGCGTCAGTTCGCCGATCAGCCGCCTGCCGTTCGAAGGATCGACCACGCAGGACACGCGGACCCGGTCGCCCGCGCCTTTGCCGAAGGCACTGTCGAAGGTGCTGCGGATCTGATCGGATGTCAGTTGCTTGCCGATGTTCTTGATGAAGAGATCGCGCACCGGCGACGCATTCATCGCGCGCATCAGGTTCAAGGCGTCGGCGAAATACTCCTGCTGGCTCTTGCCGTAGCAGGTGCCGTGCTTGATCCACTCATGCCTTTCGAGGGCGGACGCGGTGCCCGGCATCACCTGGTCGAGTTCCGCTCGCGTTTTCGGGTCAAGGGTGACCGGCGGCAAATCCCGCCAGTGTGCCGGATCGTCGTTCGCCTTGTCGCTTGCCGCGACCTGGCAATAGAAATTTCCGTTCGGCTGCGGCCACAACCCATGCAAGGTGAAGTGGGTCGCATCGAAACCGGCGGCGGTCTGCGCACGGCATTCGGTTTTGCCGGATTTGGTCTCGCAGAAAGCCGGCTGCCAGCTCAGCGCGAAGACATATTCCGGCTTTCCGGACGCCGATGGCTTGTTCGGCTCGGCAGGCGCCGGTGCAGCCGGCATCGTCGACGCGCTGCCGCCCGAAACGTGACCGCAGCTGATCTTGACCCAGCGGCGCTCCGGATCGGCGCCCGGCACGCGAATGAGGTAGTGCGTGGGCGCGTCCTTGTTGCCGGCCAGCAGATCATAACTCTGACCAGCCGCGGTCGAGACATTGCCGGGATTCTTGCCGCTCTTGATCGCCTGCGTTGCCGGACAGGCGGCATCGGCGACGAAAGAGCCGGTCATCTTCACATCGGCCCGCGCCGCGCTTGCGCCAGCAAACGCAACAAACACTGCCCCCCATATCGCCCAAATCCGCATTCCGGCACTCCTCGTGATTCACGCCGCAAGCTAGAAACTTGCGACATGTCAGAATTACGATTTCTTTCGCCGGCCGTAAAAACAATCGCCAGCGCATTGAGACGGCTCGCGCGTGGTCGATCAGGATCCGCCCGCCTCCACCCGTTCCGTCAGGGTGCGCAGCAGATCAAGCGAGGCTTTCAGCACGTCGGCGTCCATACCCTCCGAAACGCGGTTCGCCCAAACATGCTGGCGTGTGCCGATATTCTTGACCGCTGCCCGGCCGGCATCGGTTATCGACAACAGCTTGGCGCGGCGATGCGCCGGGTTGTCGGCGTAGGCGGCAAGCCCCTCCGCAGCCAGTATGTCGGCCAGCCGCTGTACACTCTGACGGGCGAGACCCATGTCGCGGGCGATGTCGGCCACAGATTTCGGCTCCTTCAAAACTGCACCCAAAACCTGCCAGCGCGCTGCCGTCAGCCCGGTTGGAGCGGCCAGCCGGTCGGCCGCATCCAGAAAACTGCCGTTCATCCTGAACACGGCAAGCACCAGTTCGGTGAGCACATTTGCCGCTTCGGTCCTGGTCGTCATTTCTGGCCGGCCTCGATGGTCGCGACGAAATTATTAACGGCTTCGGCTACGACCTCGGGCTTGTCAAGCATCACCCAATGGCCGCT
Organism: Mesorhizobium sp. M0601; assembly: GCF_040320845.1. NCBI lineage: Bacteria > Pseudomonadati > Pseudomonadota > Alphaproteobacteria > Hyphomicrobiales > Phyllobacteriaceae > Mesorhizobium > Mesorhizobium sp. M0601. Next base: position 307,428 of record NZ_JAMYQK010000003.1, read on the forward strand.
GCCCGCCACGATCTGGCGCGGAATGTCCGTGCGCAGCCGGTAGAGCGCGGCTGGAGTGTCACTGGCCTCGGTAGCCAATACGAACATAGGCCCGCGATACGCATCGAGTGCCGGCTCCGGGTTCCATTCGGCCAGTGCCTTGCCGACACCTGCCCTCGCCGCCGGATCGACCACTGCCGCATCGGCCAGAACACGCTGGCGAACAACCGCGTTAGGGCCGGCAATCGACGCATAATAGGCGTTCAGGACATCACGGCCTTGCGGACCGGCCAGATCGCGGACAAAGCCGTCACGAATCGCCTGCGGCAGCGCACGAGGATCGGTCGCCGGGTCGACGAGCAAGACACCGGCGACCCGTTCGGCATGGCTGGCGGCATAAGCGAGCGCCACGCCACCGCCGCCGCTGTGCGCGACAATGAGAAACCGCTTCAGGCCAAACGCGTCGGCCACGGCACCGACATCCATTGCACGACCGTCATAACCATAGTCACCGTCCTGCGCCGGCGCGGAGGCGCCATGACCGCGAAAATCGAAGGCTACCGCCTCGCGGCCTTCGACGGAGAGCTGCATCACCCGGTCCCAGTGGGAAGCGCGGCTGCAATCGCCATGCAGGAACATGATCGGCAGGCCATTGCCGGCGTTGATCCTATAAGTGGCAAGCTGGCCTTGCGGGCCTGGAACAGTGGACGTCATCATGGTCATCTCCCTGGTTTCCTGACTGAACGCAGCAATCCCTGACAACAGGGTGGCCGTCGTGAAGGCGAAGCCCGCCAGCAAGATTGCACGCCGCGAAATGGCCCCGGTGGTTTTCATAGTCATACCCCCAATCTGCCGCTGACCATTTGACAGTATGCTGTCATGTAATCACATTGACAGCATGCTGTCAACGCCGTCGAGTGGGTACCCTGCGTCCCTTGACGTCGATCGCTGCGTCGCCCAACAGTCGCCGACGGGAGCGAGACATGCCATTTGACAAGCAGAGGATGCTGGCATCGCCGACCGGCGCCGAGCTCAACCTTTATGTGAAACACGCCATCGGCCAACCGCGCGCCATTGTCCAGGTCAATCACGGGTTGGCCGAGCACGCGGCGCGCTATGCCCGTTTCGCCGATTTCCTTGGCGAGCGCGGCTACCAGGTCTACGCGCACGACCACCGTGGCCACGGCGCCACCAAGGCGCCCGACGCGCCACCTGGCAGGTTCGCCGATGCGGATGGCGGTGCCAAGGTCATCGCCGATGTCGCTGCCGTCCATGATCTCATCGCCAGGGAACAGCCGGGCCTGCCGGTCATCGTCTTCGGTCACTCCTTGGGCGCGTCGGTCTCGCTGAACTTTGTCCTCCGCCACTCGGCGCGCATCCATGCCGCCGCGATCTGGAACGGCAATTTCTCGACCGGACTGCTCGGCCAAATCGCGCTGGCCATGCTTGGTTGGGAAAAGTTCCGGCTTGGCTCAGACGTGCCGTCGCGCCTGCTGCCCCGGCTGACGTTCCGGGCCTGGGGCAAGGCGGTGCCCAATCACCGGACGCCGTTCGACTGGCTGTCGCGCGATGCCGTTGAAGTCGAGAAATACATCGCCGACCCGCTTTGCGGCTGGGACGCATCGGTATCGATGTGGCAGGACATCGTCATGATGACGCTGCATTGCGGCAGCGACCGCAATTTTTCCGGCGTGCGGCGCGACCTGTTCGTCAATCTGGTCGGAGGCGAGCAAGATCCGGCCTCGGACGGCGGCAAGGCGGTCAGCCATCTTGCCGGCCGGATGCACATGATGGGTTTTTCGAATCTCGTTTCAAAGGTTTACGCCAAAACCCGCCACGAAAGCCTGAACGAGGTCAACCGAGACATCATCATGGAGGATTTTGCCGCCTGGGCCGACCGCGTGCTGGGGGCACAGTGATACTGGCCCATTGCAAGGGCCGTGACAGCGGCGCGCGGGATTGATAGAGGCTGCGCTTTCGATCAACCACGGTGATCCATGACTGAGCCTCCGCTCAAAGGCATCCGCGTCATCGAACTCGCACGCATCCTCGCCGGGCCATGGGCCGGACAGCTGCTTGCCGACCTCGGCGCCGACGTGATCAAGGTCGAGAGCCCGGACGGCGGCGACGACACCCGCAAATGGGGACCGCCGTTCGTCATCGGCCATGACGGCGAGAACCTTTCGGCCGCTTATTACCATTCCTGCAACCGCGGCAAGCGCTCCATCGCCATCGACTTCTCGACGCCCGAGGGTGCCGAGACGGTGCGCCGGCTGGTCACGACGTCGGATGTGCTGATCGAAAACTTCAAAGTCGGCGGACTGAAGAAATACGGCCTCGACTATGACAGCCTGAGGAAAATCAACTCGCGGCTGATCTATTGCTCGATCACCGGTTTTGGCCAGTCGGGACCGTATGCGCCGCGTGCCGGCTATGATTTCATCATCCAGGGCATGGCCGGCATGATGTCGATCACCGGCGAAGTCGGCCGCGAACCGCAAAAGGCGGGCGTCGCTATATCGGATGTTTTCACCGGGCTTTATTCGGTCATCGCCATCCAGGCGGCGCTTCGCCATGCCGAGAAGACCGGCGAAGGCCAGCATATCGACATGGCGCTCTACGACACCCAGATCTCGACGCTCGGCAACCAGAACCTCAACTATCTCGTCTCCGGACAGTCGCCGGTGCAGATGGGCAATGCGCATATGAACATCGCGCCCTACGAAGTGGTGCCGGTGAAAAATGGCCACATCATCCTGGCGGTCGGCAATGACGGCCAGTTCGCAAAGTTCTGCGCTGCCGTCGGCCTCGACGAGCTGGCGTCGAACCCTGACTTCGCCACCAATCCCGCCCGCGTCGCCAACCGGGCAAAGCTGCGCGAGCATATGATCGAGGCGCTGAAAGCCTTCGATCGCGACCCGTTGCTGGCCAGACTTGAGACTGCCGGAGTGCCGGCCAGCCCAATCAACAACATCGGCCAGATGTTTGCCGACCCGCAGACCGTAGCGCGCGGCATGCGGCTCGACCTCGATGACGGCCATGGCAATCTCTTGCCCTCGGTGCGGGCGCCGATGGTCATGTCCGGCACGCCGCTGGTCTATGAACGTCCGTCACCGCGTCTCGGCGAACACACCCAAGAAATCCTTGCCGAACTGGAGAGGTCAGGAAAATGAAGACCGGCGGACAACTCATCGTCGATGCGCTCGAAGCCAACGGAACGGACCGTATCTATTGCGTACCTGGCGAATCCTATCTGGCGGTGCTCGACGCGCTGCATGATTCACCGATCCGCACAATCGTCTGCCGCCAGGAGGGCGGTGCCGCAATGATGGCCGACTGCCATGGCCGCCTGACCGGCAGGCCCGGCATCTGCTTCGTCACCCGCGGCCCAGGCGCCACCAATGCCTCGGCCGGCATCCACATCGCGATGCAGGATTCAATCCCTCTCATCCTGTTCATCGGCCAGGTCGCCAGCCACGCCAAAGGGCGCGAGGCCTTCCAGGAGGTCGACTACGTCAGGTTCTTCGGCGATATTGCCAAATGGGTGGTCGAGATCGACGACGCCGCACGCATACCCGAATTCGTCACACGCGCCTTTGCGGTGGCGACGTCCGGTCGCCCGGGCCCGGTCGTCATCTCGCTGCCCGAGGACATGCTGACCAGCCTCGCCGAGGCACCGGACGCCCGGCATTATACCCCTGTCGAGACGCGGCCTGGCGAAGTCGAGCTCGACGCACTGGAAGTGTTGCTCAACAAGGCAAAGCGGCCCTTCGTCATCCTCGGCGGTACGCGCTGGGACGCGCAGGCCGTTGCACGGATGCGGACGATAGCCGAAGCCTGGTCATTGCCGGTCGGCTGCTCCTTCCGCCGCCAGATGCTGTTCGACCATCTCCACCCGAACTATGCCGGCGATGTCGGCATCGGCATCAATCTCAAGGTAGCAACCGCCATCAAGCAGGCCGACCTTGTGCTGCTGATCGGCGGCCGCATGGGCGAGATGCCGTCATCCGACTACACGCTGCTGAAGAGCCCCTATCCCGACCAGACGCTGGTCCATATCCATGCCGACGCCGGCGAACTCGGCCGCGTCTACCGGCCGGCGCTGGCGATCAATGCCTCGCCTGCCGCTTTCGTCGAAGCCTTTGCCGGACGCAAGCCGGCCGCAACACCGGTGTGGGCGGCTGAGGCAGCGAAGCTGCACGCCGCCTATCTCGACTGGTCGACGCCTCCGGAGAGCGGCCCCGGCGCCGTCCAGATGGGGCCGATCATGAATTATCTCGAAACGATGCTGCCGGACGACGCCATCCTCACCAATGGCGCCGGCAACTACGCCACCTGGGTGCATCGCTACCATCGCTTCCGGCGTTTCGGCACGCAGGCAGCACCCACATCCGGCTCGATGGGCTACGGCACGCCGGCGGCGGTCGCCGCCAAGCAGCTTTTCCCCGACCGCGACGTGATTGCTTTCGCCGGCGACGGGTGTTTCCTGATGAACGGCCAGGAATTCGCCACCGCCGTGCAATACGGGCTGCCGATCATCGTCATCGTCGTCAACAATGGCATCTACGGCACCATCCGCATGCATCAGGAGCGCGAATATCCTGGCCGTGTCGTCGCCACGGACTTGAAGAATCCCGACTTTGCTGCTTTGGCCCGTGCCTATGGCGGCCATGGCGAGACGGTGGAAAAGACCGCCGACTTCGCGGCGGCCTTCGAGCGAGCGCGGGCCAGCGGCAAGCCGTCAATCGTAGAGATCCGGCTCGACCCTGAAGCCATCACGCCGACCCGCACTATGACCCAGATTCGCGACAAGGCCTGACAAAACAGGATGATTGCCCTGTTTTGTCGTCGTGATCTGCCTATTTGGCCTTCTCGATCTGGCCGCGGATCTCGCCGTCCGCGTGGGCCGCGGTATGGATGTTGACGTAATATTTGCCTGCCTCAAGATCGGTCGCCTGGGCATCGGTCAATGTCGCCGAACCCTTGATCGGGCTCTTCAGCTTGCCTTCGAACGGCACCACCGGATCGGCGTTTTGACCCTTTGCCGCCGGGCCGTGAATGTGTGCGGCCTTCGCCGGCCCGCTGAGGCCGGAATATCTCACGGTCCAGCTGAGTTTCTTGGTGGCGGTGTTGAACCTGAGCGTGGCGGTGCCCTTGCCCTTCGTGGTGACGGGCGGGTTCTGCTGAGCACCATCGAGCGTCGCCGTCATCTTCATGGTTTCGGCCAAGACCGGTGAAGCAGAGAAGATGGCTGCAGAAATGGCCAGCGCCGAAAGCATCGGCGTGAAGGACTGGATGCGCATGGAAACCTCCGTTGTGACACCCTTGAGGCGGATGCACCGGCACAACGATTTTGCGAGCGGATGTTTCCGCCGGTAACGTTTATTTTACCTCCCACTAAAAAGGGGCGGTCGCCCGCCCCTTTTCCGCTACAAGCCAGTTTGACAGCCCTATTTGATGGCCTTGTCGGTGATCGCCGTCGTGTAGGCGCCGGTAGGCTCCTTGCTGATGATCTTCTGGTCGAGCAGCGCCTTGGCGGTGCGCTCGTAGGTCGCCGGATCGAGCTTGCCATCGGCATTGTCGATCAGCTTGGCGACTTCGCCCATCATGCGCTTCTGGTGATTCTCGTCCTGGCCGCCATTGTCCATGACGATGCCGGCCGCTTCGTCGGAATTATCGACGGCGTATTTCCAACCCTTCATCGAAGCGCGCACGAAACGCACCATCTTGTCCTCGAAGGCCGGATCCTTGAGCTTGTCCTCCAGGGCATAGAGCCCGTCTTCGAGCAGATCGTTGCCCATGGCGGAATAGTTGAAGACGGTCAGCTCTTCCGGCTTGTAGCCGGCGTCGATGAGCTGCCAGTACTCGTTATAGGTCATGACCGAAATGCAATCCGCCTGCTTCTGGATCAGCGGCTGCACATCGAAGCTCTGCTTGAGCACGGTGACGCCGTCCGGCCCGCCATCGGTCTTGAGGCCAAGCTTGTTCATCCAGGCATAGAACGGATACTCGTTGCCGAAGAACCAGACGCCGAGCGTGTGGCCTTTGAAGTCGGCTTCTGTCTTGACCGGCCCGTCCTTCGGGCAGACCAGCTCCATGCCGGCCTTCTTGAACGGCTGGGCGATGTTGACCAGCGGCACGCCCTTCTCGCGCGCAGCCAGCGCGCCGCCCATCCAATCGACGATGACGTCGGCGCCGCCGCCGGCGATGACCTGCTCGGGCGCAATGTCCGGGCCGCCGGGCTTGATGTCGACGTCGAGGCCCTCGGCTTCATAGAAGCCCTTGGCCTTGGCGACATAATAGCCGGCGAACTGTGCCTGGGTGACCCATTTCAGCTGCAGCGTCACCTTGTCCGCGGCCATCGCCTGGAACGCGGCAAGCGACATCGCGCCGGCCAGCATCGAAACAACAAGTCTTTTCATGTTTTTACCCTCTGAAGTTAGCGCCCTAAACCCACCGCCCCTATCCACCACGGACAGAGGGATGCCAAAACGTGACTGCTCTCTCGAAAAGAGCGACCACGCCATAAAAGACCGAACCCGCAAGTGCTGCAACTGCGATTTCCGCCCACACCATGTCGATGTTCATCCGCCCGACTTCCGTCGAAATGCGGAATCCCATGCCGACCACCGGCGTGCCGAAGAACTCGGCGACGATGGCGCCGATCAGCGCCAGCGTCGAATTGATCTTCAACGCATTGAAGATGAAGGGTGCCGCCGCCGGCAGCCGCAGCTTGAACAGCGTCTGCCAGTAGCTCGAGGCATAGGTGCGCATCAGGTCGCGCTCCATATGGCCGGAGGCGGCAAGCCCGGCGACGGTGTTCACCAGCATCGGGAAAAAGGTCATGATGATGACCACCGCTGCCTTTGACTGCCAGTCGAAGCCGAACCACATGACCATGATCGGCGCGACGCCGATGATCGGCAGCGCCGACACCATATTGCCGATCGGCAAAAGCCCGCGCCGCAGGAACGGCACGCGGTCGGCGGCGATGGCAACGAGGAAGCCGGCGCTGCTCCCCACCACATAGCCGAAGATAACCGCCTTGAAGATGGTCTGCCTGACATCGGCCCCCAGCACCGGCAGCGAGCCGACGATGCGTGCACCGATGGCGCTTGGCGGCGGCAACAGGATGAAGGGAATGCCGGCACCACGCGTCACCGCCTCCCAGATGATCAGGATCCAGGCGCCGAAGATGGCCGGAATGATCAGGCGCAGGGCGGTTGACGCCCAGCGCGACGTCGGGCGAAACGACGACAAGACCGTTACGCAGCGCCAGGCCAAAAACCACGCCGCGACGAGCAGCAGATAGAAGGATGCGCGAGCGCTGCCCTCATTGCCGGTTATGCCGGCGAGCAGCATCCACGCTGCGCCATGCGCGCCAAGGAACAGCAACACCACCCCGATCATCGGTGGAAAGTTGTCGGCCTCGATTGCCACGAGCAGCAAAATGAAAATCAAAACCGCAGTTGCCATGCCGTAACCGGGCGTAGCGCTGACGAGCGGCCAAAGAAGCAGCGCGCCGGCAAGCAGGACAAGCGCGGCATAGCCCTGCCAGGATCGAGGCGTGATTGAGGAAAGGCTCAGGATGGAGCTCATGCCGGCCTCCCGCCCATGGCGCGGTCGACAAGGCGCCCGGCGATGCCGACGACCATCACCAGCAGCGCCGCGACCACCGACCCGGCAACCAGAGCCGACCAGATGTCGATGGTCTGGCTGTAGTAGGCGCCGGCGAGCAATTTGGCGCCGATGCCGGCGACGGCGCCGGTCGGCAACTCGCCGACGATGGCGCCGACCAGGCTGGCGGCCACCGCCACCTTCATCGAGGTAAACAGGAACGGCACCGAAGCCGGCACCCGCAATTTCCAGAAGGTCTGCGAGGCACTGGCATTATAGGTGTGCATCAGGTCGAGATGGGTGAGCTCGGGCGAGCGCAGTCCCTTCACCATGCCGACCGCCACCGGGAAGAACGACAGATAGGTCGAGATCAGCGCCTTCGGGATAAGCCCGGTGATGCCGACCGCCGCCAGCACGACGATGATCATCGGCGCCACCGCCAGGATCGGAATGGTCTGCGAGGCGATGATCCACGGCATCAGACTGCGGTCGAGCGTCGCCACATGGACAATGCCGACGGCGATGACGATGCCGAGCGCCGTGCCGAAAGCAAAGCCGAGCAGTGTTGACGACAGCGTCACCCAGGCATTGTAGACAAGGCTGCGGTTCGAGGTGATGCTGCGCAGAAAGGTGTTTTCGAAAAAATTCACCGCCACCTGATGCGGCGCCGGCAGCGTCGGCTTCGGCTGCGCCAGCGTCTTGCCGATGAATTCCACAATACCCGGTGTCTGATTGGCGCGGCGGTCGAGATCGCGCTGGAACGGTGCGTTGAGGACAACGGCCATGACGTACCAGACGACGACCACGCCCAGGAGGATCGAGGTCACCGGAACGATCTTGTCGCGAAACGAGTCCATCTAGCAGGCCTCGCCGGGTAAGCGCCCTCCTCTCCCCAACGGGGAGAGGGTGACTGGAGCGAAGCGGAGGCCGGGTGAGGGTGACCGCGCTTTTGTCATCCTAGGGCGGAACCGCCGCGAAGCGGCGTGCGTATCGGGAGCGCCCCACCACGCTTTCGTTATCCTAGGGCGAAGCAAGGAGCGAAGCGACGCGGCGCAGACCCTAGGATCCATGCCATTATCTCCCCGCTCCGCAACGGTGCTGAAAATGGCTTCCTCCACACCGCTCTGCCCGGCGAATATTCTGAACCGCTTGCGCCTTTCGGCTAATGTCACGGCATGGATCCTAGGGTCTGCGCAGGCCGCTTCGCGGCTGCTCCGCCCTAGGATGACGAAGGCATGGGGGGCCCCGCTAGCCCCGACGGGGAGAGGAGGGAGCTCATCCCGCTCAATCATCATAGCTGTGCCCCGCCCTCAGCCCGTCGCGCACGCGTGCCGCGATGGCCAGGAACCCCGGCGTCTCGCGGATATCGAGCGGCCGCTTTTTCGGCAGCGTCGATTCTATGACGTCGCTGACACGCCCCGGGCGCGGCGACATGACGATGATGCGCGTCGACAGATAGACCGCCTCGGGGATCGAATGGGTGACGAAGCAGATAGTCTTGTTGGTGCGCTCCCAAAGCTCCAGCAGCTGTTCGTTGAGGTGATCGCGCACGATCTCGTCCAGCGCGCCGAACGGCTCGTCCATCAACAAAAGGTCGGCGTCGAAGGCGAGCGCCCGCGCGATCGAGGCGCGCTGCTGCATGCCGCCCGAAAGCTGCCAGGGGTATTTCTTCTCGAAGCCGCTGAGATTGACAAGGTCGAGGGTTCGCTTGATGCGCGCCGCCTGCTCTGCCCTGGACAGGCCCATGATCTCCAGCGGCAGTGCCACATTGCGCTCGATGGTGCGCCACGGATAAAGTGCAGCCGCCTGGAAGACATAGCCATAGGCGCGGCTCTGGCGCGCCTGCTCGGGCGTCATGCCGTTGACGGAGATGGCTCCCGATGTCGGCTTCTCCAGATCGGCGATGACGCGCAGCAAGGTCGTCTTGCCGCAGCCGGAGGGCCCGATGAAGGACACGAATTCCCCCTTGCCGATCGTCAGGTCGACATTCGACAGCGCCTGTACCGGACCATCATTGGTCTGGAAGGTCAGTCCAAGCTTGCTTGCCGAAACAACGGCTGGCGATACTCCCGTCATCGGCCGTAGCCTGTCGCTTCCGGCCACTGCGGCGCCGGCCGGAATCCCATTGATTTTACCCAGATGTTGCTTTCCACTCGCCCAGTCCTACTCGCCGCAGTTCTACGCGCGCCAGTTCTATGCGCCCTTGTCCCATCAGATAGACGCCCGGAGTTGCCCCCATGTCGCCCAAACCGACTTGCCATCTTATCCGCCCTGAAAGCTCTTATGAAGGCAAGCAGGGCCTGAGTTATTTCGCCGGTATCGCCGCCGAAACAGTCGGCTCGTCCGGCATCTGCATGCATCTGCTGACCATGCCGCCGGGTGCCCGCGCCAAGGCGCATATGCACGAAAACCATGAAACCGCGATCTACGTGCTCTCCGGCGAAGTCCATACCTGGTATGGCGACCGGCTCGAACAGCATATCGTGGTCAAGGCCGGCGATCTTTTCTATATTCCCCCCGGCGTGCCGCATCTGCCGGCCAATCTGAGCGACAGCCCCGCCTCGGCGGTCATTGCCCGAACCGATCCCAACGAACAGGAAAGCGTCGTCCTGCTGCCGGAACTGGACGGGTTGGTCGCCTGACGCCGGCATCGAGGCGGCGGTCGTCATCGGCACCGTCACGAACATGATTTCAGCGGCCCGATCTCCTCAAGGCCGGGAATGGTCACGAAGAAACCGTCCCCTCCTCTGTTGATGACCTTGACGACATCCGTGGTCGAGCCCTCCTCGCCCTCGGCGAAACAGCTGGAGCTCAACAACAGGGTGCCAGGCGCCGCCGTCAGTCGCTGTGCGAACTGGCAGCCGCTGCCATAGGTTTCGACGCCGTCGGCGGTCAGCACGACATAATCGTCGCTGTCCTGATAACCGAGCCGTACACCAGCGCAACCGACCTCATTGCCAAAGGAGCCGGCAAGGACGTCAGCCGCCGCCGGCCCGGCGGCAAGGATCACCGCGGCCATTGAGATAATCGCTCCGTGGCTCGCCAAGCTCAAACGCCCGTCGCCGGGATGCCCGTCCGTTCCACCTTGCGCGGCGCGGAAATTTCCTTCCACGTCGACAGCGCCCGGTTGACCGCCGCGTTCGGCTCGCGAGCGACGAATTCGCCATGGCCGGGCTTCGCCTTGACCTCGTTTTCCTCGATCGACAGTTCGCCGCGCGAGAAGACAAAGCGCGGCAGGCCGGTTACCTCAAAACCCTCGAAGACATTGTAGTCGATCACCGACTGCTGCTTCTTGGCCGTGATCTTCTTCTTGCGCATGGGGTCCCATACGAGGATGTCGGCGTCCGCGCCTTCGACGATGGCGCCCTTCTTCGGGTACATGTTGAGGATCTTGGCGATGTTGGTCGAGGTCACCGCGACGAACTCGTTCATCGTCAGCCGGCCGGTCTTGACGCCGGTCGTCCACAGCACCGGCAAACGATCCTCGAGCCCGCCCGTGCCGTTCGGGATCTTGGTGAAGTCGCCGACGCCGTTGCGCTTTTGTTTGGTGGTGAAGGCACAATGGTCGGTCGCCACCACTTGCAGCGATCCGGCCTGCAGGCCGGCCCACAGCGAATCCTGGTGCAGTTTGTTGCGGAAGGGCGGGCTCATCACCCGGCGCGCCGCATGGTCCCAGTCCTTGTTGAAATATTCGCTCTCGTCCAGCGTCAGGTGCTGGATCAGCGGCTCGCCGAATACCCGCATGCCTTTCTGCCGCGCCCGGCGGATGGCTTCGTGCGCCTGCTCGCAGGAGACATGCACGACATAGAGCGGCACACCGGCCATGTCGGCGATCATGATGGCGCGGTTGGTCGCCTCGCCTTCCACTTCAGGCGGGCGCGAATAGGCGTGTCCCTCCGGGCCGCTGTTGCCCGCCGCCAGCAGCTTCTGCGACAGCGCCGCCACAACGTCGCCATTCTCGGCATGGACCAGCGGCAGCGCGCCAAGATCGGCACAGCGCTGGAACGACGAATAGAGCTCGTCGTCATCGACCATCAGCGCGCCCTTGTAGGCCATGAAATGCTTGAACGAGGTAATGCCCCTGTCGACGACGGTGGCCATCTCGTCGAACACCTGCTTGCCCCACCAGGTGATCGCCATGTGGAAGGAATAGTCGCAGGACGCCTTCGAAGTCTTGTTGTCCCACATCTGCAGGGCCTCGAGCAGCGACTGCTGCGGCCCTGGCAGGCAGAAATCGACGACCATCGTCGTGCCGCCGGCAAGGGCCGCGCGGGTGCCGGATTCAAAGTCATCGGCCGAATAGGTGCCCATGAACGGCATTTCGAGATGGGTATGCGGGTCGATGCCGCCCGGCATCACATAGCAGCCGCTGGCGTCGAACTCATGGTCGCCATGCAAATCCGAGCCGATGCCGATGATCTTGCCGTGCTTGAACAGCACGTCGGCCTTCCACGTGCGGTCGGCGGTGACGATGGTGCCATTCTTGATGACTTTGGACATTTTCTTGTTCCCTTATTCTCTTCGCGCTTCTTGTGAGCGGCGTTGCGAGGCTATCCCATCATTCGACAATCACCGCCGTGTCGACGACCGCATGGAACAGCACGTCGGCGCCGGCCGCTGCCCATTCCTTGGTGATTTCCTCGGCCTCGTTGTGGCTGAGCCCGTCGACACAGGGGCACATCACCATTGCGGTGGGTGCGACGCGGTTGATCCAGCAGGCGTCATGGCCGGCGCCGGAGACGATGTTGCGATGCGTATATCCCAGGCGCTCCGCCGCATCCCGCACAGCCTTGACGCAGCCCGCGTCGAAAGTGACCGGGTCGAAATGGCCGACCTGCTCGATTTGATATTTGATGTCGAGCGCGTCGCAGATCGTGTCGATGCCTTCGCGGATGCGCTCGTCCATGGCGTCCAGCACCTCCTTTTCCGGCGAGCGGATGTCGATGGTGAAGACGGTGCGCCCGGCGATTATGTTGCGCGAGTTCGGATAGACCTCCATATGGCCGACCGCGCCGACGGCGTCGGGCTGATAGTCCATGGCGATCTCGTGCACCAATTCGATCACCCGCGCCATGCCGAGCCCGGCATTGCGGCGCTTCGGCATCGGCGTCGAGCCGGTATGCGCCTCCTTGCCGGTCAGCGTCACCTGCAGCCATTTCAACCCTTGCCCATGGGTGACGACACCGATGTCGATGCCCTCGTCCTCGAGGATCGGGCCCTGCTCGATATGCAATTCGAAGAAGGCGTGGATCTTGCGCTCACCGACTTTCTCGGTGCCCTTCCAGCCGATCCGTTCGAGTTCCTCGCCGAATTTCTTGCCGTCCTTGTCGACATGTGAATAGACGTCGGCCTGGTCGAGCACGCCGGCGAATACCCCGGACGCCATCATCGCCGGCGCAAAGCGGGCGCCTTCCTCGTTGGTCCAGTTGGTGACGACGATCGGATGCTTGGTCTTGATGCCGAGATCGTTGAGCGAGCGCACGACCTCCAGGCCGCCGAGCACGCCGAGCACGCCGTCATACTTGCCGCCGGTCGGCTGGGTGTCGAGATGGCTGCCGACATAGACCGGCGGCAGGCTGGGGTCGGTGCCTTCGCGACGGGCAAACATCGTACCCATCTCGTCGACGCCCATTTCGAGCCCCGCCTCATCGCACCAGCGCTTGAACAGATGCCGCCCTTCGCCGTCCTCGTCAGTAACAGTCTGGCGATTATTGCCGCCGGCAATGCCGGGGCCGATCTTCGCCATCTCCATTATCGAATCCCACAAACGGTCTGAATTGATTCGCAGATTCTCGCCGGGGGCGGCCATATTCTAAAACCTCATCGGTTGTGGCACGCCAGCGTCCCCCTCCCCCTCGAGGGGAGGGTGGCCGCGAAGCGGTCGGGTGGGGTCGGCTGACATGCGCGCGACCTTCTCCTTGACCACCTGTGCGACATGCCAAGCGCTGTTTATGACATCGGGCTCATCGACGCGAAAGATATCGAACCCGAGCGATCGCAGATAGGCATCACGGACGGCGTCGTGCCGTTTGCCCTTCTCCTGTTCGTGCAGATCACCATCGATTTCAACGACCAGCTTTACCGCAAGGCAGGCAAAGTCGACGATATAAGGCCCGATCGGACACTGGCGGCGGAATTTCATCCCGGCCGATTTCAATTCGCGCAGTTCATACCAAAGCAGCGATTCGCCTTTGGTCGCATGAACTCGAAGCGCGCGCGCCTTCTGGCGCATTTCGAAGCTCACGCGGGTCCGGGGCATCACAGGCACCTATGCGGCCGAAGGTCAGGCTGGCGCGCTGCCGCGCCGACCCCACCCGGCCGCTTCGCGGCCACCCTCCCCTCAAGGGGGAGGGAAAGCTGCAGCGCGTTCCTCAATCCACCGCCCTCAGCACTTCGCGCACGTGGTCGATCAATTCG